>NZ_LRIB01000040.1:0-75889 GCF_001758715.1 Janthinobacterium sp. HH104 | reverse complement strand
GCAGCGACGCCAGCGCCACATGGGCGCTGGTGGACAAGGCGATGATGTCGCGCGCACCGACCTCCTGCAGCCGCTCGTCGGCGGCAAAGGCTTCGACCAGCAAGCCGCTGTCCGCGTCCTCGCCGTAGGTCAACTCGTACAGCCGCGTGGCGCTCGTGAAAGCAGCCAGCGCGTCAGCAATCTTGTCGGTCGAGGTGGATGACATGCGCTTCCCGTCAGTCGTTTACCAGATTTTGCATATTTAGCAATTATTGTGGCGAGGAATTTATGTCGCCGGAGCGCGATTGAAACCGGGTGAACAGATTGCGCCCCTCCTCTCCACGTCCCATGGCGGCAGTGCCTACTTGATGGTGTACTTGAACTGCCCCTGCTTGCTGGCGCTGACCTTGATTTTCGTAATCGCTGCGCCTTCGGCCATCTTGGCCAGCACCGACTCGGCGATCTCGGGCAGCACCGTGCCGTTGAGGATATTGTCGACATTGCGCGCGCCCGAATCGACTTCGGTGCAGCGCGCCAGCACGGCCTCGACCAGCGCCTCGTCGTGGCTGAATTCGGCCTTGTGATTGGCCGCGATGCGCTGGGCGATCTTGCCCAGTTTCAGGCCGATGATATTGACCAGCACGTCGTCCGAGATCGGATAGAACGGGATCACTTTCAAGCGTCCCAAAAAGGCCGGCTTGAAGGTTTTCATCAGTTGCGGGCGAAGCTTTTCCTCCAGCTGCTCCGGCGTCGGCAGGTCTGGCGCCGCCACATTCAGGCAGGCCTGCATCAGGATGCTCGAGCCGACGTTCGAGGTGAGAATGATGATGGTGTTTTTAAAGTCGATCTCGCGCCCTTCGGCATCCTCCATCACGCCCTTGTCGAAGACCTGGAAGAACAGCTCGAGCACGTCCGGGTGGGCTTTTTCCACTTCGTCGAGCAGCACCACGCTGTAAGGGTTGCGCCGCACGGCCTCGGTCAGCACGCCGCCTTCGCCATAGCCGACATAGCCGGGCGGCGAGCCTTTCAGGCCTGACACGCTGTGCGCTTCCTGGTATTCGCTCATGTTGATGGTGATCAGCTTGCGTTCGCCGCCATACAGCACATCGGCCAGCGCCAGCGCCGTTTCCGTCTTGCCCACGCCGGACGGGCCGACGAACAGGAACACGCCCTTCGGCTTGTTCGGATCGTCCAGGTTGGCGCGCGAGGTACGCACGCGCTGCGCCACCGCTTCGATCGCATGCGACTGGCCCAGCACGCGCTCTTCCAGCATGTCCTTCAGTTTGAGCACCGTACGGATTTCATCCTTGACCATTTTTCCCAGCGGGATGCCGGTCCAGCCGGCGACGATTTCCGCCACCACGTGGCCGTCGACCTGCACCGGCACCATCGGTGTTTCGCCCTGCAGCGCGCGCAAGTCCTTGAGCAGGGCCTGCAGATCGCCGGCCTGGCTGGCGTCCGGTTTGACGCCGGCGCTTTCCAGGTCCTGGCGCGCCGCCCTGACTTTTCCGGTCAGCGTCTTTTCGTTTTCCCAGCGCGCGGCCAGCGCCGCATGCTCGCCGGCGGCGCTGCTGCGCTGCTCACGCAAGTCTTTCAGACGCACCGGGTGGTTGCCGCCGCTCTTTTCCTCGCGCTCGAGCGTGGCGACTTCGGCGTCGATGCGGTCGAGCTTTTTGACCAGGTTTTCCAGCAGGGCCGGCGTCGCGTTCTGGCCCAGCGCCACCTTGGCGCAGGCCGTATCGAGCACGCTGATGGCCTTGTCGGGCAGCTGGCGCCCCATGATGTAGCGGTGCGACAGCCGTACCGCTTCGGTGATGGCTTCGTCATAGATGCGCACATTGAAATGCTTTTCCATCAGCGGTGCCATGCCGCGCAACATGGCGCAGGCCAGTTCCTCGCTCGGCTCCTCGATCTTGACGACCTGGAAGCGGCGCGCCAGCGCGGCGTCCTTTTCAAAATACTTCTTGTATTCACCCCAGGTGGTGGCGGCAATCGTGCGCAGCTCGCCGCGCGCCAATGCCGGCTTGAGCAGGTTGGCCGCGTCGTTCTGGCCGGCCGTGCCGCCGGCGCCGATCATGGTGTGCGCTTCGTCGATGAACAGGATGATGGCGTGCGGGCTTTTCTTGACTTCGTCGATGACGTTTTTCAGGCGGTTCTCGAACTCGCCCTTGACGCTGGCGCCGGCCTGCAGCAGGCCCATGTCCAGCGTATGGATCTCGACGCCCTTCAATACATCGGGCACGTCGTCCAGCGCGATGCGCAGGGCCAGCCCTTCGACCACGGCCGTCTTGCCCACGCCCGCCTCGCCCGTCAGGATCGGGTTGTTCTGGCGCCGCCGCATCAGGATATCGATGGCCTGGCGGATCTCCGCATCGCGGCCGATCACCGGATCGACCTTGCCGTCGCGCGCGCGCGCCGTCAGGTTGGTGGTGAACTGGTCCAGCGCCGGGGTTTTCGACGCGGCCGCGCGCCCTGCCAGTTCGCCGACGGGGTCTCCTCCTCCCTCGCCGCCCTCGCCAGCCTCGCCATCGGCAGCCGAAGCGCCTGCCGCCTCCTGCGAGCCTTGCGTGATCTTGTCGAGGTTATGCTTCAAGTCGTCGAGCTTGAATTTATTGAACAGTTTCGAGCCCCGGTAAGCCAGCTGCGCCAATTCAGGGTCGGTCAGCAGCGCCTGCAGCAGATGCGCACTGCGGATGCTGGCCTGGCGGCCCGCCTGCACGTCGAGCGACGCGATCAGCCAGGCGTTTTCAAACAGCTTCGGCAGCCGGGGCGAAAACACGGGGGTGCGCGCATTGCCGGTCTGCAGGCGCGCCACTTCGGCCTGCAAGTCCGCTTCGAGCATGCTGACGCTGATGCCGCTGTGGCGGGCGATCAGCGCAAAGTCGCTGGCCGGCTGTTCCAGCAGGGCCAGGAACAGGTGTTCCAGGTCGACCTCGTATTGTCCGAGGCCGACGCAGATGCCGGCGGCGCGGGTGGCGGCGGTACGGCTGGTGTCATTGAGCTTGCTGATCAGCGTCTTGAGGTTGATGCTCATGGGGCAAAGGTCCTTGTGTGGAAACGGATAAAAAAGAAAGATGGTTCATGCCAGCGTATGCAATTCGTAGCGCACGTCGCCACGGTCCTGCGCGGCGCCGGCGGTGATCAGGAAACTGTCCCAGCCCAGCCGCCCGCCGCTGCGCGGCTGCTCCAGGGTGACGCCATGCACATCCTCGGCGCGCAGCACCAGCTGCACTTCGTATTCGAGGCACAGGCCGGTAAACATGGTGAGCATTTTTTCCAGCGCGCGCGCGGCCGCCCCGCCCGGCAAAAAGGCGTCAAAATGGGTGCGCGCCAGCGGCCCGACCACCAGGCGCATGCGCAAATCGCGCTGCCAGACGCGCGCGCCGACCAGCGCCGTCGAACCCAGCATCGCGTTCATGCCACCGAGGCTGCTTTGCTGGTCGCGCGGCACGTCGTACCAGCAGCCGACAAACTGGGTCACCTTGATGCTCTGGCCGAAATACGCGGACAATACCTGGCCGATCGCCACCGCCGATGGCGGCCGGTGCCGCATGGCCGCGACAAAAAATCCCACCGACTCGTCGAGGACGCCATCGCCATCGTCGTACAGGCGCTGGCACAGCGACGCATGGCCCAGCCCCGCCAGCGACAGCAGCAGCGGCAGGAACTTGTCCCTGCCATCGAGCTGGTATTTGAGTTCCAGGCGGTACTTGCGCCACGCTTCGTAGAACAGCGCCAGCGCGCGGCTGGAAAAAGTGTCGAGAAAAGCACGCGGTCCTTCGTCCTTTTCGTACAGCTGGTGCGCGGCGATGCGTTCCGTGTAATGGGCGGGCAGCGCGCCGGCCACACCGAGAAAGCCCATGAAGGCCGGCGTGATGCGCACGTATTTCAGTCCGCCGCCCCGCACGGCTTCGCCCAGCGCACGCATGTCGGCCGCCAGGGCGCCCAGCTCGCGCGGTTCGGCCTGCACGGCTTCAAGCTGGCTGGGCGCGAAATTGAGCGACACCGAATTTTGAAAGCGCAGGTAGTTGGCCACCGCGCCCTCGCGCGCCATGCCGTTGCGAACCAGCCAGATTTCGAGCATGCGCACCGCCTGGAAGTACTGGAAGCGGTAAGGCTCGGCGAACAGGCGCTCGATTACACTAGGCTCAAATCGCCGCTGCGTGGTTTGCATCGCAACAACTCCTCTCCCGATTTTTTCGACAGCACCACCAGTTGCGTGAAACTGTTGGCATGCACGTACAGGCCGAGAAAACACTCGACGATATGGGCAAACGCATGGATGCCGCTGCCCACGAAAGCTTCCTCGTCGAGCGTCAGCCGCACTTCCAGGCCGCGCACCAGACAGGCGAAGGGATTGCCGGGCAGCCAGGCGTTGGCCGCCTTGTGGTCGATCGCGGCAATGCCGCTGATCTGCCGTTGCGAGGCCGCCGAGCGGGGCAAGTCATACAGGGTCAGCATCTCCTGGAACGCTTCCAGGCCGCTGCCCGACAGCGACAGATGGTTCAGCGACAGGTGCGAGATCAGGCGCCAGTGCGCGCCGCGGCCCCGCTCGAAGCGGTGCGACTCCGTCGGTTTGCGCAGGAAGTGGATGCTGCGCACGCTCGATCCGCCTTCTAGGAACAGGTCGCCGCCGCGCAGGCCATAGGTGAGTTGCGCCGGCAAGTCGCGGTTGGTGCAGCTCAACTCGAGGCTCAGGGTATCGGTTTCGATCGCGGCCGGGTCGAAATCGATGTCGACGATGGAAATCTCGGTCTCGTAGCCGGGGCTTTTTTCGCTGACGGTGTCATCGCGCCGCATCACCCAGTAATGCCCGTCCTTGGCCGGCATCTGGCCGTGGCGCAGCGAATAGAACGGGCGAAATTCGGTGATCGACTCCCCTTGCGGCGTCTGGCGCACCAGCTTGACCGATTCGATGGCCTGCACCTCGAAGGCATAGGCGCGGCGCGCATCGGCCAGCACCGGATAGCTGGCGGCCGTGTGCGTCAGCCGGATCGGCTCGCCGCGCTGGCGGAACAGGTTGACCACCGGCGTGCAGCCCAGCAGCAGGTTATTGGTCGTCATGGTGCCCAGCATGCGCGCCGTATTCGAATCGGTGCGCAGGCCGGCCAGGGCCAGGTGCAAGGTGATGCGCCTGCAGCCGGACGGCAGCGGCGCGCACAGCGCGGCCAGGTCGATGTCGAAAAAATTGAATTTTTCGGGAAAGCAGAAATATTCGGTCAGCAGCCGGTAGGCCGGATGCGAACGGGCCGAAAACGGGATCAGCGCATCGTCCTCGGCATAGCCGGCGGTGCTGACGGGAAGCTGCGCCAGCGCGTTCCAGCGGCCGCCGTCGTCCGCTTCCACATAGGCCTTGACCGTGCGCATGAACAGCGCGTCGCGCAGCGCCGCGCAAAACGACGGTTCGCCGTCGATGAACACGCGCAGCTTTTTGACGCCCAGTTGCGCCAGGCTGATCTGATCGGCGGTCGCTTCGAGGACGATGCTGACGCTGGAAGTGGCGTTTGGCGGCAGTTGCACCTGCTCGGGCGCGTCGATGATGGCGGCAAACGCCGCATGCGTCAGCGCCAGCGGCGCCACGGTGACCGGATACGCGGTGCGGAAGGTGCATGCGACGCCCTTGACGGGGCGTGTCGCCAGCTCGGTGCCGCGCGCGATCTCGGTGGCGGCCGTCAGCTGCGCCGCCGCGCCGCTGTAGTCGAGGCGCGCGATCGAGCACGAAGGAAATGGCCGCAGGTAATGCGGATACAGTACCTCGAACAGCGCCTCGGTAAATTCCGGGTAGTCGTCATCGAGGCGTTTCGAGATGCGCGAATTGAGCAGCGCGAAGGACTGGATCATGCGCTCGATATGCGGGTCTTCGCAGACTTCGCCGCCGATCAGCAGCCGTCCCGCGATCTTCGGGTAGCGCTCGGAAAACTCGCGCGAATAGCGGCGCAGGAAACCCAGTTCACGTTCGTAGTACGGCAATAATTCTTCCAAGTTCAGGCTCCTTGCGCCGTACGGCGCGCCTTGCTGATCGTGTAATGCAGGCTGGACGGCTGCAGGATGGCGTCGAAGTTGACAGGTTCCTGGGCCGAGTGCACCACCAGTAGCGCGGTGATGGCGAAATTGAGGCGGTTGATCGAGCCTTCCTGGATTTCCAGCGAAGCGCGCACGCTGCGCAGGCGCGGTTCATGGCGCGCGATGGCTTTTTCCAGGCACTGGCAGATATACGCGCGGTCGTCGGAACTCGACAAGCTCAGGCCGGCGAAATCATTGAGGCCGTAGGTGACGATCGAACGGCCGCATTCGGGAAATTTTGTCAGCAGCGCCTCCGGTATCACGGTGCGCGTGTTGAGCAGCGCCTCCAGGTCGCGTGCCACGGTATCTTTCAAATCCTCCAGCGACAGGCGCGAGACGGTGCTACTGGAAGCGCCCTGGACGGGCGTGTCCATCAGGCGGTCGAACAACCCCGGCGTAAAACCCTTCATCGGTATCCTGTCGTTGGCGGTGGGAAGGAACAAAAGGGCGGCCTGCGGCGGCCCTTTGATTCAGAAGCATCAGTCACGCAGGCACAAGCCGGAGTCACCGTCGGCGGCTAGCCGGAACGGCGTCATCCGGCAAGGGCCGTTGTCGATCAAATCGTCTTGTTGGCCGACAGATCCCAACCGCCAGAGGTATTGCCGCCCGAGCCACCACCGACTTTTTGCTGCGTGTATTTCCACTTGACCTTGGAATACTTGATCGACACGTTTTCGCCGAGGATGTCGCCAGCGGCGACGGACGGCGCCACGCTGCTGATCAGCACGTTTTCCAGCTCGATCTCGAAGTACTTGATGCGCTCGCCCTGGCCGTCGGCGCGCAGGAATTCGAACTTGGCTTTCGGGATCGTTTTACCGGATGAGCAATTTTGCAGCAGCAGAGGCGTGGCGAGGTCGGCCAGCTTGGCGACCACGATATCCTTGTGCTCGGTACGTTCGGCGGTATGGCCGCCGCCGGTCGAGGCGGTGGCGGACTTCGGCTGCAGCACTTCCCACTGGACCGACTTGCATTCGATCCAATCTTTATGGGAGGTGTCGGTGGATTCGCCTTTGATACCATCAATTTGCAAGTAAACGTCGATTGCCATGTCATTCCTTTCGGTTGTTGATGAAAAAATCAGGATTTGGTCGATTGCGGCAGCTCCGCGACCAAACGGAGTGAAACGGACAGCTCATCGAGCTGGAAATGGGGACGCAGGAAGGAAATGGCGCGGTAGACGCCGGGACGGCCCGGCACTTCCGACACCTGCACCGACGCTTCGCGCAGCGGGAACTGGGCCTTCTGCTCCTGGCTGGCGTTATCGTCGAGCAGCACGTATTGCATCAGCCAGCGGTTGAGGAAATCTTCGACGTTGGACGCGGCGGCAAAGCTGCCGATCTTGTCGCGCATCATCGCCTTCATGTAATGGGCGATGCGCGAGACGGCAAAGATGTATTGCAGCTGCGACGACAGCACCGCATTCGCATTGGCGGAATCGGTGTTGTATTTCTTGGCCTTCTGCGCCGACTGGGCGCCGAAGAACGCCGCGTAATCGGTGTTTTTGCAATGCACCAACGAAATGAAACCAAGGTCGCTCAACTCTTTTTCGCGCCGGTCGGTAATCGCGATCTCGGTCGGGCATTTCAGCGCCACTTCGCCTTCGTCGGTCTTGAAGGTATGCGTCGGCAAGTCTTCGACCAGGCCGCCGCCTTCCACGCCGCGGATCGCCGCGCACCAGCCGTAGTCGTCGAAAGCCGCCGTCAGCTTGGCGCCGAAGGCATAGGCGGCATTGCACCACAGGTATTTCTGGTGGTTGGTGCCATCGACGTCCTCGACGAAATTGAAACCGTCGACGGTGGCGCCATCGGCCGGGTTGAACGGCAGCCGCCCCAGGTAGCGCGGCAGCGTGAGGCCGACGTAGCGCGCATCTTCCGATTCGCGGAACGACTTCCACTTCGCGTATTCGACCGTGTCGAACACCTTGGCCAGGTCGCGTGGTTTGCCGAGGTCGGCATAGCTTTCAAGACCGAACAGTTCGGGCGATGCGGCCGAAATGAAGGGTGCGTGGGCCGCAGCGGCCACATGCGACATCTGTTCGAGGAAATACATGTCCTCGGGCTGGCGCGTAAACTCGAAGTCGCCCAGCAGCGCGCCGAACGGAGCGCCGCCGAAAGTGCCGAACTCTTCCTCATACACTTTCTTGAACATGGTCGACTGGTCGAATTCCAGCGCACTCTGGAAATCGCGCACCAGCTCGCGCTTGGTGGCGTTGAGCAGCTTGATCTTCAGGTTGGTGCCGGTGGGCGTGTTGTCAACCAGGTGATGCAGGCCCGTCCAGCTGCTTTCCAGCTTCTGGAACTCGGGCGCATGCATGATGACGCTGAGCTGGCGTGAAATCAGTCTGTCCAGCTCGGCAACGCGCGCATCGATGGTGGCCGCCAGGTTGTTCGACACCACCACGGTGCCCTCCATCACCTGGCTGACCAGTTCTGAAATCAGGTCCTTGGCGCGTGCATGCTCGACGCTGGATTTGGCAACCTTGCTTTGTTCGACGATCTGGTCGAGCAAGCCGATATCGGTGGTCGCGGCGGCGCCGGACGCGGGGGTCAGTTGAGCGGACATGGGATCAGTCTTTCTTGGCGGTGGATTGTTGTTCCAGCTGGGCCAGCTTCTCCGTGCTGTTGAGCACGTCGTTCAGGATATCTTCCAGTTTGTCGTTGCCGGCCAGCTTGTTGCGCAGGTCGGCCAGCTTGGTACGCGCTTCGAGCAGGCGGCGCAACGGTGCCACCTGTTCCACCACCGCCTCGGGACGGAAGTCGTTGAGCGACTTGAAGCGCAGGTCGACGCGCAGCTGGCCGCCCTCATCGCTGAGCTCGTTGGCTACGCCAAACGCGGCGCGCGGCTCGACACCCTTGAGCACTTCGTCGAAATTGTCGCGGTCGATGCCGATGAACTTGCGGTCCTTCAGCCGTTTTTGCTCGACTTCGGAATTGCCGCCGAAATCGCCCACGACGCCCATCACGAAGGGCAGCTCCTTGTTTTCAATCGCATCGCCGATTTCCACGTCATACGTCATCTGCACGCGTGGCGGCCGGACCTTTTGCAGGCGTTTTTGAACACTTTCTTTTTTTGACATGACACATCCCTTCACGAGTAATGGGCGGCATCCGCGATGCCCCTGGTAGATCGCCTTACTGCTTCAGCTTCACTTCAAACCATCGAAGGGATTGGCACTGCTGTCAGCAGTCTTGCTCTGTCCCTTGCGCTGCGAACGCACCGGCGGCTTGTCGCGTACCTGCGCTGCGGCCGGGGCCGGTACCAGCACGGTTTCGCCCAGGCTTTCGCGCAACAGCTTGGCCAGGTCCTGCGATTCGGTGCGCAGCGGGCCGGACAGATTATTCTGGCGGCTCAAGTCGGCCAATGCACGCGTCGACAGGCGCAGTCCGCTGATCGCAATGACGCTGTTGGCCAGCTTGTCGGCCGGGTCGCGCACCAGCACTTCCTGGGCATTGATGATGGCGTCACCGTACTGGCCCGCCTCATAGCGGGTCTGCGCCATGCGGACCCATGGATTCTTATCGGCTGGAAATTCGACGGCGGCTTGTTTCCACAAACCCATGGCCGCTTCGTTGTTGCCCGAACTGGCGGCCTGGGTCGCCTTTGCCATCAGTTCGTCAAGCGAGGGCGGCGGCGGCGCCGACTTGACCGCAGGTGCGGTGCTGCAGGCGCTGAGCGTCAATGCGCAGGCAACAGCGGCAAGAAAATGCAATGTGAATTGGCGAGACATGGTCTGATTTCCCTCAAAAAAAAGATGACGCGGTCATTAAAAAACTTGCAATTTATAGTTGCTAAATTCGTATTTTTGCCGAGACTAACATGGATTTAATATTGACTCCGTTCAATAGAAAATACGCGAAAACTCACATTTCAACCGCCCGCAAAGGCAGGCACCATGCGGGAAACGTACCGTACGCACCTTTCTTCAAGATAATGTTAATGTTGTTGCAGTTGCGAAAAAAGCACATAATTTCCTATTGCAAAGATTGAATGATCGGACGCTCCGGCAAGGCGCCGATCGCGCTTCAAAATAACCCGGGAGCGGCAGCGTTCTCCGCGCTTTTACTTCTTCGGAAAAAAGGGCAATCGATGAGCATTACAAGCAAATTGTTATGGGGTGAAGGTCTGTTTCTGCGCCCCCAGCACTTCCAGCAGCAAGACCAGTACCATGAACATCGCCTGCACGAAAGCATCAAGGCGCTGCATCCCTACGCCTGGGGTGTCAACCACGTGCAGATCGACCGCGATGCGCTGAGCAATAACACGCTGCGGCTGCTGGAACTGTCGCTGGTGTTCCAGGACGGCGAAATCTACAACGCTCCCGGCGCCGACGAGTTGCCCGAGGCCCTGGACCTGAGCAAGCTGCTGCAATCGCAGCAAACCGTCACGTTCTATGCCGCCCTGCCCGCCTTCAAGCATTTCGGCGGCAACTTTGCCGCGCCCGACCAGCCCAACGGTGCGGCGCGCTACGGTCAGGCCAACCTGGAAACGCCCGACCTGTACACCCATGCGGCGCAGGCCGAACTGGCCTACCTGCAAAAATCGCTGCGCCTGGTGGCCGAATCGGAACCGCGCGATTCGTATGTGAATTTTCCATTGCTGCGCCTGCGTCGCCTGTCGACCGGCGGCTTCGAGCCGGACCCGTCGTTCGTGCCGCCTAGCCTGTCGATCCGCAGCGCCCCGCTGCTGTTCCTGCAACTGCGCCGCCTGATCGATGCGCTGCAGGCAAAGGTCAACGCCCTGTACGGCCACCACCGCGAACCGAGCAAGAATGTGATCGAATTTCGCTCCGGCGACATGTCCTCGTTCTGGCTGCTGCACACGGCCAGTTCGGCGTTCGCCTCGCTCAGTCATTATTTCCATCATCCGGCGCTGCACCCGGAACGCCTGTACGAAGCACTGCTGGCGCTGGCCGGCGCGCTGATGACGTTCTCGAAAACCCATGCGCTGGCCGACCTGCCGGCCTACCAGCATGCCGATCCCGGGCCGTCGTTCGCACGCCTGCACGCGATCATCCGCGAACTGCTCGATACGGTGATCTCTTCAAAATATTTCGCCATTGCATTGACCGAGGTCAAGCCGTCTTACCATCACGGCAAGCTCGACTCGGGCAAGATCGACGATAAGACGGCGTTTTACCTGGGCGTCTCGGCCGATTTGCCGGGCGTGGAACTGGTGGACGTGGTGCCGCTGCGCTTCAAGATCGGCGCACCCGACGATGTGGAAAAATTCGTGCTGTCGGCCCTGCCCGGCGTGCGCCTGCAGCACACGCCGCAGGTGCCGGCCGCCGTGCCGGTGCGGCCCGATACCTATTACTTCACCATCGAGGCGAAGGGCCAGATGTACGACCGCATGCTGCAGGCCCAGTCGATTTCCATCTACGTTCCGTCCGGCATGCGGGATCTGAAACTTGAACTTGTCGCCATCACTTCCTGAAGATAAACGATGAATGCAAACGCCCCCTCCCTGATGTCCGGCGGCTCCGCCGCTTACGCATCGAGCGTACCGGCAGGTCCGGGTACCGAACACACGCTGACGGACCTGATGTACGACGGTTTCTACGCGCTGTTCATGCTGAAAAATGGCAGCGGCCCGCAAGACAATGCCGACTTCATCAGAAAGATGACGCAATTTCTCGACGAGTTCGGGCACGCGGCGAAAAAACATGCTGCCTCGGCTGATGATATCGATGCGGCCAAGTATGCATTTTGCGCGGCTGTCGATGAAATCATCCTGCGCTCGCCCTATGCCATCCGCGACGAGTGGGCGCGCCGCCCGCTGCAACTGGTGCTGTTCGGCGACCAGCTGGCCGGCGAGAACTTCTTCATCCGGCTTGAAGCGCTGCGCGCGCGCGGCAGCGCGCACCTGCAGGCGCTGGAAGTGTTCCACATGTGCCTGCTGCTGGGTTTCCAGGGGCGCTACATCCTCGAAGGCTCGGAAAAACTGGCCTACCTGACGGCCCGCCTGGGTGACGAGATCGCCCAGATGAAGGGCAAGAAGGCGGGCTTTGCGCCACATGCGGAACGCCCCGACCAGATCGCGCACAAGTTGCGCAACGACGTGCCGCTATGGGTGCTGTGCTCGGTATTCGCGCTGATCTGCGCACTGGGCTACCTGGGCTTGCGCACCATGCTGGCCAAAAACACCGAACAGCAGATGAACGCCTACAGCGATATCGTCAAGCTGGCGCCGCGCACGGCCAACCTGACCATCACGTTGCCGTAATGAGCGGCCCGGCAACGACAGAAGCTCCTCAGGGCGTGTTCGGCACCGGCCTGTCGCAGCATGCGCGGCTGATCACGCTGGCCACGGCGCAGGCATCGAACCTGCCCGAATCGCTGATGGCCGAGCGCATGAGGGGCCGCGAAGCGGTCAACGAGCTGTTCCGCTTCGAGGTCGATGCCTTGAGCACGGCGGCGGGCCTGGACCTTGCCAGCTTTCTCGGTGAGGAAATCACGCTCAAGCTGCTGCAGCCCGACGGCAGCTGGCGCGCCTGGCACGGACTGTGCACCGACTGCGGCTTTGCCGGCGCCGACGGCGGCGTGGCGCGCTACCGGCTGCGCCTCGAGCCTGCCTTGGCCTTGCTGGGCTTGCGCCGCGACAGCTATATCTTCCAGGACAAGAATGCGCGCGACCTCATCACGGAGCTGCTCGCCGACTATCCGCAGGTGCGCTTCGAATTCGATGTCAGCCAGGAACTGGCACCGCGCCCCGTCTGGACCCAATACCGCGAAAGCGACCTGGACTTCCTGACCCGCGTGCTCGCTTTCGAAGGCCTGAGCTGGCGCTTCGAGCACGAGCAGGACGATGGCGCGGCGCAACAAGGCGAACAACAGAACGCACAGCAGGCCAAGCACAAGCTGGTGATTTTCGACAGCAAGGCAGCCGCGCCGCCGACGCCGGGCGTGGCTGGCCTGCGCTTTCACGGCGTGCGCGCCAGCGATACCGATGACGCCATCGACAGCTTCAGCGCGCGGCGCCAGGTGCGGGCCAATGCGGTCGGCATCAGCAGCTGGGACCCGCAGCAACTGGCGGCACCGGCCGCCGAACACAGCTCGAGCCTGCAGGCGGGCGAGCTGCCGCCCCTGCCCCTGTACGACGGGTCCGGCGAACGGCGCCATGCCGACAGTGCTGCCGCCGATCCGCACGGCTTGCGCATGCTGCAGGCACTGGAACTGGAGAACAAGCAGTTCACGGGCGCTGGCGCGGTGCGGCGCATGGCGGCCGGCCACGCCTTTGAGCTGCTGCAGCACGAACAGTATGCCGGTGGCGCCAACCAGTTCACCGTGCTCTGGGTCGAGCACGAGGCACGCAACAACCTGGGCCCGGCTGGCGGCGCGCTGACGACGCTCTTGTCGAAATTATCGACAGTGGCCAGCCTGGGCGATGTCGCCAGCCTGCTCGCCGGCCAGCTCGAGGCGGGCACCTATCGCAATACCTTCGCTTGCGCGCGTACCAGCGTGGCCATCGTGCCGCTCGCCACCGCCGCGCGCCAGGCCAGCAGCGCGCTGGGGCCGCAAACGGCGCTGGTGGTCGGCCTGCCCGACAGCGTGGCGACCACCGGGCGCGACCATCAGATACGCATCCAGTTTGCCTGGCAACGGGGCGCCGCCGCCAATCCCGGCGGCATGGCGCACAACACGGATCAGCAGGGCAACGCGCCCGGCAACGAAGCGTCAGGCACCTGGGTGCGCGTTGCCGAAGCCTTGGCCGGCCCGAACTGGGGTTCGCAATTTACGCCACGCGTCGGCACCGAAGTGCTGGTCGACTTCATCGAAGGCGACATGGACCGTCCGCTGGTAGTGGCCCAGCTCTATACCGGCAGCGACACGCCGCCCTATGCGGCCGGCGTCGATTCGGACGTCAATCACGCCGGCGTCATTTCCGGCATCCACAGCCACAATTTCGATGGCGGCGGCTATAACCAGTGGGTCATCGACGACACGCCTGGCCAGTTGCGTACCCGCCTGGCGACGAGCAGCGCGGCCACGCAGCTGAACCTCGGTTACCTGGTACAGCAAGGCCCCAACACGGCGCAGCGCGGCAGTTACCGCGGCAGCGGTTTCGAACTGCGCACCGACGCCTGGACCGTACTGCGCGGCGGCGAAGGCGTGCTCATCTCGACCACAGCCCGCGCACAGACTGGCGCGGGCATTGCCTCTACCCAGCTCGACACCACGGAAGCGTTGGCCCAGCTGAAAGGCGCGGCCGAACTGAACAAGTCGTTGGCCGAGGCCGCGCAACAACAAACCGCCCTGTTCAGCCAGGATGCGAAACAGGCCCAGCTGGACCTGATCAAACAGATCGATCCCCAGCAAGATGGCAAATACCAGGCCAGCGTGGGCGGGCAGGAGGCACTGAAGGCCAGCGCGGGCGAGCGCAAGCTGGCTGCCGACCAGCCGGTGGAAAAATTCGGCCAGCCGCTGGTCGTGATGGAAGCGCCCGCCAGCATCAACTGGGCTACGCCAGGCTCGACCGTACTGTTTGCCGCCCAGCAGCTGCACTGGACGACGCAGTCGGACTTGCACATGACGGCCGGCCACACTTATTCGTCCGTGTCGGCCAGTGCACATGGCTTGTTTAGCCACACCGGCGGCATCCAGGCGATTGCCGCCAACGGCCCCGTATCGCTGCAGGCGCATACGGGACAACTGGAAATCCTGGCCGACAAGGCCATTACAATACTCTCGGTCAACGACTGCATCGACATCAAGGCCAATCAAAAGATCACGCTGCAGGCCGGGCAATCGTCGATCACGCTTGAAGGCGGCAATATCACGTTTACCTGTCCCGGCAACTTCACGGTCAAGGGCGGCCAGCACGTGCTCAACGGCGCCGCCAGCGCGGCCGGCGTGCTGCCGGCGCTGCCCGACACGCGCATCAAGCTGTTTGACGAAGGCTTTGTGCTGCGCGACCGCGACACGGGCGAACCGATGCCACGCCAGCCCTACCGCATCAAGCGCGAAGATGGCAGCTATGAGAGCGGCATGACCGACGAAAAGGGCTTGACGCATGTGATTGCAGCGGCGGCCGCCGAGGCGCTGGTGATCGAGCTGCTGAAAACGATGGGCGGCCAGGGTTCGGCATCGGCACCGGCACCCGACCCTGCCCCCTCTTCAGCGCCGGCGCCGGTACCAGGTTCGCCAGGGCAGCCGGCAGCCAGAACCAGCACCCCGCCGGAACCGAAATACAAGCCGGCAGGCGACTCCAGCACCACGCCGGTGGACAACAAGCGCCGCAAGGAAGTGCTGGTCAAGCTGCCGGCCTGCTGGATCGCGGACTACGAAAAAGAAATCGCCGGCCCCTCGTATGGCCGCTATGCCCAGCCTTACCAGCACGACGGCACCCCGCACAAATACAGGGACAAGATCTGGTTCAAGCTGTACGTGCCGGCAAAATCGGACGGTCCGGTGGTGGTGGAAGTGCGTTTCAAGGCCATCACGGTACTGGACGCTGCAGGACAGGCGCTGGAAGAGAGCGACAAGGGCACGGAATCGGCGGCGCTGCGCGTCAAGCAGCGCGCCTACGTGGTGGCGCTGGCGCAGAAAAACGCGACGGCCGGCATCGAAGGCAACTGGAACAACAAGTTCCGGCTTGAAATCAATGATCCGCAATGCGGACAAAAAGTGCTGCCCGTGGCTTTCCGCGTCCTCTGGGTCGACGAGAATCAGCACTACACGCTGCAGATCCACAAGCGCTATGACCGCGAAAACGTGACCGGCGACGTGATGAACGTGTCGCTGGCAACGGAACTGACCACGTATGCGCATGAATTCGGACATTGCGTCGGCATGCCCGACGAATACTCGTACACAGAGTTCGAAGAAACGGTACGCTATTTCAAGCCGGACGGCACGCTCGACGCGCCCATCGTTTGCCACGTCAACGGCACCTCGCCGCAAGACCTGACGCAATCGATCATGTCGTATGCGGAAGGCGCGCTGATCCTGAAACGCCACGGCTGGAATATCGCGATTGAAGCGCAGGAATTATTGAGCAAAAAAATTGGCAGGAAAATACGATGCGATATTGTCTGAGCCTCCTTATCTATGCCATGCTGATGGCACTACCATTGAAAGCAAACACCATGACGAGCACCCACGCGCCCCTCTCCATCTCCCTGCAATGCCTGGGCAACGCTGGCTGCGTCTATGAGCGCAAGCCGATCGACGTGCTGGTCACCATCCGCAACGATGGCAGCCGCGATATCGGTTTTCCGCTCGACTACCTGCGCAAATCGGGCCCGATCGTCAAATTCATCGACACCGATACCGGCGCCGTTACCTACGCCCGCCGCGGCCTGGCCAATCCGGCGCTGAAGACGAAATTCACCACGATCGCGCCAGGCGCCTCGATTTCCATGGAAATCGATATACACCCAACCGACATTGAAACGTTTCGCATCAAAAGAGTCGATATCAGCGTGGAGGTGATATTGAAGGGCGACATACGCATCGATGGCGAAACGGAGCTGCAGGACTACCAGGGCGGCGCGAAGATCCGCATCTTTGAAAAAGAGGAGTGAGGCGATAGACTGCCATGCTCGTCTCGGTCTGCCTGACGAGAAATCGCTTGGCGACTGGATATATCACGCAATACCGTCCGACGCTATCTGTGATCGGAAACCACTAAGCCCTCCTATGCGGAGCGGCGATCAGTTAGCGGATTAGACAAATACTCGGTGCAGCTATCCGGGTGGCTCAAGGCCGAGACGACGAAGCCGCGTAAGCAGCGGCACAATTTGAAGCAGATCCATGAGGACCTGAAAGAAATGGGCTATGCAGGGTCATACGACCGCGTGGCAGCGTTTGCCAGGCAGTGGAAGGCGCATCAAACAGAGTGGGTCAATTCTGCGAGCAAACGAACACCTGCGCAGCATGTCGAACTTAATCTGGGTCCAGGGATCACCAAATGAATGCTTCATACTGCGTTCTTTCTCTATGGCGGGATAGATGGGGTGTTACCAGCCTATACATGCAGTCTTATAGATCAACGATATTCATGCAAGAGAAGGTAATTTCATCAGGGTAATGATATCCTTGATATTGGTCAAACAATAATCAAAAGATGCGCTTGGAGGCGCCAACAGGACCACAGAATGAATTGTCACCAGTGGTTTGGCCTCTCCCGCACCATAATTCTGCGTAAATAAGAAGTAGATAAATCGTATTGAGACCTTTGGCTTTCTGCCAAGCACCAAGTGGGTGCTGATATCGTTGTCTGATCCTACGACGAGATCGTGCCGGGCCTTCCTATCCCGAGTAAGCAACAGAGCATCTGCTTCTGAGAGCAATAACGGCATAATTGGCTACGATAAACTAGCCCGTCATCTGCTTCGTGCGCTCGGCCAGATGGGGGACTTTGCACGCTGGTGGTGGAGTAGCAATAGCGATCACGGCTGACGCGACATGGCACCTGACGGCATCACGCCAAAACAGAAGCTTGCCATGGCCGCTTAACCTCTACTTCTAAAGCGCTCTAAAAATGGGGGATTACCAATCATTGCTGGGTATATCGCGCGATCGATTTAAATCTCTAAAATTTAAACATAGGATCTAAAACCGTCAGTGAAATTATGCAATAATTCAAGAGGTTCCGTCATGCCAATTTGAAGTGCGGTACTGTCAACTGCAACACCCAACGCTGATTCTCCTATCTTAGTGAAAATAAACTGATGAAAATTACAAAAATTGTACTGGTCGCATCCCTTGCAGCACTACTTGGAGGCTGCGTGGCACCTCAACGTCCAAGCTTCACTCCGTTGCCATTTGACGCCGTTGAATATGATGCACTTCCTAAAAGTGGCACCGGTATTGTAAAAGGTCAAGTCTTTGCGAAAACAGTGGGCGGCACCGTGAAAAAAGGTGCCGGGAATGCAGTACTTTTAATACCGGTGACAAAGTACAGGCAACAGTGGTACCAGGCGGTACTCATGGAAGGCAGGGCAGCAGCAGTCTCTCAGGATCCACGCTACTCGACCTATGATAAAACTAAAACTACTGATGGTGAAGGTCGTTTTGAGTTTAATGAAGTTCCACCAGGTCAATACTACGTACTCAGTAATGTGAATTGGGAAACCATTTCGGATAATGAATATTCACGGCGCTTGGGCCTTCTTGATCAACAAGGCGGCCTGGTTGTGCGAACTGTCGAAGTGAAGAACGGCGCGACAACTGAGGCAATCCTCAACCGCTAAAGTACAGTCGGGCGGCAGCTTACTTGAAATCTTGCCCTGATACAAAGGCAAGTCCAGGTAATTTGCCGCTCAATTGCCTGCTATTCTTCGTTTCGAATAGATCATCTACCTGCCGTACCGTCCAAAGCTTGCGTCTTGCCTGCGACTTTCCAGCTTCCATCTCCAACCTTTGTTGCACATCTTTTTGCTAAACCGCGCTGTCCTAAACCTGATCTTATTGAAGGCAAGAGGCAGGAAAAGCCTGCCTTGGAACGCCTAAACAAAACGTCGTCCAAAGAAACCCCTCGGCGGACAGCATACCGGCCCCAATCCAACCGACCGCGGCAAGCTTGGCTGCAAGCCCCATCTGCTCATCGATCAACGCGGTCTGCCTCTGGTGGCGAGCATATCGGGGACTCAGGTACATGATTCACGGATGCTGATCCCGCCGCTTGTCTCGGCGTCCTTGACGCGGGCCTTATTCCGCGCCTTTCCTTTCGCCGGGGACTTCCCCGCCGTGATCAGTTTCTTTGCCTCGCCCAGCTTCTCGCGCGCCTCCGCCAGCGTCATGCCGCCGACGCCATAGCGGCCGAAGATAACGGTCTCCTGGCGGCCGTTGATTATATAGTTATAACGGAACGAGATTGAGCCGGCAGTCGTGACGGCCACATACAGGCCATCGCGGTCGTTCACCTTGTAGAGTTTGTCCTGTGGCTTGAGATTGCGCAGTTTGGTATCGGTCAGCATGGCATCTTGTCGTGAAGGGCTGAAATGCCATGATCAAAAAGCCGATGAAAATTTCTTACAAGTCCTTGATTTTAATGACCTTTTACAAAAACGATACCATGAAAGAATCCGGAAGCATCGCATGGTATCGACCGCTGATCATGCATCGTTGTGAGGTCATACCATTAATAACGCCATGCAAAAAACAGTGCTTAAGCGCGCCAATCGTTGCCAGGCAGTGCCAGACAAAATAACAAAAAAGCCCGTGAAATCACGGGCTTAGGTGTGGTTTCCTGCCTATCAGTGCCAGCAGTTGCTAGACATCAAATCATTCCCACTCGATGGTCGCCGGCGGCTTGCCAGAGATATCGTAGACGACGCGGTTGATGCCGCGCACTTCATTGATGATGCGGTTCGAGACCTTGCCCAGCAGGCTGTGCGGCAGGTGTGCCCAGTGGGCCGTCATGAAGTCCTGCGTTTGCACGGCGCGCAGGGCCACCACGTATTCGTAGGTGCGGCCGTCGCCCATCACGCCCACCGATTTGACGGGCAGGAAGACGGCAAACGCCTGGCTGGTCGCTTCGTACCAGTTGGTCGGAACGCTATCCTGGTCGAAACCAGGAACCACGACCGGCTCATACGGCGTGTTGCGCAGCTCTTCGATGAAGATGGCGTCGGCGCGGCGCAGCAGGTCGGCGTAGTCTTTCTTGACTTCGCCGAGGATGCGCACACCGAGGCCCGGGCCCGGGAATGGGTGGCGGTAGACCATGTCATGCGGCAAGCCCAGGGCCACGCCGAGTTTACGCACTTCGTCCTTGAACAGTTCGCGCAGCGGTTCGAGCAATTTCAGCTTCATGGTGTCCGGCAAGCCGCCCACGTTGTGGTGGCTCTTGATGGTCTGGCCTTTTTTACCTTTACCGGCCGATTCGATCACGTCCGGGTAAATCGTGCCTTGCGCCAGCCATTTGGCGTTGACCAGCTTGCCCGATTCCACCTGGAAGACTTCGACGAATTCGCGGCCGATGATCTTGCGCTTTTGCTCAGGATCGGTGACGCCGGCCAGGTGGCCCATGAACTGGTCTTCCGCATCGACGCGGATGACTTTCACGCCCAGGTTCTTGGCAAACATGTCCATCACCATCTTGCCTTCGTCCAGGCGCAGCAGGCCGTGGTCGACGAAGACGCAGGTCAGCTGGTCACCGATGGCGCGGTGGATCAGCGCTGCCGCGACGGAGGAATCGACTCCACCGGACAGGCCCAGGATGACATCGTCGGTGCCCACTTGCGCGCGGATCTTTTCCACCGCTTCGCTGATGTAATCGGGCATGTTCCAGTCCGACTTGCAGCCGCAGATTTCATGCACGAAACGGCCGAGCATGGCCTTGCCCTGCACCGTGTGCGTCACTTCCGGGTGGAATTGCACGCCGTAGAACTGGCGCTCTTCGTCGGCCATGGCGGCGATCGGGCAGCTCGGAGTGTTGCCCATCAGCTTGAAGCCTGGTGGCATTTCCAGCACCTTGTCGCCATGGCTCATCCACACTTTCAGCATGCCGTGGCCTTCGTCGGTGACGAAGTCGGCGATACCGTTGAGCAGCTTGGTATGGCTGCGGGCGCGCACTTCGGCGTAGCCGAATTCGCGCACCAGACCGTTTTCCACTTTGCCGCCCAATTGAGCCGCCATGGTTTGCATGCCGTAGCAGATGCCCAGCACGGGCACGCCCAGCTCGAACACGGCTTGCGGCGCGCGCGGCGAGTCGCCGTCCAGGGTGGAATTGTGGCTGCCCGACAGGATCACGCCGGCGGCGCCGTAGTTGCGCACGAATTCATCGCTGACGTCATACGGGAAGACTTCGGAAAACACGCCGGAATCGCGCACGCGGCGGGCGATCAACTGGGTGACTTGGGAACCGAAATCGAGAATGAGGATTTTAGAATGCATGATGGGGACTTTATCTGAGGTCATTACAAAACCGGCGCACTAGGCGCCGGTCTGGTGTGTCGCTATTTACTCGGAACGGTAATTCGGCGCTTCCTTGGTAATCTGCACATCATGGACATGCGACTCGCGCATGCCGGCCGAGGTGATTTCCACGAATTCCGCTTTTTCGCGCAGTTCGTCGATGGTGGCGCAACCGCAGTAACCCATCGATTGACGTACGCCGCCCACCAGCTGGAAGATGATCGCCAGCACGCTGCCTTTGTAGGCCACGCGGCCTTCGATACCTTCAGGCACGAACTTGTCGGCCTTCATGGTGGCGTCCTGGAAATAACGGTCAGCCGAACCATCAGACATCGCGCCCAGCGAACCCATGCCGCGGTACGATTTGTAGCTGCGGCCCTGGTACAGGATCACTTCGCCCGGTGCTTCTTCCGTACCGGCAAACATGGAACCCATCATGACGGTCGAGGCGCCAGCGGCCAGCGCTTTGGAAATGTCGCCCGAGAAGCGGATACCGCCGTCGGCGATACACGGCACGCCCGTGCCTTCCAGTGCTTCGGCCACATTCGAGATGGCCGTGATTTGCGGTACGCCTACGCCAGCGACGATACGCGTGGTGCAGATCGAGCCAGGACCGATGCCGACCTTGACCGCATCGGCGCCGTATTCCACCAGCGCCTTGGCGGCAGCGGCCGTAGCGATATTGCCGCCAATCACTTCGACTTGCGGATACTTGGTCTTGATCCAGCGTACGCGGTCGAGGATGCCTTGCGAGTGGCCGTGGGCCGTGTCGACCACCAGCACGTCGACGCCTGCAGCGACCAGCAGGTCGATGCGCTCTTCATCCTTGGCGCCCACGCCGACGGCAGCACCGACCAGCAGTTTGCCCTGGCTGTCTTTCGACGCGAACGGGTGCGAAGTCGACTTCTGGATATCCTTGACGGTGATCAGGCCGCGCAACTCAAACGCGTCGTTGACGACCAGCACGCGCTCGAGGCGGTGCTTGTTCATCAGGCGCTTGGCTTCGGCCGTATCGGCGTCTTCCTTGACGACCACCAGCTTTTCGCGCGGGGTCATCTTGGCGGAAGCTTCCGCGTCGAGTTCCTGCTCAAAACGCAAATCGCGGTTGGTGATGATGCCGACGACTTCCTTGCCTTTGACGACAGGGAAACCGCTGATGCCGTATTGTTCCGTCAGCGCGATCACGTCGCGGATTTTCATTTCCGGCGGAATCGTGATCGGATCACGCAGCACACCTGCTTCGAAACGCTTTACGCGGGCCACTTCACGTGCCTGGTCCTTCGGATTCAAATTCTTGTGGATGATGCCGATGCCGCCTTCCTGGGCCATCGCGATTGCCAGACGGGCTTCCGTCACCGTATCCATGGCTGCGGACAGCAAGGGAATATTCAAGGTGATATTGCGGGTCAGGCGAGTTTTGAGGGACGTATCGGCGGGCAGAACGTTGGAGTAGGCTGGGACGAGCAGCACGTCATCGAATGTGAGTGCTTTTTGAAGTAGACGCATAGCATTTCCTATTGGCGCAAAAGCAGATTATACAGAAAAAAGCGCCCTCCGTCCTTGCAGCATAGAAAAGATATTTGAAAATAGCCAAAAATGGCGCGCGCCAGGCAGCGGCCACCCTGCCCGCTCAGCCCTTGGCAGGCTTGCCGCCAGCCCTGCGCCGGCGTGCCTCTTTCGGGTCCGCCTGCAAGGGGCGGTACACTTCCACCCGGTCATGTTCGTGCAAGACCGTATCGAGCGGCCTCTTCTTGCCATAGATGCCCACCATATTGATGGTCAGGTCGATGCCGGGGATGGCCTGCAGCAAGCCGCTCTGTGCCACCGCCTGTTCGATGGTGGTGCCGGCAGGCACCGTCAAGGCGCGCAGGAAGCTGCTTTCCGGCAAGGCGTGGCAGACTTGCACGTGGATGCTGGCTTCAGCCATACACGGTCTCCGCGCGCTTGCAGAAGGAATCGACCATGCTGTTGGCGATCATGCCGAAGACGGGGCCGATGATCTGCTCGAGTACGCGGCTGGAAAACTCGTAGTGCAGGTCCAGTTCGATCTTGCAGGCATCTTCACGCAGGGCCTTGAAGGTCCACACGCCATCGAGGGTCTTGAAAGGGCCGTCCACCAGCTTCATCTTGATGGATGACGGCGGCACGTTCTCGTTGGACGTGGTGAAGCTTTGGCGCACGCCGTGGTAATGTATGCCCACGCTGGCGACAACCGTGTTCTCGCCCCGCTCGCGAATCTCGACCGCACCGCACCAGGGCAGGAATTTGGGATAATCCTCCACCGCCGCCACCAGCGCGAACATTTGTTCGGCGCTATAGCCGAGAAAAACTGATTTATGTACTACTGCCATTGAAGAACCATTTGCTATGATGTTGGATACATTTGATTTTATCGCGCTTGCGCGAGACAGTAGTTTAACCGACCCGCGCACATTTACCATCTCATGACCATAGCAGACAACAGAAAAGCCTTCCACGACTACTTTATCGAGGATCGCTACGAAGCGGGCATCGTGCTGGAAGGCTGGGAAGTCAAAGCCATCCGCGACGCCCGCGTACAAATCAAGGAAGCCTACGTCGTCGTCCGCGGCGATGAACTCTTCCTGTTCGGCGCGCATATCAGCGCCCTGCCGACCGCCTCCACCCACATCCATCCGGAAGCCGTACGCACGCGCAAGCTGCTGCTGCACCGCACGGAAATGGATAAACTGATCGGCAAGGTGGAACGCTCCGGCTACACCCTGGTCCCGCTCAACCTGCACTACAAGGGCGGCCGCGTGAAATGCGAAATCGGCCTGGCCAAAGGCAAGAAGCAGCACGACAAACGGGCTGCGGAACGCGACCGCGATGGCGCGCGCGAAGTGCAAGCGGCAATGAAATCGCACCGCCGCTGATCCGGCACTGCGCGCAGCGTGCTGCGCCAATACCAACAAGCCCGGCTATATGCCGGGTTTTATTTTGCCGATTGCCTGCGGCAAGCGGAAATGCACAACATAACGGGATAAAAACAGGGAAAGGAAGAGATACGACGGAAATAAGACTGGTATTGACGAAAATACCGGGAAGATAAGCGATGTGAATCAGCTTTGCCTGCCTGGCCAAAGACGATAAACGAGGAAAGTTCCGGATGCTTGCGTGCTGCCTGGTATTACCCCTGCACTACTCCACAGGACAAGCATCCGAATGAATGGCGTATTACATTACACCTTCAGCAGATCACGCGACTTGCCCGAATCGGTCCATTCTTTGACCCATTTCGGTTGACGGCCACGGCCAGTCCATTGTTGCGTCGCATCATCCGGATTGCGATAGCGCACTGCAACCGTGCCGGTTTTAGCGCGGATACCCGTACCAACCAGATCTTTCACGGAAACGCCGACGCTCTGGGCGATCGCCAGGATTTGTTCGCGCGCCTTGGACAGATCGTCCTGTTCGCGTTTCTTCATTTGCTTCTTGATGTCGTCCTGCAAGGTGCGCAGTTCGGACAGGGATAAGCTGGACAGATCCATGATATTTCCTTGTGTGAGTTGAAAAATATAACTGAACAGTTAAATTCTATCCAATTGTAACGCGACTGAGGTGATTTTTTTGAAGATTTGATTGTTTTTTACAATTCTTTTACCAAAAATCCTACTCCCCCCGGCTTTCAAGCGATGCTGTCTTCAACCAAGTGGGGCGGACATCACACACGGACCGTCTGCGCAAGCACCTCTGTTTTGTGCGGCGGCGATTCAATACAGCGCTATCGGCCGCATTTATTCTGCAGTATTTTTTGTTTCATTGCAATTTATAGTAATTCTAAATTGCAATTCAAAATATACATGAGGCCAATACTATCGGCCATCGCCCATCCGCCCCAAACCCCGCACCGGCATCCGTAGCGGACATCGGTGCAGCAGATTCTACTTCAATCAAAAAGATAAGCGTCGCACGACAGCATATAATCCCGAAAGTGCGCACAGCATAGCATAAAGAAAATATTTTCAACGTTACTGGTTCAAGCGCAGATACTCGATCCCTGCTGCCACCACATATTCCGGTAGCGCAAATGAAAACTGCCCACCATATGGCGGGCAGTTTTGACGGCAAACTTGCTACCAGTTTGCTATTCGCCAGGCAATCAGGGAATAGCCACGCCGCCTTTCGGCTTCTGCGTTTTCACCACCTGCATCGCCGTGGCGATCAAACCGCTCATATCACCGAGATTGGCCGGCACGATAATCGAGTTATTCGTTTTCGCCAATTGCGCGAAGGCGCCCACATACTGCTCGGCTACTTTCAGGTTGACGGCATCTTCGCCGCCCGGCTCGCGGATGGCGGCCCCCACCTGGCGCAGCGCCTCGGCGCTGGCCTGCGCCAGCGCGACGATGGCCGTGGCCTGGCCTTCGGCGCGGTTGATCGATGCCTGCTTTTCGCCTTCGGAACGGGCGATAGCCGCTTCGCGCTCTCCGCTGGCGATATTGATCTGCTCCTGCTTGCGCCCTTCCGAAGCAGCAATCAGCGCGCGCTTTTCGCGCTCGGCCGTAATCTGCGCCTGCATCGCATGCAGGATTTCCTTGGGTGGCGTCAAATCCTTGATTTCATAACGCAATACCTTGACGCCCCAATTCGCCGCCGATTCATCGATGGCATTCACGATGGCTGTATTGATATGGTCGCGTTCTTCAAATGTCTTGTCGAGCTCCATTTTACCGATTACCGAGCGCAAGGTCGTTTGCGCCAATTGCGTAATGGCGGCAATATAATTCGACGAACCATACGAAGCACGCATGGCATCGGTAATCTGGAAATACAGAATGCCATCGACCTGCAATTGCGTATTGTCGCGCGTGATGCACACCTGCGGTGGCACGTCGAGCGGAATTTCCTTGAGCACATGCTTGTAAGCGATACGGTCAACAAAAGGCACGACAATATTCAGGCCGGGGCCCAATACCGCATGGAACTTGCCCAGGCGCTCCACCACCCAGGCATGCTGCTGCGGCACCACATTGACCGTCTTGAAGACAAATACCAACGCCAGCAATAACAAGATCAGCGACACGCTTCCGATACTTACTTCCATAATTTATTCTCCAGGTTATCCAACAATCAAACGGCTGCCACGCACGGCCCGTATGGTGTAATGACCGGCCTGCGTATCGCTGCCGGGAATCAGTTCCACATCCCACAAGGCGCCGCGATACATGACGCGCGCCGCGCCATCGACCCAGTGCGCGACTGCCACGCTTTGGCCGATATCGAGATTCACATTCGGATCCTGCGCCGCATCGCGCCGCGCCGCCTTGCCAAAACGGCTGCGCCGCAATAACAGGGTGGCCGCCACGCCGACAATAGCGGCCGTCAGGGCCTGCCAGCTGCCATTTCCGCCCGCCAGCGCCACCAATCCGCCCGCACTGACGCCGATGGCGATCATCAGCAGATAAAACGTGCCCGTAAACAGCTCCAGGATCAATACCGCGCCAGCCGCTACAAACCAGCCTACCCATTCAGCCATGATGCCTCCATCTTTGTAAATCCGAAAATAAAAAACCCCGCGGCCTATATAAGCGACGGGGTTTAATGCGCTGTGCTGCCTGATATTATTCTTGCCAAACACCTATATACAAGCAGTCTAACGCAATTCCGGATGGCGTCAATAGCTAGGGGCGAATTAGCGCCACCAGCCCGGCAATTACTCTTCCAGCAGGCTGCGCAGCATCCACGCGGTCTTTTCATGCAGATCCAGGCGCTGCGTGATCAGGTCGGCCGTCGGCTGGTCATTGGCTTTTTCCAGCAGCGGGAACAGGCGGCGCGCCGTACGCGCGGTCGCTTCCTGTGCCGCCACCAGATGGCTGACCATGTCCAGCGCCGGCGGCACGCCGTCGATTTCCTTGATCGAGGCCAGCTTGACGAATTCCTTGTAGGTGCCCGGCGCCGGGTAGCCGAGGGCACGGATGCGCTCGGCGATCAGGTCCAGCGCGGCCCACTGCTCCGTGTATTGCGTCATGAACATCAGGTGCAGGGTGTTGAACATCGGTCCCTTGACGTTCCAGTGAAAATTATGGGTCATCAGGTACAAGGTGTAGCTGTCGGCTAGCAGGCCGGACAGGCCTTCCGCAATCTTCGCGCGGTCCGCCTCGGAAATGCCGATGTCGATCTTTGCAACTTTGCTTGGTTTCTTGCTTGCCATGTGAACTCCTGTTTCAATGTATTGGTGGAATCATTTTAGCTGATCTGGCGCAAGCCCATCGGATACTGCCGTGCGCCGCATGGCGGGCATAAAAAAACCCGCTGCCGGGTGAGCGGCAGCGGGTTTTCAGACGGCGATAAAGATGCTTACGCTTTCAGCGCAGCGAGCTTTTGCCAGGTATCGATCACCGAGTCGGGATTCAGGGACATCGATTCGATGCCCTGCTCCATCAGCCAGACGGCGAAGTCAGGGTGGTCCGAAGGACCCTGGCCGCAAATGCCGATGTACTTGCCGCGTGCCAGGCAAGCCTTGATGGCCAGGGCCAGCAGGGCTTTCACGGCAGGATCGCGCTCGTCGAAGTCGGCGGCCAGCAATTCCATGCCGGAATCGCGGTCCAGGCCCAGGGTCAGCTGGGTCAGGTCGTTCGAACCGATCGAGAAGCCGTCGAAATGGTCGAGGAACTGGTCGGCCAGGATGGCGTTCGACGGTACTTCGCACATCATGATGACGCGCAAGTCGTTCTCGCCGCGCTTCAGGCCATTCTTTGCCAGCAGGTCGATGACTTTCTCGGCTTGGCCCAGGGTACGCACGAATGGCACCATGATTTCCACGTTCGTCAGGCCCATGTCGTTACGCACGCGCTTCATCGCTTCGCATTCCATGTTGAACGCTTCGGAGAAGTCGGCCGACAGGTAGCGCGCCGCGCCGCGGAAGCCCAGCATCGGGTTTTCCTCGTCCGGCTCGTAGCGCGAACCGCCGATCAGCTTCTTGTACTCGTTCGACTTGAAGTCGGACAGGCGCACGATGACTTTTTTCGGCCAGAACGCGGCGGCGATGGTGGCGATGCCTTCGGCCAGCTTGTCGATGTAGAACGCCTTCGGCGAAGCGTGGCCGCGCGCCACCGATTCCACGGCCTTTTTCAGGTCGGCGTCGATGTTCGGGTACTCGAGGATCGCGCGCGGATGCACACCAATATTGTTATTGATGATGAATTCCAGGCGCGCCAGGCCCACGCCCGCATTCGGCACGGACTGGAAGTCGAACGCCAGCTGCGGATTGCCCACGTTGAGCATGATCTTGGTGTCGAGCTTCGGCAATTCGCCGCGCGATACTTCCGACACTTCCGTTTCCAGCAAGCCATCGTAGATCTTGCCTTCGTCGCCTTCGGAGCACACGACGGTGACGAACGTGCCGTCTTTCAGCACGTCGGTCGCGTCGCCGCAGCCGACGACGGCCGGCACGCCGAGTTCACGGGCAATAATTGCAGCGTGGCAAGTACGGCCACCACGGTTGGTGACGATGGCCGATGCGCGCTTCATGACCGGTTCCCAGTTCGGGTCCGTCATGTCGGCAACGAGCACGTCGCCTGGCTGCACACGCTCCATGTCGGCCGGGTCGTGAATCACGCGCACAGGGCCGGCGCCGATCTTCTGGCCGATGGCGCGGCCGGACGTCAGCACGGTGCCCGTGCTTTTCAGCTTGAAGCGCTCCTGCACGTCGGTCGCCTTTTGCTGCGACTTGACGGTTTCAGGACGCGCCTGCAGGATGTACAGCTTGCCGTCGCGGCCATCCTTGCCCCACTCGATGTCCATCGGACGGCCGTAGTGGTTTTCAATGATGACGGCGTATTTGGCCAGCTCCACCACTTCGCTGTCGTTCAGCGAGTAGCGGTTGCGCATTTCGACGGGCACGTCGACGGTTTTCACGGAACGGCCAGCTTTCGCTTCGTTCGTGAATTCCATCTTCAGCAGCTTCGAGCCGATATTGCGGCGGATCACAGGCGACTTGCCTTTTTCCAGCATCGGCTTGTGCACATAGAATTCGTCTGGGTTGACGGCGCCCTGCACCACGGTTTCACCGAGGCCATAGCTGGAGGTGACGAAGACCACGTCCTTGAAGCCCGATTCCGTGTCGATGGTGAACATCACGCCGGCCGCGCCCAGGTCGGAACGCACCATGCGCTGCACGCCGGCCGACAAGGCCACTTCAGCGTGCGTAAAGCCTTTATGTACGCGGTACGAGATGGCGCGGTCGTTGTACAGCGACGCGAACACCTGTTTCATGGCCTCGAGCACGTTGTCGATGCCGACCACGTTCAGGAAGGTTTCTTGCTGACCAGCAAAAGACGCGTCCGGCAAGTCTTCCGCCGTGGCGGAGGAGCGCACGGCAAACGACATTTCCGTGTCGGAATCGGCCACCAGCTTGGCGTAGAACTGGTCGATTTCGGCGGCCAGGCGTGGCTGGAATGGCGTTTCCACGATCCATTGACGGATCTCGGCACCGGCTTGCGCCAGCGAGCGCACGTCATCGATGTTCAGCCCTTCGAGGCGCTGGGCGATGCGTTCGGCCAGCGGCAAGCCGCCATTGGCGCTATACGACAGGAAATCGCGGAATGCCTGCGCCGTGGTGGCAAAGCCACCGGGCACGCGCACGCCGGCTTCCGCCAGCTGGCTGATCATTTCGCCCAGGGAGGCGTTCTTGCCGCCGACGGATTCGACATCCGTCATGCGCAAATGCTCGAACGAGGCAACATACACCGCGTCCTTGTCTTCCTGCTGTTGCGATACTGCGTTGGTCATAATGACACCCTTACTGATGATAGAAATCTTTACGCGCGGCGCACAGACAGTCTTCTTGTTATTCTTGGCGTCGTGCAGCACAATCATACCGTTGCAGCCATTTTACCTTGTGCGGCGCAAATTGACGACGCACAATCTTGATCCGAAAACCCATGACACAAGAACCACGCCCTCCTCTGCCCTCCGCGGCCCGCACCGTCTTCTTCGTTTCCGACGGCACCGGCATCACCGCCGAGACGTTCGGCCACTCGGTGCTGACGCAGTTCGATCTGCGCTTCCGCCAGATCCGCCTGCCCTTCATCGACACCATGGACAAGGCCCATGAGGCGGCGCGCAAGATCAACGAGGCGTTTGCCAGCGACGGCCAGCGTCCGATCATTTTCTCCACCCTGGTGAAGAACGACCTGTCGGCCGTGATCCGCAAGTCCAGCGGCATGCACATGGACCTGATCCAGACCTTTGTCGCCCCGCTGGAGCAGGAATTGGGCGTCATGTCGACCCATACCATCGGCCGCTCGCACAACATCGTCGACAGCGAGGAGTACAAGAACCGCATCGAGGCGATCAACTATTCGCTGGCGCACGACGACGGCCAGTCGCACAAGAACCTGTCATCGGCCGATGTCATTCTGGTGGGTGTTTCGCGCTCTGGCAAGACCCCGACCAGCCTGTATCTGGCCATGCAATATGGCATCAAGGCGGCCAATTATCCGCTGATTCCCGACGATTTCGAGCGCGACAAGCTGCCATCGGCCTTGCTGGAATTTAAGAATAAAATTTTCGGATTGAGCATTACGCCCGAACGTTTGTCGGAAATACGCAACGAAAGACGCGCTGGCAGCAAGTATGCGGCCATTGAAAATTGCCGTTACGAGGTCAACGAGGCGGAAAAAATGATGAAACGCGAGGGAATACGCTGGCTGTCGTCGACCACCAAGTCGATCGAAGAGATCTCCACGACCATCTTGCAAGAGATTAAGCCGAACCGCCGCGAATACTGAGAAAAACACCTGACCAGACCTGCCGCGCGTCGGTTTTGTCAGGTGGTCGCCTCGCTGGACAGCACCGTCAGCGCGGCCACCAGCTGATCGAGTTCACCGGTGGTGGTCGTGATGGCGACCGTGGCGCGCACAACATCGGTATCGCCGATATTGCGCTGCACGGTAAAGACGCCGAAACGCTGCAGCAAGGCTTGCTGCAGATCGCGCGCGCTCATGCCATCGACTGCAAAGGCGACCAGCGCCGTACCACGCCTCGCATCGAGCGGCGACAACATGCGCACGCCCGGCAGTTGCGCGGCGCGGCTGACCCAGTAATTGCGCAGCCAGGCCAGGCGTTCGTTCTTGGCCGGCGTGCCGCCCAGGCGCGCATGGAAATCCAACGCGGCAGGCGCGGCCAGGATGGCGCCGATCGGCGGCATGCCCATGTGCAGGCGGCTGCGGATATCGTCCAGCGGATAATCGTCGTCGCCACAATGCGGCTCGATCTTGTGCAGCTGCGATGCGCGGATATACACGACACCGAGTCCCGCCGGCGCCCCCAGCCATTTGTGCAGATTGAAACCGGCGAAATCGACGCCCATGGCCTGCACGTCCACGTCGACCTGTCCCAGCGCATGGGCGCTGTCGAGCAGCACGTCGATGCCGTGCTCGCGCGCCAGCGCCATGATGTCCTTGAGCGGCAGTTGCTGGCCGTTGGCCGGCGTCACCTGCGACAGCAGCAGCAATTTTGGATTGACGGCCTGGCGCATGGCTTGCGCGTAACGGGCGATGATCTCGTCATCGCTGATGGGCAGGCTCAATGTGACTTGCGTGCTGGTGACGCCACGGCGCTGCGCCAGCCAGCGCATGGCCGTGCGCATGGCCGGATAATCGAGATTACTCCACAGCACCGTATCACCTGGCGCCAGACCATGGTATTGCGTGATCAGCACCTGCATCGATTCGGTGCCGCTGCGGGTCAGCAGGATCTCGTGCGGCTGCGCGCCGATCAGCGCGGCGACGCGCTGGCGCAGGATATCCACGTGCGTGCGCGTGAACTCGCCGCGCACGAAAGGGCTCAGTTGCTCGTTGGTGTAGCGCACGGCCTGCTCGAACGCCGCTTGCACGGGCGCGGCCATGGCGCCGAAATAACCATGTTCGAGATTGACGATGGCGTCCGGCGGCGCGGGATACAACGCGGCCACCTGGCGCCACCAGGCCTCGTCACGTACGGCACCATCGGCAAGCAGAGGAAAAGACATGGCTACCCTGTTCAGGACTGGCCCTGGCGCAGCTGCTCGAAGAAGCAGACGGCGGCGCAGGCGGCCACGTTCAGCGATTCGATCTGGCCCAGGTGGGGAATGACCACCTGGTGCGTCGCCATAGCCAGCAGGTCGTCGGCCACGCCCTGCCCTTCATGGCCGAACAGCCACGCGACGGGCTGGCGCAGGTCGACGTCGTACAGCTGCTTCGTGGCGTAGCCGCTGGTGGCCAGGGTCGCCACCTTGGCGCCCGCAACGAGCGCGGCCAGGTCGACGTTTTCAAAGATGTCGAGCACGAAGTGCGCACCCATGGCCGCGCGCAGCACCTTCGGCGACCAGCAAAAGGCCGTGCCGGCGCTGCAGTAGACCTGCGTGATGCCGGCGGCGGCCGCGCTGCGCAAAATCGACCCCACGTTGCCCGGATCTTGCAGGTTATCGAGCAGCACGGCCGACACGCTCAGTGGTTGCGTGACGGCCCGTTCCGGCGTCTCGATGAGGAACATCACGCCCACGCCGTGTTCGACCTGGCTCACGGCGTTGTACAGCGCGTCGGGCAAGCCCAATACATGCGCTCGCTGGCTTTCCAGCTGGCCGACGATCTCCGCCACTTCCGGATTCCGCAAGGCGCTTTCGCTGACAATGCACTGCTCCGGCATGCCGCGCAGCTGCAGGTACGACTGGCACAGGTGCACGCCGTCGAGCAAGGTGCGGCCCGACTTGCGGCGCGCCTGCGAACTGCCCGCCAGCTTCAGCAAATCCTTGTATTGCGCATTGTCGCGCGAAGTGATCGTCTTCATGCCGCCACCTCCTGTCCGCCAAACAGCGCGATCACGTTGCGCACGGGCGCGAACGAGCGGCGGTGCACGGGCGAGGCGCCGTGCAGGTGCAATCGCTCCAGGTGCAATTTGGTGCCATAACCCTTGTGCTGGTCGAAGCAGTATTCGGGATAGGCCGCATGCAGGTGTACGAGGGCCGCGTCGCGCGCCGTCTTGGCCAGGATCGAAGCGGCGGAAATCGAATCGACCTTGTCGTCGCCACCGACGATGGCCATGCCGCGTATCGGCATCACGGGACAGCGGTTGCCGTCGATCAAGGCCAGGGTCGGCACGGTGGCCAGGGCCTCGACGGCGCGGCGCATGGCCAGCATCGACGCCTGCAGGATGTTCAGGCGGTCGATCTCTTCTTCCGACGCTTCGGCGATGGCCCAGGCCAGGGCCTTGGCCTTGATCTGCGGCGCCAGCAAGTCGCGTTTTGCTTCGCTGAGTTTTTTCGAATCGCGCAAGCCGTCGATGGGCTGGTTCGGGTCGAGGATCACGGCGGCGGCGAACACGGGGCCGGCCAGCGGACCGCGGCCTGCCTCGTCGACGCCGCAGATGATTTCATCGAGCGAGAATGGCAAGTCGTCAAACAGGCCGGGATAGATATTTTTCACGTTGAATCTTTGGTAGGAACTGCGATTGAAACGGTGCTCACTTGTGGTTGGCGGCAATGACCTGCATGACGGCATTCGCGCTTTCCTGCGCGCTGTCGCGCAGCAGGCTGTGGTGCATGTCCGTGAAGCGCTGTACCAGGCGCAAACGGCCCGGCACGTCGCTCAGCTGCTGCCACATGGCCTCGGCCAGCGCTTCGGGGCTGGCCGCGTTTTGCAGCAGCTCGGGCACCAGGTAATCGCGCGCCAGGATGTTCGGCAAACCGATCCACGGCTGGTAGCCCATGTGGCGCATGATTTCCCACGAGGCGCGCATCATCTTGTAGGCGATGACCATGGGCTTCTTGTACAGCGCCACTTCCAGCGACGCCGTACCGGATGCCACCAGCACCGCATCGGCGGCGCAGATGGCCGTGTGCGAGCCGCCGTCCGTGAGCAAAATCTCGACGTCCTGCAAGCCCGCTTCCGCTATCAATTGCAGGAAGTACTGGCGCTGCTTTTCGCCGGCCATGGGCGCGACGAAACGCAAGGAGCGGTCGCGCGCCAGCAGCAGCTTGCAGGCGCCGACAAAGGCCACGGTATTGTATTTGAGTTCGCCCATGCGGCTGCCCGGCATCAAGGTCACGACATTCGCGTCTTCGGGCAAACCCAGGACACGCCGCGCGGCCGCTTCATCGGGCTGCAACGGAATCATCTCGGCCAGCGGATGACCGACATAGGTGACGGGCACGCCCGCCCTGCGGTAGATCTCTTCCTCGAATGGGAAGATCACCAACATGTGCGAGACGGCCTTGATGATTTTTTTGATGCGGCCACCGCGCCAGGCCCAGATCTGCGGCCCGATGTAATGCACGGTGGGGATGCCGCCTTCCTTGAGCTGCTGTTCCAGTCCCAGGTTAAAACCCGGATAGTCGGCGCCGATGAAGACGGCGGGACGCTCGGCCAGCAGCTGGTCGCGCAGCGCGTTCTGGATGCCCTTGATTTCGCGGTAGCGAGGGATGATCTCGAACAGGCCGCGCACGGTCAATTTGTCGAGCGGCCAGTCGGAAACAAAACCCTGCTTGGCCATGTGCTCGCCGCCGATGCCGTGGAAGCGCGCGCCGGGCAGCTGCGGCACGAGGCCCGACAGCAGCCGGCTGGCCAGCAGGTCACCCGACACCTCGCCGGCGACGATGGCGACCGACAGGTCGCTGGCATGGTCAGCGGACGATGCCACGCGACGCCACGCCAAGGAATTCGCGCATGGCGCGAATATGTTCCGCCACCTCGGGCGACGCTACCGCTTCTTCTTCGAACAGGGCTGCCTTGGATTCTTCCAGGGTCAGTCCCGAGCGGTAGATGAGTTTATACGCGGTGCGGATACCGTTGATCTGCTCGCGCGTAAAGCCGCGGCGTTTCAAGCCTTCGATATTGACGCCATGCGCCTGCGCCGGATTGCCGTTCAACAGGACGAATGGTGGCACGTCCTGCGTCAGGCTGGTACTCATGCCGACAAAGGCGTGCGCGCCGATCTTGCAGAACTGGTGCACATTGGCGAAGCCGCTCATGATGACCCAGTCGCCGATTTCCACGTGGCCCGCCAGCTGCGCGTTGTTCGAAAAAATCGTGTTGTTGCCCACCAGGCAGTCGTGCGCCAGGTGCACATACGCCGAGATCCAGTTGTCATTGCCCAGGCGCGTCACACCGCCGCCTTGCACGGTACCCGTGTTGAAGGTGCAGAATTCGCGGATCGTGTTGCGGTCGCCGATTTCCAGGCGCGTCGCCTCGCCCGCCCATTTTTTATCCTGTGGCTGCGCGCCGATGGAGGAAAACTGGAACAGGTGGTTGTCGGAGCCTATCGTCGTGTGGCCGTCGATGACCACGTGCGGGCCAACCCTGGTGCCAGCGCCGATGCGCACGTGCGGACCGATGATGGTGTACGGACCCACCTCGACCGAGCTGTCGAGCTCGGCCTTCGGATCGATGACTGCCGTGGAGTGGATGGCCGCCATGTTACTGTCCCGCTGGCTGGCTCGCAGACTGGCTCGCATCTTGCGCGCTGCGGATGGTGCACATCAGTTCCGCTTCCACCGCCAGCTTGCCGTCGACCGTACCGACGGCCTTGTATTTCCAGATGCCGCGCGAGACGCGCAGGATTTCCACATCCATCTTCAGCTGGTCGCCCGGTTCGACAGGACGCTTGAAGCGCGCATTGTCGATGCCGACGAAGTACACGACCGAATTTTCGTCCGGTTTCACGCCCATCGACAGGAACGACAGCAGGGCCGCCGTCTGCGCCAGCGCTTCGATCATCAGCACGCCAGGCATGACCGGCTTGTGCGGGAAATGGCCCTGGAAGAACTCTTCGTTGACCGTCACGTTCTTGATGGCGGTGATGGTCTTGTCCGCTTCCCAGTCCAGCACGCGGTCGACCAGCAGCAGCGGGTAGCGGTGCGGCAGCAGCGATTTGATGGCGAGGATGTCGAGGGTCTTTTTTTCAGTAGTCATTTTTCGTCTTGCGTGGTCAGTGTTTTAATTGTTTTTTCAAGCGCGCGGATTTTCTCGCGCATGCTTGACAGGTTGCGCACGATGGCGGCGCTCTTTTCCCAGTCGGCGTTCTTCGCCAGCGGATAAAAACCCGTGTACTGGCCCGGCTCCGCGATCGACCGCGAAACCATGCTGCCCGAGCCCACGTGGACGCGGTCGGCGATGGTCAGGTGGCCCAGCACCATGGCGGCGCCGCCAAAGGTGCAGTACTTGCCGATGATGGCGCTGCCAGCCACGCCGACGCAGCCGGCCATGGCCGTGTGCGCGCCGATATGGCAGTTGTGGCCGATCTGGATCTGGTTATCGAGCTTGACGCCATCTTCGATGATGGTGTCGGCCAGTGCGCCACGGTCGATGGTGGTGTTGGCGCCGATATCGACATCGTCACCGATCACCACCCTGCCCGTCTGCGGAATCTTGATATACACGCCGCCTTCGTTGGCGAAGCCGAATCCGTCGGTGCCGATCACGGCGCCCGAATGGATGATGCCGCGCTGGCCGATCACGCAGCGCGCGTGGAAGGTCACGTTGGCGAACAGCTGGGTGCCGGCGCCGATGACGGCGTCGCGGCCGATCACGCAGCCGGCGCCGATGACGCAGCCGGCGCCGATCACGGCGCCCGCTTCGATCACGGCGCGCGGTCCGACCGAGGCAGTGGCGTCGACCTGCGCACTGGCATCGACGATGGCGCTGGCATGGATACCCACGGGCGCCTTGATCTCGGCCAGGGCGGCGAAATACTGCGCAGCGCGCGCGAAATACACATAGGGATTCGGTGTGACGATGCGCGCGCCGGCGTAGTCGCCGCCGATCAGCGCGTCGTCAGCCGGCGTGAGTATCAGCGCGGAGGCGCCGCTCTGGGCCGCCTGTGCGCGGAATTTGCTATTGCTGAGAAAGCTGATGTGCGAAGCGCCAGCGTCAGCCAGCGGCGCGATCCCTGAAACTTCCAGGTTGGGATCGCCCGCCAACTGTCCGCCGAAGCGTTCGACCAATTCACCTAGTCGAGTGCCCATCGATATACCCTTATAAAAACGCCTGACTATGCCTACTGCGCGGCGCGATTTGCGGTCTCCGATGCTCACTGTGCTCCAGCACAGTTCCGCTTCTCAACCACAACTCACATCCGCTCGCTACGGCACTGCCAGGCTTGAAACCGTTTCGATTACTTGTCCAGCGCCTTCAAGACCTTGTCGGTGATGTCGATGCGCGGGCTGGCCCACAGGGCTTCCTGCAGCACGATGTCATATCCTTCGATATGCGCCATCTGCTGGATGATGGTGTTGGCTTTTTCCGCGATGGCGCTGCGCTCTTCGTTCGTGCGCTGGTTCAGGTCTTCGCGGAACTCGCGCTGGCGGCGCTGCAATTCCTTGTCCAGCTCGAAAAACTCGCGCTGGCGCTTGGCGCGCTCCGCCTCGCTCAGGGTCGGCATGTCCTTTTCCAGGGCTTCGTTGGCCACCTTGAAGCGGGCCGCCAGTTCCTGCACGGCTTTTTCGCGCGAGCGGAACTCTTCGGCCAACTTGGCGCTGGCCAGCTTGGCCAGCCTCGACTCGTTATAAATACGTTCGCTGCTGATCCAGGCGATCTTCGACTCCTGAGCCTGCGCCTGCACCGGCAACAGCGAACTCCAGCACAATGCGATCACGGCAAGGGTCTTGGGCAGGGTAGCGGATGCGGTGTTCATGATACTCCATGGTCAAAAAGTAAAAGCTGTCGCCCCCGTTCAGATGGCCCGGTCAGAAACCGGTGCCCATCTGGAACTGGAAGCGCTCCAGGCGGTCCGTCGGCTTGGCGTTCAGCGGCTTGGCGTAGCTCAGCTTGAGCGGGCCCACCGGCGAAATCCAGCTGATGCCCAAGCCAGCAGAATAGCGCAATTGCGACAGACGCATTTTTTCGCCTTCCTGGTAGACCTGGCCGCCGTCAAGGAAACCAAACCAGCGCAAGCTGCGGTCATTGCCCGAACCGGGGAATGGCATCTGCAGTTCCGCGTTCGCGATCAGGCGCGAAGCGCCGCCCAGTGCATCGTTGGTGCTCGGTTCGACCGCGCCCAGCGAGGAACTCAGGTAGCCGCGCACCGAACCGATACCGCCGCCGTAGAAGTTCTTGAAGACCGGATAGACGTGATTGCCGATGCCGTGGCCGTAATCGAGCTCGCCCTTCAACGCCAGGGTGACCTTGCTGAACAGCGGACGGAAATACTGGTGCTCATAAATGGCACGGAAGTATTTCTGGTCGCCGATCAGGTCAGCCTCCAGGTTGACGCGCTGGTAGCGGCCGATCGATGGCGTCAGTGCGCTGTCGCGGCTGTCGCGCTGCCATGCCGCCGTCAGCGGGATGGAATTCGTCGTGGCCGAACCGATACCGTCGGACGGGCCGCCATTGTCGACCACGTACTGCTTGAAGCGGATCGGGCTGGTGACGTCGGTTTCGATGCGCGAACGCTCGGCGCCGATACCGAAGAAGACGGTGTCAACTTCCGAGAACGGCACGCCGAAACTGACGCGGCCACCGGTCTGCTTGATCTTGTAGCTGCCGATGTTCAGCGCCGGCGGTTCCGTCGTACGCAGGTAGACTTCAAAGCTGCGCGAAATGCCATCGTCCGTGTAGTACGGATTGGTTTGCGAAAACGCGATCGTGCGGCTGTAATGGCTCGTATTGAGTTCGATGCCGACCGTGTTGCCGCTACCGGCGAAGTTGGCCTGCGAAATCGATGCCGACAGCGTGAATTTTTCCGATTGCGAGAAGGCGCCGCCGATCAGGAAGTTGCCGGTTGGTTTTTCCACCACCGTCACGTTGACGTCGACCTGGTCGGTCGTGCCCTGCGCTTCCGGCGTGTCGATGGTCACGTCCTTGAAGTAGCCGAGACGGTCGACACGGTCGCGCGACAGCTTGATCTTGTTGCTGTCGTACCAGGACGATTCGAACTGGCGGAATTCGCGGCGGATGACTTCATCGCGCGTGGTGGTGTTGCCGGCGATATTCATGTGGCGCACGTAGACGCGCTTGCCCGGATCGATGAAGAAGGTGAAGCCGACTTCATGCTTTTCGCGGTTGATTTCGGGATTGGCGTTGACGTTGGCAAACGCATAGCCGAACGTGGCCAGGCGGTCCTGGATACGTTTGTTCGTGGCCGTCAGGCGTGCGCCCGAGTAGATTTCGCCTTCGCGCATCAAGTTCAGCGCTTTCAGTTCTTCTTCACGGCCGAACATCTCGCCTTCGAACTTGGTGCCGGCGATCTTGTACTTCTCACCTTCGGTGATGTTGATCGTCAGGTAGATATCTTTTTTATCGGGCGTGATCGACACTTGCGTCGAATCGACCTGCATCTCGATATAGCCGCGGTCCAGGTAGTAGGACTTGAGCGACTCGATGTCGCCCGTCAGCTTGGTCTTCGAATATTGATCGGCCTTGGTGTACCAGCTGAACCAGCCGCCCGTGTTCAGGGCCAGCTGCTCGCGCAGTTCCTTGTCCGTGAAAGCCTTGTTGCCGACGATGTTGATCTGCTTGATGCGGGCCACGTCGCCCTCGTCGACGGCGAACACCACGTTGACGCGGTTACGCTCGATCGGCGTGACGGTGGTGGTGATCTTCACGCCGTACAAGCCATGCGACAGGTACTGGCGCTTGAGTTCCTGTTCCGCGCGGTCGACGGACGCCTTGTCGAAAATCTTGGCTTCACCGACGCCGATTTCCTTCAGCGCCTTGACCAGCACGTCCTTTTCAAATTCCTTGGTCCCGGTAAATGCCACGGAAGCGATGGCCGGGCGTTCCTCGACCAACACCACCAGCACGTCGCCATCGGCTTCCAGGCGCACATCCTTGAACATGCCCGTCGCATACAGGGCCTTGATGGCGGCAACGCTCTTCTCGTCGGAGAACGTTTCGCCGACCCGCACCGGCAGGTAGGCAAACACGGTGCCCGCTTCAGTACGCTGGATCCCTTCGACCCGGATGTCCTTGACAGTAAATGGCTGGACGGCCAGCGCATGGCCGGAACAGAAGGCCATGACGGCGGCGCCGATCAGGGTGCGGCGAAAGGAAGGCAAGGCAAAACGAGCAGAATGTAATTTCATTGGGGTTATTCAATGGGTAAATCAATGGACAACATACACAAAAGATTGCTTGTGCGACTCACGCAATGGCATCAACCACCGCCCTAATTCAGCAATCGCAACACGTCATTAAAGACGGCAAGCACCATCAAGGTCAGCAACAAACCGATCCCCAGGCGCTGGGCAATCTCGCCTACGCGCTCCGGCAAGGGGCGTCCGGTCAAAACTTCCAGCGAATAATACAGCAAATGCCCGCCATCCAGAACAGGAATGGGTAGCAAATTCATCACGCCCAGACTGATACTGATGAAGGCGATGAAGCTCAGATAGCTTACCAGGCCGATGCGTGCCGTCTGGCCCGCGTAATCGGCGATGGTAATGGGCCCCGTCACATTCTTCAGCGACACCTGGCCGGTGATCATCTTGCCCAGCATTTTCAGGCTCATGACACTGGTATCCCAGACCTTGGCGGACGCCTTGCCCACGGCAGAAAACGGTCCCGATGCCACGGTGATCATATCCGGCACCTGTCCCAGCTTTGCTTGTATCTTACCAACTGTTACAGCTCCCTCCGCCCCGGCGCCCGGCATGGCGTCCGGCGTAATGGGCAGGGTGAGGTCCTGCCCCTGGCGCAAGAGCTGCAATTGCAAGGTCTTGCCCGGCGCCTGGCTCAGGGTGGCAATGACGGCCGCCACGTCGTGCACGGGCTGGTCGTCGATGGCGAGAATCTGGTCGTTTTTCTGCAGGCCGGCACGCGCGGCGGCGCCATCGGGCATGATTTCCATCAGCGTGGGCGCGGAACGGGCCAGGGTCAGACCCAGCTTGCCCAGCACGTCGCCTTCCAGGTCCGTCTCCGTCAGGCTGGCCGTCGGCAACGTCGCTTCCTGCTGGCCACGGTCGGGACGGCGCACTTCGATGCGCGCCGGCTGCTTGTCGAGGGTGGCCTGGATCAGTTCCCAGCGCAGCTCGGACCAGCTGGCCACGGCCTTGCCATTGACGGCTTCAACGGTATCGCCGCTGCGCAGGCCGGCCGCGTATGCCGGCGTTTGTTCGGCCACGGGACCGAGTTTACTCGACGGTTCTTCGATGCCATACATGAACAGGCCTGCGTACAGCACGATGGCGACGAGGAAATTGGCCAGCGGACCGGCGGCCACGATGGCGATGCGGCGCCACACGCTCTGGCGCGTGAACTCGCGGCGCAATTCGCTTTCCGGCAAGTCGCTGAGGTCTTGCGCGCGGCTGTCGAGCATGCTCACATAGCCGCCCAGCGGCAATGCGGAAATCGCCCATTCCGTCTGGTCCTTGCCAAACTTGCGCGAATACACCACTTTTCCCATGCCGATCGAGAAACGCAGCACCTTCACGCCGCACCAGCGCGCCACCAGGTAGTGGCCCAGCTCGTGCAAGGTAATCAGTGAACCGAGCGCGACGATAAAAGCCAGCAAGGTGGTGATGAGCGTCATGCAGCCAGCCTTTGGGCAATGTACGCTTGCGCGGCCGCTCGGGCCAGGCGGTCCTGCTCCATCACGGCTTCGATGCTGGAAGCGGCGCCGTGCGGCACCGTCTCGATCACGTGCGCGATGACCCGGTCGATCTGGCGGAAGCCGATCCGTTCGTCAAGAAACGCTTGCACGGCCACTTCATTGGCCGCGTTGAGCAGGGCCGGCGCCGTGCCGCCCGCGCGCAGGGCGTCAAACGCCAGTGCCAGGCAGGGGAAACGGCGGAAATCGGGACGTTCGAACTGCAGAGTGGCCACTTGGGCCAGGTCCAGCTGCGCCACGCCGGAAGCGATGCGCTGCGGATACGCCAGCGCATGGGCGATCGGCGTGCGCATGTCCGGATTGCCCAGCTGGGCCAGCACGGAACCGTCGATGTAGGACACCATCGAATGGATCACGCTTTGCGGGTGGATCAGCACTTCGATCTGGTCGGCCGGCGCGCCGAACAGCCAGTGTGCCTCGATCACTTCCAGGCCCTTGTTCATCATGGTGGCCGAATCGACGGAAATCTTGCGCCCCATGGCCCAGGTCGGATGCTTGCACGCCTGGTCCGGCGTGACCGTGTCGAGCGTCTCGACGTCGCGCGTGAGGAAGGGACCGCCGGATGCCGTCAGCACGATTTTCGCCACGCCCGCAGCGCCTGGTGCGCGGCCATGCGCGTGCGGCATGCATTGGAAGATGGCGTTGTGTTCGCTGTCGATCGGCAGCAGCACCGCGCCGTTGTCATGCACGGCATCGATGAACAGCTGGCCGGACATGACCAGCGCTTCTTTATTGGCCAGCAATACTTTCTTGCCAGCACGCGCTGCCGCCAGGGTCGGCGCCAGGCCGGCCGCGCCGACGATGGCCGCCATCACGCCCGTCACCTGCGGCGCGCTGGCGATGGCGCACAGGGCTTCCACACCGTACTCGACTTCCGTAGACACGCCCTGCCCGCGCAGCAAGCGCGTCAGTTCAAGGGCCGCGTCCGCCGTGCCGACGACGGCGCGCTGGGGACGAAATTGCAGGCACTGGGCGGCCAGTTCGGCCACGCGGCTGTGCGCGCTCAGCGCATATACGCTGTATTGCTCTGGATGACGCGCGAGCACGTCCAGGGTGGACACGCCGATCGAGCCGGTCGCGCCAAGGATGGTGATGTATTGCATGAGTTTCCTTAAAGCCAGCTGGCCACGAGGGCGGCAAATGGCAGGACCGGGATCAACGCGTCGATACGGTCAAGTACGCCGCCATGGCCAGGCAGCAGGTTGCTGCTGTCCTTGATGCCGGCGCGGCGCTTCAATTGGGATTCGAACAGGTCGCCGACGATGCTGGCGGCGACGATCAGCAACAGCACCAGCAAGGCCACGAGCCAGCCGCGGCGCAATTGCAGCTGCACGGCGAAGGTATCTTGCAAGACCGGCAGCGATGGCGCGGCGATAATCGTGATGGCAGAGATGAGCAGCACGGCGATACCGCCGCCGATGGCGCCTTCCCAGGATTTACCTGGGGAAATACTTGGCGCCAGCTTGCGCTTGCCGAACGCCTTGCCCGAGAAATAGGCGCCGATATCGGCGATCCACACGAGGGCCATGACGGACAGCAGGTACAACGGGCTATGCAGGAACAGGGCGATGATGGCAACGAAGCAGCCAACGATGGTCACCGGGTACACGAGGCTGAGCAAGGTATTGCCCAGGCCTTCGGTCGGCGGCAAGCCCGTCGCCAGCGAAGGCACGAAGCGAATCAGCCAGATGGCCACGCACAGGGCGAACCAGAAATTGAGCTGCGCCATGCCGTTGCCGACAAAGAACGTATACGCGAAGGCGGCAGTCCAGATGGCGGCGATCAGCAGCGCCTGGCGATTCTTGAAGATGCGGAAGCTTTCCCAGACGGCGGCGCCGAAGAACGCCGTGGCGATCACGGCGAAGGCGGGGAAATAATTCAGATACAGAACGGGCAGCAAGACCGCCAGGAGGACCAGGGCGGTGATTATCCGTGTTTTCAGCATCAGTTTGTCTTTTCAGTTAATTGCGCGCTGGTACGGCCAAAGCGCCGTTCGCGCTGCTGGTAAGACGCGATTGCCGCGTCGAGGCACTCATCATTGAAGTCGGGCCAGAAAGTCTCGGTGAAAAACAACTCAGTGTACGCCAGTTGCCACAGGAGGAAATTGGAAATGCGCTGTTCGCCGCCCGTGCGGATGAACAGGTCGGGCTCGGGCGCGTAGGCCATGGCCAGGTGCGGCGCCAGTTGCTCTTCCGTGTAAGCGTGCCCGGCAGGCTGGCCATTGGCGCCAGCCTCGGCCGTCATTTTATTGACTGCCTGCATGATGTCCCAGCGGCCGCCGTAGTTGGCGCAGATGGACACCGTCAGGCGCGTGTTGTTCGCCGTCTTGCGCTCCGCATTGGCGATTAGGGTTTGCAGCTCTCCATTGAAGCGCGACAGGTCGCCCACCACCTTCAGGCGGATGTCGCTGGCATGCATCTTGACCACTTCGCGTTCCAGCATGGTGACGAACAGGCGCATCAGCATCGACACCTCTTCTTCCGGACGGCGCCAGTTTTCCGAGCTGAAGGCAAACAGGGTCAGGTATTCGACGCCGCGTTCGAGGCAGGTCTCGACGACACGGCGCACGGTATCGGCGCCCTTGACGTGGCCAGCCACGCGCGGCAGGAAGCGCTTGGTTGCCCAGCGGCCATTGCCATCCATAATGATTGCCACATGGCGCGGCACCGTGCCCACCTCAGGTACTGCCGTTGTCGAACTCGAATAGATCATGAAAACACGAATACCAAAAATAAAAGATAACTATTATGCTCCAAATAGCACTGCCCGGAAAAGCCATGCTTTCCCGGGCAGCGTCAAAAGGACTGAAAACTAGACCGTCAGCACTTCTTTTTCTTTGTCGACAACCATCTTGTCGATGTCGGCAATAAACTTGTCCGTCAGCTTCTGCACTTCTTCCGACGAGCGGCGCTCATCGTCCTCGGAGCAGGCTTTTTCCTTGACCAGCTTCTTCAGCGACTCGTTCGCATCGCGGCGAATGTTACGCACGGCAATCTTCGCGTCTTCCGCTTCGCTCTTGACCAGCTTGACCATTTCCTTGCGGCGCTCTTCCGTCAGCGGCGGCGTCGGAACGCGGATCAGGTCGCCCTGTGCCGATGGATTCAGGCCCAGGTCGGCGTCGCGGATGGCTTTTTCGATGGTCGAGGCCATTTTCTTTTCATACGGCTGCACACCGATGGTGCGCGCGTCGATCAGGGTCACGTTGGCAACCTGGGTCAGCGCCGTCGGCGAACCGTAGTAGTCGACCATCACGTGGTCCAGGATACCCGTATGGGCGCGGCCGGTACGCACTTTGGCCAGGTCGGCACGCAGTGTTTCCAGCGATTTCGTCATGCGTTCCTGGGCATTCTTTTTAACGTCAGCTAAGGACATTACTGTACTCCTGTAGTGACGCCTGTCAAAACCTGCTGCGCGTCGGTATTTGCGGCCTGCGATGCTCACCGTACCTTCGTACGGTTGCGCTTCTCTGCCACAACTCCCTTCCGCTCGCGACGGTTTTGTCAGGCGTTGTTAGTGATAAATTAATCTTGCAATTACATCCATATAACGAGCGGCTGGCGCCCGTCAAGAGTGCCGAAAACCGTTCAGGGCAAGGCGCAGCGCCGAAGGCAGTACGAATAGTACGGCGAGGCGCTGCAACGCAGCCATGGACGGTTTCTCGGTGCCCCTTATTTCTATACGTGAACCAGCGTGCCTTCATCCTCGCCCATAATGACGCGCATCAGCGCGCCTGGCTTGGTGATCGAAAACACTTTGATTGGCAGTTTCTGGTCGCGGCACAGGGCGAAAGCGGTGGCGTCCATCACTTGCAGGTGCTTGGCGATGGCGTCGTCGAACGTAATCGTGTGGAACAGGGTGGCGTTCGGATCCTTCTTCGGATCGGCCGTGTAGACGCCGTCGACCTTGGTGGCTTTCAGGACGATCTCGGCGCTGATCTCGGAACCGCGCAGGGCGGCTGCCGTGTCGGTGGTGAAGAACGGATTGCCGGTACCGGCGGCGAAGACGACCACTTTACCTTCTTCCAGGTATTGCAGGGCTTTCGGGCGGACGTACGGCTCGACCACTTGTTCGATGCCGATGGCCGACATGACGCGCGCGGTAATGCCGACGTGGCGCATGGCATCGGCCAGGGCCAGTGCATTCATCACGGTGGCAAGCATGCCCATGTAGTCGGCGGTGGCACGGTCCATGCCTTGCGCGCCAGGCGCGACGCCGCGGAAGATATTGCCGCCGCCAATCACGATTGCCAGTTCCACACCCAACTTCGCCACCTCGGCCACATCGGCCACCATGCGCTCGATCGTGGCGCGGTTGATGCCGTAGGGATCATCGCCCATCAGGGCTTCGCCGGACAACTTGAGGAGGACGCGCTTGTAGGCTGGTTTTGACATGAGCTGGGGCTCCATAAATGAGGTTATTCGAGTATGACATGGCGCAGCGCCTTGCAGCGCCGGATAGGCGGGAGGAAGCTGCCCATGCCGCCGCCCGGCACGACAGGTGCGGGCGGGCCAAAAAAACGGGCCTCTCGGCCCGCTTTACTTACGCTCCCTGGGAGGCAGCCATCTGTGCTGCGACTTCTGCTGCGAAGTCGTCTTGCTTCTTCTCGATGCCCTCGCCCACTACGTACATGGCGAAACCTTTGACGCTGGTGTTAGCCGCCTTCAGCATTTGCTCAACCGACAGCTTGTCGTTTTTCACGAAAGCTTGGTTCAGCAGGGAAACTTCTTTCAGGAACTTCTGTACGGAACCTTCCAGGCGCTTGGCCAGGATTTCCGGCGATTGCGCTGGCTTGCCTTCGGCGGCCGCTTTGGCTGCGTCTTCTTCGGCTTTCAGTTGTGCAACCGAACGCTCTTTTTCGATCAGTTCCGCTGGAACTTCGTTCGACGACAGCGACACTGGCTTCATGGCAGCGATGTGCATGGCCACGTCTTTGCCCACTTGCTCATCGGCGCCGTCGAATTCGACGATCACGCCAATGCGCGAACCGTGCAGGTACGAAGCCAGCTTGGCGCTGGTTTCGAAACGCTGGAAGCGGCGGATGGTCATGTTTTCGCCGATTTTGCCGATCAGGGCAGCGCGCACGTCTTCCAGGGTCTTGCCGTCGAGTGGCAGGGCCAGCAGGGCAGCTACGTCAGCCGGGTTGTGTTCCGCTACCAGACGGGCAGCGTTGTTGGCCAGTGCCAGGAAATCGTCGTTTTTCGCAACGAAGTCGGTTTCCGAGTTCACTTCGACCAGGGCGCCTACGCCGTTGGCGATGTAGGTTGCCACGACGCCTTCAGCGGTGATGCGTGCCGATGCTTTCGATGCCTTGCCGCCCAGTTTGACGCGCAGGATCTCTTCCGCACGAGCCATGTCGCCTTCGGCTTCGGTCAGTGCTTTTTTGCATTCCATCATTGGTGCGTCGGTTTTGCCGCGCAATTCGCCTACCATCGCTGCTGTAATCGCTGCCATGTGTTTCTCCTGATTCGGTGAGTCGATAGTCGCGGCCGGGCATGCATGCCTCGCCAGCGGTCACTATCGTTTTTTTGTTAAAAAAAAGGGGGAGCTGCTGCCACCCCTTTTCCCTTACTGCTGTGCTTACAAACGGCTATCTTGCGATAGCCTGGCCATTAAGCCTGTTCGTTAACTTCGACGAATTCGTCGCCAGCGGCTGCTTTAACCATTTCAACAACTTCGTTACCGGCAGCTGCACGGCCTTCGATGATTGCATCAGCAACACCGCGAGCGTACAACATGATGGCTTTCGAGGAGTCATCGTTACCTGGGATCACGAAGTTCACGCCTTCTGGGGAGTGGTTGGTATCGACAACGCCGATGACCGGGATACCCAGTTTAGCTGCTTCGGTGATCGCACCTTTGTGGTAGCCGACGTCGACGACGAAGATTGCGTCAGGAATGCCGCCCATGTCCTTGATGCCGCCGATCGATTTTTGCAGCTTGATCATTTCGCGGGAGAACATCAGCGCTTCTTTTTTCGACAGCTTCTCGATCGAACCGTCTTCGATCATCACTTCCATGTCTTTCAGACGCTTGATCGAGGTTTTGATCGTTTTGAAGTTGGTCAGCATGCCGCCCAACCAACGTTGATCAACGAAAGGCACGCCAGCGCGTTGTGCTTCAGCAGCGATGATTTCGCGAGCTTGACGCTTGGTGCCAACCATCAGGATGGTGCCACGGTTTGCAGCCAGTTGACGCACGTGCTTCATTGCGTCCTGGTACATCGCCATGGTTTTTTCCAGGTTGATGATGTGGATCTTGTTGCGATGGCCGAAGATGAACGGTGCCATTTTTGGATTCCAAAAACGGGTTTGGTGACCAAAGTGGACACCGGCTTCCAGCATTTCGCGCATTGTTACGGACATTATTAACTCCAGGGTTGGGTCTGGAATCCGATCAGTCACCATACAGGCACCCTTGTCGACCGGATTCGCGTGTTTATATAAATTAAAGACACTGTTTTACTGCATTGCTTAAAAGAGAATTCAAGCAACCCGGGATTCTACACTGAAATGCCTGCCGCATCAAGTCCGCACCGCAAATCGCGCGCCCGGCGGAAACACCCGGCGCACCACCATGGTGCAAGGTGTGGCCGCGCCGCCTTTTCATCCGCTTTCTCCCCACAAATCCCCTTCCGGCCCTAGGAAGGAGGCGGCGGATTGAGGGCGCCTCGTTTATAATTTCGACATATTTGCAGACTTTTCCCATACAGCAGGGATCGTCTGTGCTTTTCACCTGAATTCTTGCAGATTGCGAATTACACCATGTCCACCATCCGTATCAATACCGCCGCCGACATCGAAGGCATGCGCGTTGCCGGCAAGCTCGGCGCTGAAGTGCTCGACTACATCACCCCGTTCGTCAAGGTCGGCGTCACGACGGGCGAACTGGACCGCCTGTGCCATGAATACATGGTCAACGTGCAAGGCACCATCCCTGCCCCGCTGAACTACTGCCCGCCCGGCTACACGCCTTACCCGAAAGCCATCTGCACCTCGGTCAACGACGTCATCTGCCATGGCATTCCTGGCGACAAGGTCCTGAAAAGCGGCGACTCCGTCAACCTCGACATCACCGTCATCAAGGATGGCTACCACGGCGACAACAGCCGCATGTTCCTCGTCGGCACGCCGACCATCCTGGCCAAGCGCCTGTCGGAAATCACTTACGAGTGCATGTGGCTGGGCATCGACCAGATCAAACCGGGCGCCCACCTCGGCGATATCGGCCACGCCATCCAGCAGCACGCCGAGAAGGCCGGCTACAGCGTGGTGCGCGAATTCTGCGGCCACGGCATTGGCAAGGTCTTCCATGAAGAACCGCAGGTCTTGCACTACGGCAAACCAGGCACCCTGGAGCGCCTGGAAGCGGGCATGATTTTCACCGTCGAACCGATGATCAACTCGGGCCGCCGCGAAATCCGCGAAATGAACGATGGCTGGACCATCAAAACCAAGGACCGCAGCCTGTCGGCGCAATGGGAACACACGGTGCTGGTGACGGAAACGGGCTATGAAGTGCTGACCGTCTCGCCCGGCATGCCGCCACCGCCCGCCTTGATCCTGAACAAAGCCTGATCTTCCATCCCACGCACCGCCACCCAGGGCCCAGATGAAAAAGCAAGTTCGGGAACAGCTGAAACAGCAACTGAAAGCCGACCGCCAGGTCGTCATTGCGGCCTTCCAGGCCGACGGCAAGCCTGAAAAACTGCTGCGCAGCCTGCGCCACAGCGTCGACGGCGTACTGGCGCGTGCCTGGCAGGAAGCGGGTTTGCCGCCCGGCACGGCGCTGGTGGGCGTGGGCGGCTATGGCCGCGGCGAACTGTTTCCGTATTCCGACGTCGATCTGCTGATCCTGCTGCAACAGGCGCCGGACGCCGCCACGCAGGAAAAGCTTGAGGAACTGGTGCAACTGCTGTGGGACCTGGGCCTGGAAATCGGCCACAGCATCCGCACGGTCGATGAATGCATGGTCGAATCGAAGGCCGACATCACCGTCCAAACGAGCTTGCTCGAAGCGCGCCTCGTGTGCGGCAACGCGGACCTGTTCGCGCAATTGCAGCAACGCTATGACGCGGCCATGGACCCGCAAGCCTTCTTTCAGGCAAAAACAGCGGAAATGCGCCAGCGTCATGCCAAATATGAAGACACGGCTTTCAGCCTGGAACCGAATTGCAAGGAAAGCCCGGGCGGCCTGCGCGACCTGCAGGTCATCCTGTGGGTGGCCAAGGCGGCCGGCCTGGCGAACTCGTGGCGCACCCTGGCCACGAGCGGCCTGATCACCCTGACGGAAGCGCGCCAGCTGATGGAAAAGGAGCGCGCCTTCAAGGATATCCGCGTGCGCCTCCACCTGCACGCGGGACGGCGCGAAGACCGCCTCGTGTTCGACGTGCAGACGGCGATCGCCGAATCGCTGGGCCTGCAAGCGACAGGCAGCGGGCCGCACATGCGCCGCGCCAGCGAATTCTTGATGCAGCGCTACTACTGGGCCGCCAAGACGGTGACCCAGCTCAACACGATTTTGCTGCAAAACATCGAGGCACGGCTGTTCCCGCAAGACGACGTGGCCGTGCCCATCAACGAGCGCTTCAACGAGGTCAACAGCCTGATCGACATCAGCGCCGACGACACGTTCGAACAATATCCGTCGGCCATGCTGGAAATTTTTGTCCTGATGACGGAGCGCCCGGCCCTGAAGGGCATGACCTCGCGCGCCACGCGAGCCCTGTGGCATGCACGCTTCAAGATCGACGCCGCCTTCCGCCAGGACCCCGTCAACCGCGCCCTCTTCCTGCGCATCATGCAGGCGCCTGTCGGCATCATCCATGCGCTGCGGCGCATGAACGAGATGAGCATCCTGGGGCGCTACCTGCCGAATTTCCGCCGCATCGTGGGCCAGATGCAGCACGACCTGTTCCACGTGTACACGGTCGACCAGCACATCTTGATGGTGGTGCGTAACATGCGCCGCTTCACCATGAGCGAACACGCACACGAATACCCGTTCTGCAGCCAGCTGATGGCCGACTTCTCGCAGTCGTGGCTGCTGTACGTGGCGGCCCTGTTCCACGACATCGCCAAGGGCCGCGGCGGCGACCACTCGAAGCTGGGCGTGGCCGACGCCACCCAGTTCTGCCAGGACCACGGCCTGTCGCAAGAAGACACGGAACTCGTGGCATTCCTTGTAGAAAATCATTTGACCATGTCGCAAGTGGCGCAAAAGCAGGACTTGTCCGATCCCGATGTCATCGCCGCCTTTGCGAAAGTGGTCAAGGACGAGCGTCATCTGACGGGCTTGTACCTGCTGACGGTGGCCGACATCCGCGGCACCAGCCCGAAAGTGTGGAATGCCTGGAAGGGCAAGCTGCTGGAAGACCTGTACAAGATCACCCTGCGCGTGCTGGGCGGCGAGCCGCACACGGCCGACCGCGAGCTGAAAAACCGCCAGCAGGAAGCGCTGGCCACCCTGCGCCTGTACGGTTTGCCGCCGGACGCGCACCTGAAACTGTGGCAGCAGCTGGACGTGGCGTATTTCCTGCGCCACGACGCGTCCGACATCGCCTGGCAGACGCGCTCGCTGTATGACAAGCTCGACAGCAAGTTGCCGGTGGTAAAATGCCGGCTGGCGCCCATCGGCGAAGGCTTGCAGGTGGCCGTGTACATTCCCGACCAGCCCGACCTGTTCGCGCGCATCTGCAGCTATTTCGACCGCAAGAATTTCAGCATCCTCGACGCGAAGATCCACACGACGAAAAACGGCTATGCGCTCGACACCTTCCTCGTCACCGAGCAGAACTTCGCCAAGAGCTACCGCGACATCATCAGCCTGATCGAGCATGAGCTGGGCGAGCTGCTGCAGTCGCAAACGCCGCTGCCGCCGCCGGGCAAGGGACGGCTGTCGCGCCTGTCGCGCACCTTCCCCTTCCAGCCGACCGTGGATTTGCGGCCCGATGAGAAGGGCCAATACTATTTGCTGTCGGTGGCGGCCAACGACCGCACGGGCCTGCTGTATGCGATCGCCAACGTGCTGACCAAGTACCGCATCAACTTGCACACGGCCAAGATCATGACCCTGGGCGAGCGGGTCGAAGACGTCTTCCTCGTCGACGGCCCCGCGCTCAACAATGCCCGCAACCAGATATTGCTGGAAACCGATTTACTCGATGCGCTGAAAGTGTAAGCTTTCCGCACAACGCCTACCCTTACTGAAACTGAAACAACATGACCGAAGAATTATTACGCTTGTCCAAACGCATGTCCGAACTGGGCCTGTGCTCGCGCCGCGAAGCCGATGAATGGATCGCCCGCGGCTGGGTCCGCGTGGATGGCAAGGTGGTGTCCGAGCTGGGCAGCAAGGTCTACCCGAGCCAGAGAGTCACCGTGGAACGCCAGGCGGCGGCCGAGCAATCGAAGCGGGTCACCGTGCTGATCAACAAACCGGTCGGCTACGTCAGCGGCCAGGCCGAAGACGGCTACACGCCCGCCGTGGCCCTGATCAAGGCGGAAAACCGCTGGGCGGAAGACCGCAGCCCGGAACAGTTCCACCCGACCCAGCTGCGCAGCCTGGTGGCCGCCGGCCGCCTGGACATCGATTCCGTCGGCTTGCTGGTCTTGACGCAGGACGGCCGCGTGGCCAAGCAGCTGATCGGCCACGATACCGATATCGACAAGGAATACCTGGTGCGCGTGAGCTACACCAAGGGCGGCACCCTGCCCGACAGCGAACTGAAAAAGCTCAACCACGGCCTGTGGCTCGACGGCAAGCCGCTGCTGCCGGCCAAGGTGCGCTGGCAAAATGAAGACCAGCTGAGCTTTACCCTGCGCGAAGGCAAGAAACGCCAGATCCGCCGCATGTGCGAAGCCGTCGGCCTGAAAGTGCTGGGATTGAAACGCGTGCGCATTGGCAAGGTCAAACTGGGCGACTTGCCGACCGGCCAATGGCGTTACCTGAGCGCTGACGAGCAATTCTAAGCGCCCGCCTGGCATGCCAGGCCACATAAGCAACAGGAATATAGTGATATAAAATCAATTATTGTGATTTACTTAGTAAATATTGCCTTAAACCTATACACTATTCCCCATTAGAACAGAAGAGATACGCTGTCGTGAACGATCCCATTCCCAATCCCCTGCGCAAGGGCGCGCCCAGCCTGGCTGACGTGGCCGAGCCGATGGCCCCCGGCACCAAGCCGCACCATATGAGCGATCCATGGGATATCGGTGAAACCCTGTGCAGCCTGGCTGACAACGGCGACGCCATTTCCATCTACCCGGCGGGCGGCGAAGACGTCATCCTGGCGCGCATCCTGTCCGTCGACGATGACTTGCCGCAATTCGTGCTGGAACTCAATGAAGGCGCGACCCTGCCAGACGGTGCCGCCACGTTTGTGTCGTGGGTGCAAAGCGCCAAGCTGCAATTTACCATCAATGGCGAATGGCAAGCGTATCCCGACCGTCCCAACGTCTACCTGACGAACTTCCCCAGTCATTGCCTGGTGCTGGAACGGCGCGAATCGACGCGCCTGGAAACGCCGCTGGGCGTGTACTACCTGGCCGCTTTCGTGCTCGAGGGGCGTCCGTATGAGCTGCAGCTGTACGATTTCTCGGCCGGCGGCATCGGCATGCGCGCCCATCCGCGCGACACGGTCGGCCTGTACGTGGGCCGCAAGCTGTCGCGCGTGCGCCTGGAACTGGGGCCGAACAAGGTCATGATCGCCGACCTGGAAATCCGCCTGTCGCGCACCTTCCGCTCCTTCCTGCTGGGCGAACAGGTACAGATCGGCTGCCGCTTCCTGAACCTGACGGATGCCATGCAGGATGAGTTGAAGAACTTGCTCGATAACCTGGGCAGCAACCGCAAGGTGCGCTAGGTTTGCTTCACATATAAAAAATGGCCGCCCAGCTGATTGCTGCGCGGCCATTTTTTTTGTTTGATAGTCACAAGTACGAGGTGCCTGAAAAACGCTCAGGGCAAGGCGCATTGCCGAAGACAGTACGAATAGTACGGCGAGGCAATGCAACGCCGCCATGGGCGTTTTCTCAGGTGCCGATCAGTCGTCGTCGTTTGGATCGAGGTCCGGAAACATCACTTCCGTATAACCGAACTGCGTGAAGTCGACGATACGCATCGGATACAGAATCCCGTGCAGGTGATCCACTTCATGCTGCACCACGCGCGCATGGAAGCCGTCGCAATCGCGGCTGATGGGCTGGCCGAACTGGTCCACTCCTTCGTAGTGCAGCTCGCTCCAGCGCGGCACGCTGCCGCGCAAGCCGGGCACGGACAAACAGCCTTCGAAACCCTCTTCCTTGCGTTCAGACAAAGGCGTCAGCACAGGGTTGATCAGCACGGTTTCCGGCACTTGCGGCGCGTCCGGATAGCGCAGATTTTGCTTGAAGCCGTAGATCACCAGCTGCAGGTTGACGCCGATCTGCGGCGCCGCCAGGCCCGCGCCATTGGCTGCATGCATGGTGTCGAACATGTCGGCGATCAAGGCATGCAGTTCGGGCGTATCGAATTCACGCACGGGCTCGGCCATCCGCAGCAGGCGCGGATCGCCCAACTTGAGGATTTCACGTACGGTCATTTTGCTTCCAGTGCCGATTGCAGTTCTTGCAGGTAGGTGCGGAAGGCCGCACCCGTTTCCGGATGTTTCATACCCATTGCCGTCGTGGCCTTCAGATAACCCAGCTTGGAGCCGCAATCATAACGCTGCCCCTGGTAGCGGTAAGCGAGCACGCGCTCTTCGCGCATCAGGGCGGCGATGCCGTCCGTCAGCTGGATCTCGCCGCCGGCGCCCGTGCCGATATTTTCCAGGTGATTAAAGACACGGCTGGTCAGCACATAACGGCCCACCACGGCCAGGGTCGATGGCGCCTCTTCCGGCGAGGGCTTTTCCACGATGGCCGAGACCAGTTCCAGATCGTGCTGATAATTCTTTGCCGACACGATACCGTACTGCTTGGTTTCCGCGCGCGGCACGTCCTGCACCGCCAGCAGCGAGCAATTTTCATACTGGAAGACATCGGTCATCTGCGCCAGCACGGGGCGCACGCCCTCTTCCACGTCCATGAAGTCGTCGGCCAGCAAGACGGCAAACGGCTCGTCGCCGATCACGGGACGGGCGCACAGCACGGCATGCCCCAGGCCCAGCGGCGCCGACTGGCGGATGTAAATGCAGTTGATATGCTTGGGAATGACGTTTTGCACCATCTCGAGCAACTGGCGCTTGCCGGCCGCTTCCAGTTCCGACTCGAGCTCATAGGCCGTATCGAAATGGTCTTCGATGGCGCGCTTGTTGCGGCCCGTGATGAAGATCATTTCCGTGATGCCCGCCGCCACGGCTTCTTCCACCGCGTACTGGATCAATGGCTTGTCAACGATGGGCAACATTTCCTTCGGTTGCGCCTTGGTCGCAGGCAAGAAACGGCTGCCCAGGCCGGCGACGGGAAAGACTGCTTTTCTGATTTTTTTCATGGGTCTTCTGTAATATTTAAATGATTAGTCTTGCGCGAGCAAGGCCAGCAAACCAGCCTCGTCGAGTATGGCCACGCCCAGTTCCTGGGCCTTGGCCAGCTTGCTGCCAGCATCCGATCCGGCCACGACATAACCGGTTTTCTTCGACACGGAACCGCTGACCTTGCCGCCGGCCGCCTCGATCAGCTCCGCAGCTTCGTCGCGGCTCATGTTGGGCAACGTGCCCGTCAAGACGAAGGTTTTGCCGTCCAGCTTGCCGCCAGCGGCTGGCATTTCAGGCAATTGTGACATTAATTCATTTCGCAGGGCGTCCAGTTGACCAAGCAGCTTGACATTGCTCTCATCGGCCAGCCACTGCGCCAGCGCTTCGGCCACGGCAGCCGGCAAGCCCGCGTGGAAGCTGGCGCCTTGCGCCGCCAGGCTGGCCAGGGTGACGCCCCGCTCCACCAGTTGCTTGCTGCGCGGCTCCGTCAGTTTCGGGATGCCGATGGCCGCCAGCAATTTGGTTTCCTCAAGCTGCGTGCGCAGCTTGGCGCTAGGCGCGTGTTCGCCCTGCGGCGTGACGCCAGCGTCCAGCAATGCCTGCAGCGCCTGCTGATTCTTTTCCTCGGCGAAGAAATCGGCAATCGATTCGGCCACTGTACCGCCGATGTCGGGCAGCACGCGCAGCAATGCCGCCGGCGCTTGCCGCACATACGCCAGGCTACCCAGCCACTCGGCCAGAGTCTTCGCCGTCGATTCGCCCACGTGGCGGATGCCCAGCGCGAACAGGAAACGTTCGAGCGGCGGGCGCTTGCTCGCCTCGATGCCGGCCAGCAGGTTTTCCGCCCACTTGGTGGGAATCTTGCCTTGTTGCACTGTTTCCGGCGTCGAACCGTCACGTTCGTCGGCGCGCAACTTCATTTCCAGCAATTTATCGAGGGTAAGGCTGTACAGGTCAGCCAGGCCATGCACGTATTCGAGTTCGACCAAGGTATCGATATAACGTTCCCCCAGGCCTTCGATGTCCATCATGCGGCGGCCCGCGAAATGACGAAACGCTTCCTTGCGCTGCGCCGAGCAGAACAAGCCGCCCGAGCAGCGGGCGATGGCTTCGCCCTCTTCGCGCACCACGTGCGAGCCGCAGACGGGGCACGCTTCGAGCATCTTGAACGGCAGCGGCGCAGGTTCCGGGCGTTTTTCCAGTACCACGCTCAGCACTTCAGGAATGACGTCGCCGGCGCGGCGCACGACGACGGTATCGCCCACGCGCACATCCTTGCGCAGCACTTCATCTTCATTGTGCAAGGTGGCGTTGGTCACCGTCACGCCGCCCACGGAGACGGGCGCCAGGCGCGCCACGGGCGTCATGGCGCCCGTGCGGCCGACCTGGATATCGATGCCCAGCACCTGTGTCAGCGCCTCTTCGGCGGGAAACTTGTGCGCCAGCGCAAAACGCGGTGCGCGCGAGACAAAACCCAGCTCCTGCTGGTCTTCCGTCGCGTTCACCTTGTAGACGACGCCGTCGATTTCATACGGCAAGGCGGGGCGGCGCGCGCCGATATCGGCGTAGTAGGCCAGCAAGCCCTGCGCACCCCGCACCACCTTGCGCTCTTTTGACACGGGGATGCCCAGGGTCTCGTACCAGTCCAGCAAGGCCGAATGCGAGGCCGGCATGGCGGCGCCATCGAGGGCGCCGATGCCGTAGGCATAGAAACGCAGCTTGCGCTGCGCCGTGATGCGCGAATCGAGCTGGCGCAGGCTGCCGGCGGCCGCATTGCGCGGGTTGGCAAATTCCTTCTGCCCTGCCTCGCGCTGGCGTTCGTTCAGGCGGGCAAAATCGCCCTTGAACATCATGACTTCGCCGCGCACGTCGAGCAAGGCTGGAATCTTGTCGCCATGCAGGCGCAGCGGGATGCCGGAAATCGTGCGGATATTCGCCGTCACGTCTTCGCCCGTGGCGCCGTCGCCGCGCGTGGCCGCCTGCACGAACAGGCCGTTTTCATAGCGCAGGTTGATGGCCAAGCCATCGAATTTCACTTCGGCAGCATACGCGACGTCCTGCGCATCGAGGCCCAGGCCTTCGCGCACGCGGCGGTCGAAATTGACGATGTCGTCATCAGAGAAACCATTGTTCAGCGACAACATCGGCACCGTGTGCGTGACTTGCTCGAATTGCGGCAACGGTGCCGCCCCCACGCGCAAGGTGGGCGAATCGGGCGTGCGCAAGTCGGGATGGGTCGCTTCCAACACCTGCAGTTCGACGAACAGCTTGTCGTACTCGGCGTCGGGGATGGTGGGATTGTCGAGCACGTGGTAGGCGTGCAGATGCCGATTGAGTTCGGCCGTGAGTGCCAGGACGCGGGCGGCGGCGTCCTGGTTGATCGGATCAGTCATTGTTGCGGGATTCTTCAGCTAAATAAACGCAGGGCGCGGGTGGAACCGGCCGGAATGTCGGCCGCGTCCATTTCCTGGTAAAACTCTTGCACCTGGCCGGCGATCTCGGCCAGCGCCGCATCGGACAGGGCCTGGTTGTAATCGTCGACGATGGTGGCGTCGAGGCGTCCCACCAGTGCCTTCGCGCAAGCGACCATGGCGCCAAAACCGTCGCGCGCAGGCGCCACGCATGGCACGTCCAGCAGCAGGGTCAAACGGGGCGTCGTTTCCTCGGCCAGGGTGACATTCGTCGACAGCGAGAACAGATAGCCGCCTTCGCCGTCCGGCATGACGAAGCGGCCGTCCGGACGCACGTCAAAGCCCTGTTTTTCCAGCGCGAACAGCAAGGTGGAAATGGCCCATGGTGCGCCATTCGTGTGCAGGTTCACGCCCAGCTGGGCGTCGTGGCCGGCAACAAAACGGTGCAGATTGCGCGCTTCGGCCATCACTTCCATCATGTCCGGCACTTCCGGCTCGGCGCCGATCTCGTCCGCTACACCACGCAGGCGCGTGACCAGTTCCGAGTATTCGAGTTCATTCAAGGCCGTGCTGCGGCTGGCCAGCTGCACGCCGCCCTGCATCTTGGTGTAGACACCGCCATGCGTGATCGGTTCCCAGTCGCCATTCACATGCAGGCCGATGAAGTGCACGGGTTTGTTGCCCACCAGGCGCAGGGTTTGCAGCACGGGCAGGATCTTGTCGCCGCGCACGGGCGCTTCCAGCGACAAAGGCAGCAGGCAATCGATGAGCGGGTCGACCAGGCTGGTCGCCTGTTCGCTGGCGGCGCTGACGTCTTGCTGTACCGGCGCGGCAGGGGCCGCGGCAGGCGCTTCGATGCCGGCACCACCCAATGATGGTTCCGCATGCACGGGTGCGTCGGGCACGGGCGCCGCTGGCGGTGCGCCGAACGACGGTTCGGCCTTGGCGGCGGGCGCGGCGTCAAAGCGCGGCTCCTGGCGCAGCACGGGTTCCTGGGCTTCCATTGCGGGCGCATCGCCTTCGCGCATCAGCACGTCGTCGTGGTCGGTGGAAAAAGCCCGTTCCACGCTTTTCTTGGCCTTGTATTCCTGCCATTTGTTGTACGAGAAAACGCCGACGATAAAGACGCCGCCGGCGCCGAACAAGGTAATTTGAAGGTCTGTCATGCTGCTTGTGCCTCGGTTGCAAAATTTGCGGCGGACTCCATGTCCACCGCCACGATGCGCGATACGCCCTGCTCCTGCATCGTCACACCGATCAATTGATGGGCCATTTCCATCGCAATCTTGTTATGCGAAATGAAAAGGAATTGGGTCTGGTCGGACATGCGCTTGACCATGCGGCAGAAGCGTTCCGTGTTCGAATCGTCCAGCGGTGCATCGACTTCGTCGAGCAGGCAGAACGGCGCCGGATTCAGGCGGAACATGGAAAACACCAATGCGGTCGCGGTCAGCGCCTTCTCTCCACCGGACAACAGGTGGATGGTGGCATTTTTCTTGCCGGGAGGCTGCGCCATGACTTGTACACCGGAATCGAGAATCTCGTCGCCCGTCATGGTCAGTTTCGCCTGGCCGCCGCCGAACAGGATCGGGAACAGCTCGGAAAAGTGATGGTTGACCTTGTCGAACGTGTCTTGCAGCAAGTCGCGCGTTTCCTTGTCGATCTTGTGGATCGCGTCTTCCAGCGTGTTGATCGCTTCCGTCAGGTCGGCATTCTGGGCGTCGAGGAAATTCTTGCGCTCGGATGCCTGCGCCAGCTCGTCCAGCGCGGCCAGGTTGACGGCGCCCAGGGCCGTGATGGCATTGGTCAGACGCGTGACTTCGCCCTGCAGATACGATGGGCGCATGTCCGGATGCAGTTTTTCCGTCAGGGCCGCTTCATCGGCGCCCGATTCCAGCAATTGCTGGGCGAATTGCTCCTGGTTCAGGCGCGCGGCCTGTTCCTTGAGCTGCATTTCCATGATCTTGTCGCGCTGCGGCTGCAAGCTGCGTTCCGATTGCGTGCGTGCATCTTCGGACAGGCGCAGCTGCTGCGTAATTTGATCGAGTTCGTGGCGCGCGTCGGCCAGCGCCCGCTCCTGCGTGGTGCGGCGCTCGAGCAAGTCCTGCAAGCCGTCGGCGGCCGCGCCGCTTTCCAGGTTGGCCAGTTCCAGTTCGCCCGCCTGCAGGCTGGCCGTCACTTGCTGGGCCTGCGTACCGGCCGTGGCGATATTGCGGCGCAACTCCTCGATCTTCGCGCGGTGGGCTTTTTCCGCGTATTCCGTATCCTTGGCGGCCCGCTCCAGGTCGCGCAAGGCTTCGCGCGCCTCCGCCAGACGCTGTTCCTTCTGCAGGAAGTCCGTATGGCCGTCTTCGTGCGCTTCCTGCAAGTTGCCCAGCTCCATGTCCAGCTGTTCGAATTTCTCTTCCGATTCCGCCTTGATCTGCTGCTGTTCCGCTTCCTGTGCGGCAATCTCCGCCAGGTCGGCGCCGATCTGCGTGCTGCGCTGGTTGAAGCGCGCTTCCACTTCCGACAGTTTCACCACGTCCAGCTGCAAGGTATGCACGGAGGAAGTAAGCTGCTGTATGCGGAGTCGCAAGTCGGACAGGTTGCGCGTCAAGGTGGCGACGGCCGCGTCGGCCCGCACGGAACGGGCGCGCGCCTCTTCGGCCAGCAATTGCTGGGCGCGCAACTGTTTGCCGATATTCTCGATTTCCTGCTGGCGGCCCAGCATGCCTTCCTGCTCCGAATCGGCCGCATAGAAGCGCACGCTGGTGGCCGTGACCACGTGACCGGCGCGCGTGACGAAATAGCCGCCCGGCGGCAATTTACTACGTTCGGCCAGCGCTTCGGCCGCGTCTTCCACGGCATAGGCGTTGTACAGCCAATCCTGCAGCAAGCCGCGCAAGCCCGGATCGTTGAGTTTGAGCAAATTCAGGAAAGGCTTGAGGCCCGGCACTTCCGGTTGCGGCAGCGGCGCCACGGTCGACGGCGCGTACAGGGCCAGCTTGGCTGGTGGCGCATCGGCAAAGAAGGCCTTGGCCCAGTCGATGTTCGACAGTTGCAGAGCCGACGTACGCTCGCGCAAGATCGATTCCATGGCCGCTTCCCAGCCCGCTTCGATCTGAAGCTTTTGCCACAAACGCGGCAAGGTGTCGAGTTCGTGCTTTTTCAGCCATGGCTGAACCTTGCCTTGGGTTTGTACCCGTTCCTGCAATTGTTTCAAGGCGGAAAGACGCGCTTCCAGCTGGGCGTTGGCAGCCGTTTCGGCATTCACCTGCGCCTGCGCCTCCATCCGTTCCTGCTCCAGCTTCGGCTGCTGCTCCAGCGCCTCTTCCAGGTAAAAGCCCTGCTCTTCCAGGGTTTGCTGCTTTTCTTCCAGCTGCAGTTTCAGGTTTTCCAGGTGGCTGCTGTCGGGCAGGCTCAGGCTGTTCTTTTCCTGCTGCAGGCGCTCGCGGCGCGTCAACAGGCTGGCCAGGATGTTCGAGGCGTTGCGCTGGTGCGCCGATTCCAGTTCCAGCTGCTGCTGTGCCTGCATGATCCGTGCGCGCGATTCCGTGCTCTTGTTTTGTGCGGCGCGCCAGGCGGCGTCGAGTTCGGGCAATTGCTCGCCCTTCTGCTCGGCCATCATTTGCGACTGTTCCACCTTGGCAGCCAGTTCCTCGAGGTGGAATTCCGCCTCTTCGATCTGTTCCTGGTATTCGCTACCCTGCTGCGTCCACTGGTCGCGCTGGGCAGTCAATGTGGCCAGCTGCGCCTGCAGGCGGGCGCGCGATTCGATGACGAACTTGATCTGCGCCTCCAGGCTGCCGATTTCCGCATTCGTCTGGTACAGATGGCCTTGCGCCGTATGCAGCCGGTCGCCCACGGCAAAGTGCGCCTGGCGCATCTGCTCGAGGGTCAGTTCCACGTTGCGCAGCTTGGCCGTCTGCTCTTCCAGGTCCGTCTGCGCCTGTTCCACTTCGCGGAAATAGCGCGTCTGTTCGTTTTGCGCCTCGTTCTTGCGCAGCAGCCACAACAGTTTCTGCTTTTCTTCCTGGTCCGCCTGCAAGGCGTGGAAACGGGTGGCCACGGCCGCCTGCGCTTCCAGCTTTTCCAGGTTGGCGTTGAGTTCGCGCAAGATGTCTTCCACGCGCAGCAAATTCTCGCGCGTGTCCTGCAGGCGGTTTTCCGTCTCGCGGCGGCGTTCCTTGTATTTGGAGACACCGGCCGCTTCTTCGAGGAAAACGCGCAATTCTTCCGGGCGCGATTCGATGATGCGCGAAATCATGCCCTGGCCGATGATGGCGTAGGCGCGCGGACCGAGGCCCGTGCCAAGGAAGATATCCTGGATGTCGCGCCGGCGCACGGGCTGGCCATTGATGTAATAGGTGGACGTGCCGTCGCGCGTCAGGGTGCGCTTGACGGCGATCTCGGCGTACTGGCCCCACTGGCCGGACGCCTTGCCATCGTTATTGTCGAACACCAGTTCCACGGAAGCGCGCCCGGCTGGTTTACGGTGGGTGGAGCCGTTGAAAATGACGTCCTGCATCGATTCGCCGCGCAATTCCGACGCTTTCGATTCGCCCAGCACCCAGCGCACGGCGTCGATGATGTTCGACTTGCCGCAGCCATTCGGCCCGACCACGCCCACGAGCTGGCCTGGCACCTGGAAATTGGTGGGATCGACGAAAGACTTAAATCCCGACAACTTGATGGAAGAGAGACGCACGTGTTTTAGAGTTCCTGGCCTATGCTGGCGGTTATATTATGGGTGAACCCGGTTCATATTCAGTTCAGATGCAGCATCGCGACGGCTGTCTGGCCATGCACCGCAAAAAAAGTGGTTCATCATACCATTTCCTGATGCTTTTCTGGCCAAAAAACAGCGGCGCCAGGCGCCGGTTGGCAGCGGATCAGCGGGCAGGACGGCCATCCTGCGCCAGTTTCCAGTCCGCACGCGAAAAAACGCGCTCGTGGCCGGACAGCACCAGGGCCAGTTTTTGCAGCCATTGTTCGGTCGGCATGGGTTCGGCCTTAAAGCTCAGCACCACCATCAACGCCAAGCTGGCCAGGGCCAGCGCATGGCTGACGGCGAAATTGACGGCGCCGCGGGCATTCCACATGAAGCCCAGCGCCACCGCCAGGCCCAGCACGCAGCCGCTGACGGCTTCCGACACGCTGTGCGCATGCACGACCACGCGGGAAATGGCCACCAGCACGGCAAAGGCCACGCCGACGAGCACGCCGGCATGGCGCCAGCGCGGCTCGGCCCGCTGCAACAGCACATACATCAGCACGGGAAACACAGCGCCGGCGCGCATGGCGTGGCCGCTGAAACCCGTAAAATCGAGCGTGCTGCTGCCCACGCCCCAGCTCATGAAGGCCAGCTTCGATAGCACCACGAGGGCCAGGCCGCCGCCGTACCACAAGCTCCAGCTGAGCACCAAACGCCACTGGCGCGACACGAGCAGCCACAGGGCAATCGCCACGCCAGCCGGCCCCATCACGGACATGTCGGCCGCAAAAGAAATCCCATTCCACCAAGTCATCGTGCATGCGCTTATTTCATGATCAGCTTGCACTATGCCACGACTCTGCCCTGTTCCGCGCGGCTTTTGCTGTGCTGCAGCGAAGAATTACATTCGATTACAAAATTTCCTCGTCAAGACCAGCCGCCTGAGCGTCAGATATTCGTCAGGCGCTTGCCCTTGGGCGGCGCAAAGTCGCGGATCGAGTCGATCATGCCCACGTCCAGCGCCTGGTCGGCCGTCAGGTGCAGGTCGGAATACGCATGCACCTGCCACTGCTCTTGCGTCAGGTTGACGTGGCCGCGCAGGATGCGCTCGGTGCGCATGTCGTCGGCGCGCAAGCCCTCGACGATGATGCTGAGCGCATCGGGACGCGAACCGGGCGAGGCCGTCGCATGCGACTTGTGCACCATGAAGCGGGCCGTGTCGCTGGCGTGGCGCTGCCGCCCCGCCAGGAACAGGGTGACGGCGATGGACGCCACGGCGCCTGCGTTGTAGGTAATGATGTCGAGCGGCAACTTGCTGAGGAAGTTGTACAGACAGATGCCATCGCTGACATAGCCGCCGTTGGACTGGATCAAAATGTGTGCGGTGGTGAGCTTGTCTTCCGTGATGTCGGCCACGGCGTTGAAGACGCGCCGCACCATGTCACTGTTGACGTCGCCCGAGAGGGTAAAGTAACCGTGCTGCTCGGTGTTGTTTTGTGTCTCGCTTTGTGTCGTGTTCATGGCAGGCACCCGCAAGAAAGCCAGGATTTCATCATAGCGCATTCCCGCGCGGCCGGGCGCCCTTTTGCAACGGGCCAGCGCCCCTCCCAGCCCCGCAAACCGGGGCTTTTGCTGCAATTTGGCAACGTCTTTTCAGATTGACAGAAACACCCCGCTGGCATATATTCCTCCCACTTGATCGGGAGAGGGCAACCCAGCGTTGCCGCCGAAGGGGCACTACCCAAAAACTCTCAGGCAAAAGGACCGATCAGGCGGACTGAAGCTGTTGCTTTGGCAACATCTTTAGCTCAACTCTGGAGAGCGGCCGCGGCTATTGCCGGCGGCCCACCGAAGGGGCGCACGGGGCAAGCCCCCGTAATCTCTCAGGTACAAAGGACAGGGGGGTCAGTGATCACGCTGGAAAGCCGTGTTTGGCTATTCTATGTTTTGTTAACTCCCCCTTTACCTTCGTCCCGAGGAATCCATGACGCTCAAAGCGACCCCACTCAACAACGCCCACCGTGCCCTCGGCGCCCGCATGGTCGATTTCGGCGGCTGGGACATGCCTGTCAACTACGGTTCGCAAATCGAAGAACACAACGCCGTGCGCGGCGACGCCGGCATGTTCGACGTGTCCCATATGTGCGTGGTCGATATCGAAGGTCCGAACGTGCGCGCCTTCCTGCGCGGCTTGCTGGCCAATAACGTCGACAAGCTGCAAGTGTCGGGCAAGGCCCTGTACTCGTGCATGTTGAATGCCGAAGGTACCGTCATCGATGACCTGATCGTCTACTTCTTCAATGAAAACTGGTTCCGCCTCGTCGTCAACGCGGGCACGGCTGAAAAAGACGTGGCCTGGATGCAGCAGCAAAATACCGGCACCAACAGCGGCCTGACGATCACGCAGCGCCGCGACGGCAACGACGCCATGGCCCTGGTGGCCGTGCAAGGTCCGAACGCGCGCGCCAAGGTGTGGCAAGTGCTGCCAGAAACGCAAGCCGCGTCCGAAACCATCAAGCCGTTCAACGTCGTCATCGTCAAGGACACGGCTTTCGGCGAAGTCATGCTGGCGCGCACCGGCTACACGGGCGAAGACGGTTTTGAAATCGGCGTGGCCGCCACCCAGGTGGAAGCGCTGTGGAATGCATTGATCGCCGCTGGCGTCAAGCCGGCCGGCCTCGGTGCGCGCGACACCCTGCGTCTGGAAGCGGGCATGAATCTGTACGGCCAGGACATGGATGAAACCGTCAACCCGCTCGACGCGGGCCTCGCATGGACGATCGACCTGGTCAGCGAGCGTGACTTCATCGGCAAGGCCGCCCTGCTGGCCAAAGGCCAGAACGCGCAATTCGTCGGCCTGATCCTGCGTGAAAAAGGCGGCGTGCTGCGCGCCCACCAGAAAGTCATCATCGCTGGTAACGAGCAAACAGGCGAAATCACGAGCGGCACCTTCAGCCCGACCATGCAGGAAGCAATTGCCCTGGCGCGCGTGCCCAACGGCGTCAACGTGGGCGACACCGTGCACGTGGAAATCCGCGGCAAGCAGCTGGCCGCCTCGGTAGTCAAGCTGCCTTTCGTGCGTAACGGTAAAATCCTGGCTGCGTAAGCGTATTTATAGAGCCGCCCGCAAGACCGTACAACCATAATCAATAACGAACATTTACCATCTGGAGCCACACATGAACATTCCTGCAGACCTGAAGTACACCGCTTCCCACGAATGGGTACGCCTGGAAGCCGACGGCACGATCACCGTCGGCATCACCGAGTACGCGCAGGATGCGCTGGGCGACATCGTCTTTGTCGAACTGCCTGACGTCGGCGCCACCTTCACCGCCGGCGACGACGCCGCCGTGGTGGAATCGGTCAAGGCGGCAAGCGACATCTATGCGCCGCTGTCGGGCGAAGTCGTGGCCGTCAACGACGACGTGGTCAATGCGCCTGAATCGATCAACGCCGACGCCTACGCCAACTGGCTGTTCAAGATCAAGCCAGCCGACGTGTCGGCCCTGGACGGCTTGCTCGACGCTGCCGCCTATGGCGCCACCACCAGCGCGTAATCGCGTTTGACTCACGGGCCGCGTTTGCGGCCCGTTTGCATTTAATTTTGTAGCTATGCCCCGGCGCCGCGCCCGCGCGCCGCATCCCGGTTTTTCAGTCTTTTTTGGCCTCTATATCATGACCCGCACCAGCCTGACCCAACTCGAAGCACGCGATGCCTTCATCGCCCGCCACATCGGCCCTTCCGCCACCGAACAGCAAGCCATGCTGGCGACCCTCGGCTATCCATCGCGCGCCGCGCTGATCGATGCCCTGGTACCGGCCAACATCCGCAACAAGGGCGCCCTGCCCCTGGGCGCGTACTCGCAGCCGATGCCGGAACAGGAAGCCCTGTCGCGCCTGAAAGCCATCGCCGGCAAGAACCAGGTGCTAAAATCCCTGATCGGCCAGGGCTACTACAACACGTTCACCCCTGGCGTCGTGTTGCGCAACATCTTTGAAAACCCGGCCTGGTACACGGCATACACGCCTTACCAGCCAGAGATTTCGCAAGGCCGCCTGGAAGCGATTTTGAACTTCCAGCAAGTGATCACGGACCTGACCGGCATGGGCATCTCGAACGCCTCGATGCTGGACGAAGGCACGGCCGCCGCCGAAGCGATGACGCTGATCCAGCGCGTGGGCAAGTCGAAGTCGAACGTGCTGTACGTCGCCAACGACGTGCTGCCGCAAACCCTGGAAGTGGTGCAGACGCGCGCCCAGCCGATCGGCATCGAGGTGCGTACGTTCGACCCGGCTGAAATCGAGTCGCTCGACGCCTGTTTCGGCGTGCTGCTGCAATACCCTGGCGTGAACGGTGTCGTGCGCGACTACCGCGCCGGCGTGGAAAAACTGCATGCGAATGGCGCCATGGTCATCGTCGCGGCAGACCTGCTGGCCCTGACCATGCTCACGCCACCGGGCGAATGGGGCGCCGACGTCGTCGTCGGCAACAGCCAGCGCTTCGGCGTGCCGCTCGGTTTCGGCGGCCCGCACGCAGGCTATCTGTCCACGCGCGATGAATTCAAGCGCAATATGTCGGGCCGCCTGGTCGGCGTGACCGTCGATGCGCAAGGCAACAAGGCGTATCGTCTGGCCCTGCAGACGCGCGAACAGCATATCCGCCGCGAAAAAGCGACGTCCAATATCTGCACGGCGCAAGTGCTGCTGGCCGTGATGGCCTCGATGTACGCCGTCTACCACGGCCCTGCCGGCCTGCTGCAGATCGCCCAGCGCGTGCACCGCTTTACGGGCGTGCTGGCGGCCAACCTGAAGACGCTCGGTTATGGCGTCGTCAACGCGAGCTACTTCGACACCCTGACCATCAATGTCGCCGATGCGGCGCAGCTGCACGCGACGGCCATGCACCACGGCGTCAACCTGCGCAAGATCGACAACACCCATGTCGGCGTGTCGCTCGACGAAACCACCACGCGCGATGATATCGCGCTGCTGTGGAAGGTCTTCGCGCACGGCCTGGCCAACGCGCCTGCCGCCCCGGACCTGGACGCCGTTGAAGCAAATGTGACCAGCGCGCTGCCGGCCAACCTGGCGCGCGAAAGCGCCTACCTGACCCACCCGGTCTTCAACAGCTACCACTCGGAACACGAAATGCTGCGCTACCTGCGCAGCCTGGCCGACAAGGACCTGGCGCTGGACCGCACCATGATCCCGCTCGGCTCGTGCACCATGAAGTTGAACGCCACGAGCGAGATGATTCCCGTCACCTGGCCAGAGTTCTCGAACATCCACCCGTTCGCGCCGGACGCGCAAACGGTCGGCTACCGCGAAATGATCTCGCAGCTGGAAGAGATGCTGTGCGCGCTGACCGGCTACGCGGCCGTCTCGCTGCAGCCGAACGCCGGCTCGCAGGGCGAATACGCGGGTCTGCTGGTGATCAAGGCGTATCACGAATCGCGCGGCGAAGGCCACCGCAACATCTGCCTGATTCCATCGTCGGCACACGGCACCAACCCCGCATCGGCCAACATGGTCGGCATGCAGGTCGTCGTCACCAGCTGCGACGCCAACGGCAACGTGGATCTGGCCGACCTGAAAGCGAAAGCGGAAAAGCACAGCGCCAACCTGGCTTGCGTGATGGTCACCTACCCATCGACCCACGGCGTGTTTGAAGAAGGCATCCAGGAACTGTGCGAAATCATCCACTCGCACGGCGGCCAGGTCTACATCGACGGCGCCAACATGAACGCGCTGGTCGGCGTGGCCGCTCCCGGCTCGTTTGGCGGCGACGTGTCGCACCTGAACCTGCACAAGACCTTCTGCATCCCGCACGGCGGTGGCGGACCAGGCGTCGGCCCGATCGGCGTGGGCGCCCACCTGGCGAAATTCCTGCCGAACCAGCGTTCAAGCGGCTACCAGCGCGACGCCGCCGGCATCGGCGCCGTCAGCGCCGCGCCATTCGGCTCGGCCAGCATCCTGCCGATTTCGTGGATGTACATCGCCATGATGGGCGCAGAGGGATTAACCGCAGCGACCGAGACGGCGATCCTGGCGGCGAACTATATCGCGCGCCGCCTGGCGCCGCACTACCCCGTGCTGTATTCGGGCCACGACGGCCTGGTCGCGCACGAGTGCATCCTGGACCTGCGCCCGATCACGGACGCCACCGGCATCAGCAACGAAGACGTGGCCAAGCGTTTGATGGACTTCGGTTTCCATGCGCCGACCATGAGCTTCCCCGTGCCGGGCACCCTGATGATCGAACCGACGGAAAGCGAATCGAAAGCGGAGATCGACCGCTTCATCGACGCCATGATCGCCATCCGCGCGGAAATCGCCAAGGTCGCCAGCGGTGAATTCGATCACGACGACAACCCTTTGAGGAACGCGCCGCACACGGCACAAGTCTTGATGTCGGACAGCTGGGACCGCAAGTACAGCCGTGAAATCGCGGCCTATCCGGTCGCGTCCCTGCGCCAGCGCAAATACTGGCCGCCGGTCGGCCGCGCCGACAACGTGTACGGCGACCGCAATCTGTTCTGCGGTTGTGCACCGATCAGTTCGTACGAGGAGGAATAACGCCAGACCAAACCTACTGCGCGTCGCGCTTTGCGGCCGGCGATGCTCACCGTACTAGAGTACGGTTGCGCTTCTCGGCCACAAATCACTGACGCTCGCTACGGTTTTGTCAGGCGTCGAAACTCGGTAATCAGGAATTAAAATCCTGGCGAAAACCGGGAGCATTAAACCAGAACGGCAGGCCGCAAGGTCTGCCGTTTTTTTATGCGCCGCCTACAGCTACGTAGGTCGGATTAGCGCGCAAGCGCGTAATCCGACATCACCACCGGCCTCGCCAACAATGTTGTCGGATTACGCTCCGCTAATCCGACCTACGCTAGCGGCAACGCCAGCAGGACGGCGCCCGGCAGCCCTAGGGTCGTGCCGAGTATCGTCAGCAATATGACGTCGCGCCGCTCGCAGCGGGCGCGGTGCGAACTCCAGGCGGCAAACAGCAGCGCCACGGCAACGCCGCTGAGCGAGATTCCCACCTCCGTCATGCCAGCTCTCCCGTCATTGTCTCTTCCTTCATCGCTCTCATCCTTTTCATTGATTGAACAAGCTACCTACCGGTAGGCAGTAAGTGTACAATAAAAAACACGGCGGCGTCCATGCCCTGTTTTTTGACGATAAAAGGAATCGCAATGCAGCAGCAAACCACTCTCCCCGCCGCCAGTCTCGGGCTGGCGGCTTCCCTGGCTCTCGTGGCCGTGCTTGGTCCGGCAGGCATCGACATGTACCTGGCCTCGATGCCCGCCATGGCGCGCGAGCTGCACACCTCGTATGCGAATGTGCAGCTGAGCCTGACCGTCTTCCTGCTGGCCCTCGGCGCAGGCCAATTGCTGTGCGGGCCGCTCACCGACATGCTGGGCCGGCGCCGTCCGCTCCTGGCCGGCATCGCCGTCTACATCGTGGCGGCCGTATGGGCGTCGCAGGCGGATCAATTGAGCACCTTGCTGCTGGCGCGTACCTTGCAGGGCCTGGGTGCGGCGCTGACCCTGGTCGTGGTGATGAGCATGGTGCGCGACGTGGCCGATGGGGTCAAAGCGGCGCAGCTGTTTGCCCTGTTGATGACCATTGTCGGTCTGGCGCCCGTGCTGGCGCCGGCCGTGGGCGGCTTGCTCGACGCGCACTACGGCTGGCGCGCCGTGATGCTGGCCCTGGCCGCGCTGGGCGCCTTGACCCTGCTCAATAGCGCGCTGTTCCTGCCGGAAACACTGCCCCGTGCCCGCCGCGTTTCGCCGCAAGGCATGCACCGCACCTATGCGCGCATCGCACAGGACCGCGCCTTCCTGCTGCCCGCGCTGGCCCTGTCAGCCACGTTCTTTTTCCTGTTCGCGTATATCGGCGGCGCGTCGCTCGTGTACCAGCGCGATTTCGGCCTGTCCGCCAGCAGTTTCGGCCTCGTCTTTGGCGCGACAGGCGTGGCCGTGCTGCTCGGTGCCATGGCCAGCGGCCGGATGGTGGAAAAGCATGGCGTGGCGCGCCTGAGCGTGGCGGGCAGCGTGGCCATGCTGGGCGGTGCGGCACTGGCCCTGCTGGGCGCGTGGGCGGGAGCGGGCATCGCCGCCGTCGTGCCGGGCATGTTCGTGGCCCTGTTTGGCCTGGGCATCGCGGAAGCGGCGCTGATGGCCATGGCCATGGGTTCGCAGCAGCGCGCACTCGGCTCCACGGCCGCCCTGCTGGGCGCCATCCAGATGACCTTATCGTCCTTGGCCACGCCGCTGGCGGCCAGTCTGTCCGAATGGGGGCCGCTGCCCTGGCTGCTGTTCTTGACCGTGGCCGGCCTGCTGGTATCATGGCTGACCCTGGCCACTGCGCGCATCCATCCGGTCCATGCCGGCAGCCTGGGAGCGCACTGACGCTTCACCCAATCACTACCCTCATATGAAGAAACGTTCGGCCTCGGCCGATAACATCTGCGCCGTCGCCGTCTTGCATTTTTCCGAACACGGCTACGACGCCTCGTCGCTCAGCTACATCGCCGAACAGGCGGGCATGCGCAAGGCTTCGCTGTATTCGCACTTCGCCGGCAAGGACGCCCTCTTCCTCGACGTGTTTGCCGACGCGCTGGCCGAGGAACAAGCGTTCATGGATAGCTGCTTCGCCGACGAAGCGGCGCTGACGGCGCCCGGCGGCCTGCAGGCCGGCGCCCTGTATTGCGACCGCATGGCGCAGCGCTACGCGGAGTCGGCCCACCTGCGCTTTTTGCTGCGCACGGCATATTTACCGCCCGCGCCCTTGCGCATCGAAGTCGGCACGGGCTATGAAGCCTTGCTTGCGCAATTGCAGCGACATTACGTGGCCAGCCTGGGCCGCCTGGCGCCTGCCCTGGCGCCGCAGCGCGTCGACCTGTATGCGCAAGCCTACCTGGGCATCGTCGACAGCCTGCACGTGGAACTGATCTACGCGGGCGGCGCCGCGCTGCAGCAGCGCCATGCAGCCCTGTGGCAGATATTGTCCGATTCACTGGCGATGGCGCAAACGGCTACGCCTTCCTCATGACATCATTCATTTCCTTCCTGCACACGTCTCCCGTGCATGTGGCCAGCTTCGCGCGCCTTCTCGATACGCAGGCGCCAGGCATGGTCGCCGAACACCATGTGGATGAAGCGTTGCTGGCGGCGGCGCAGCAAGCCGGCGCCGACGAGGCCGCGCTGGAACGGCGCATCCACGCCGCCATGGCGGCTGCCGCTGCCAACGGGGCGGCCGTCGTGGTCTGCACGTGCTCCACCATCGGAGCCGCCGCCGAACGCACGCCGACCGGCGGACGCTACACCGCCATGCGCATCGACCGCGCCATGGCCGATACCGCCGTGCTGGCAGGCCCGCGCATCCTGGTCGTGGCGGCCTTGGCCAGCACGCTGGCGCCCACCACGCGCCTGTTGCAGGAATCGGCTGCCGCGCTGGACAGGCCTATCCAGTTGCAGTCGCTGCTGGCCGAAGGCGCGTGGACGCACTTCCAGGCTGGCGATCACGCGGCGTATATCGGCGCCATCACCGGCTGCATAATGACAGCCACGCCGGCGGCCGACGTGATCGTGCTGGCGCAAGCGTCGATGGCGCCGGCAGCGCAGGCACTGCAGGAACTGGGCGTGCCGGTGCTGTCGAGCCCATCGCTCGGTGTGGCGCGGGCGCTCGCGCAATTGCAGGCACCTTGACGTCAACATTACACTTTGGAAACCTAAGATTTCTTCAGTTGACACTCTTGCAGCCCATCCATAAGATGCCCTCATTATTCATTTACGGAGTCCCACGTGGGTACTTGTTCTAGTGACAGTAGCCGATCTTGTATCGGTGATTGCCTCGGCAGCTAAACAGCAAGCAACGCGGAACTCTCTTTCCTCCGTGCCTTGCTGAGCAAGGTGCGGTGTCTCGCGCGGCCAGTCCGGCTGCGCGCCTCCTCCCTCTTTCCGATCGCGACCGGCTACTGACCCGGATTGCCCGCCTGCGTCATGGTTCGCCATGTTGCGTCGGCGGCACGCAAGTCTTGCCTGCGGCTGCGCCGCCCGTCAACACCTCGCCGTGAAAGGAAGAGCCATGAATCTCTTCACCCGCTTATTCGAATCGTTCCTGCGCAAACGCCATACGGCCGGTCATTTCCGCCGCCGCGCCATGCCGCTGGAAAACAGCACGGCCCGCCCCGTGCCCGACCACCTGGCGCGCCAGCTGCTGGCCGCCGCCCATGAAGACCTCGACAGCGCCCTGAACCGCCTGCACACGCGCGTCGAAGGCTTGCGCGATGCCGAGGCGCAAGTCATCGGCGCGCAAACGGGCCCGAACGAGGTCGAGCATGAAAAGCCGCTGGCCTGGTACCAGCACCTGTGGCTGTGCTACAAGAATCCGTTCAACCTGCTGCTCACCGTGCTGGCCATCGTGTCCTACCTGACGGAAGATCCAAAGGCGACCATCGTCATCGGCACCATGGTGATCCTGTCGACCTTGCTGCGTTTCGTGCAGGAAGGCCGCTCGAACCGCGCCGCCGAGCGCCTGAAAGCCATGGTCAGCAATACGGCCACCGTGCTGCGCAATGGCCAGCAAAGCGAGCTGCCGATCCGCCAGCTGGTGCAGGGCGACATCATCGTGCTGTCGGCCGGCGACATGATCCCCGCCGATTGCCGTCTGCTGTCCGCGAAAGACCTGTTCGTCAGCCAGGCCGCCATGACCGGTGAATCCTTGCCGGTGGAAAAGATGGCCGAGCTGGCCGACGCCCATGGCAAAGACCCGATGGAACTGGCCAATTTGCTGTTCATGGGCACGAACGTAATTTCGGGCGCCGCCACGGCGCTGGTCCTGGCCACGGGCAACCGCACGTATTTTGGCACCATCGCCACGAGAGTGACGGCCACCGAGCGCACGCCGACGGCGTTCGAGGCGGGCGTGAACAGCGTCAGCTGGCTCTTGATCCGCTTCGCCCTCGTGATGGCGCCGCTCGTGTTCCTCATCAATGGCTGGACCAAGGGCGACTGGATGGAAGCGTTTCTGTTCGCGCTGTCGGTGGCCGTCGGCCTGACGCCGGAAATGCTGCCCATGATCGTCACCAGTACCCTGGCCAAGGGCGCCGTGAAACTGTCGAAAAAGAAAGTCGTCGTCAAGCGCCTCGATGCGATCCAGAACTTCGGCGCCATGGACGTGCTGTGCACCGACAAGACGGGTACCTTGACGCAAGACAAGATCGTGCTTGAGCGTCACACGGACGTGTTCGGCCAACCGTCCGATGAAGTGCTGCAATTTGCCTATCTGAACAGCCACTACCAGACCGGCCTGAAAAATCTGCTGGACCGCGCCGTGCTCGACCATGTGGAATTGCAGACGGAAATGCAGCTGGCCCGCGATTATGTGAAAGTCGATGAAATCCCGTTCGATTTCGTGCGCCGCCGCATGTCCGTCGTCGTTTCCGAAAAAAATGATCATCATGAGCTGATCTGCAAGGGCGCCGTCGAGGAAATTCTCGCCGCCTGCAGCCATTTGCGCCTCGGTGGCGTGAACATTCCGCTCGATCCTGCCCTGCTGGATAAGGTGCTGGAAACCACGCATGGCCTCAATGCGGAAGGCTTGCGCGTAGTGGCAGTGGCAGTCAAGGAAGTGCCGCCGCATAAAACCGTGTATGGCGTGGCCGATGAAACGGCGCTGACCCTGATCGGCTACGTGGCCTTCCTCGATCCGCCGAAGGAATCGACGGCACCCGCCCTGCGCGCGCTGGCCGAACACGGCGTGACCGTGAAAGTCTTGACGGGCGACAACCACCTCGTGACGGCGAAGATCTGCCGCGAAGTGGGCCTGGCCGTGCATGGCGTGCTGCAAGGCCAGCAGCTCGATGACATGGACGACGCCACCCTGGCGCAGGCGGCAGAGGACAACACCGTGTTTGCCAAGCTCAGCCCGCTGCACAAGGAGCGCCTCGTGCGCGCGCTGCGCGGCAATGGCCATATCGTCGGCTTCATGGGTGACGGCATCAACGACGCGCCCGCCCTGCGCGCGGCCGACATCGGCATTTCCGTCGATTCGGCCGTCGATATCGCCAAGGAAGCGGCCGACATCATCCTGCTGGAAAAGAGCCTGATGGTGCTGGAAGAAGGCGTGCTGGAAGGCCGGCGCACCTTCAGCAACATGCTCAAATACATCCGCATGACGGCCAGCTCGAACTTCGGCAATGTGTTTTCCGTACTGGTGGCCAGCGCCTTTTTGCCGTTTTTGCCGATGCTGCCGCTGCACTTGCTGGTGCAAAACCTGCTGTACGACGTGTCGCAGATCGCCATCCCGTTCGACAATGTCGATGCCGAGCTGATCCAGCAGCCGCTGAGCTGGAATCCGCGCGACATCGGCCGCTTCATGGTGTTCTTCGGACCCATCAGCTCGATCTTCGACATCAGCACGTTTATCCTGATGTGGCATGTGTTCGGCGCCAATACGCCCGAGCAGCAGACACTGTTCCAGTCCGGCTGGTTCGTCGTGGGGCTGCTGACGCAAACCTTGATCGTGCACCTGATCCGCACGCCCAAGCTGCCGTTCATCGACAGCATCGCATCCGTGCCCCTGCTGGTGGCCACCACCGCCATCATGGCCGTGGGCGTCTTCCTGCCGATGGGTCCGCTGGCGACCTACTTCAAGCTGCAAGCCTTGCCGCTCGGATATTTCCCATGGCTGCTGGGCATCCTCGTCTGCTACACGGTGCTGACAACGTTCATGAAGCGCGTGTATCTGCGCAAATTCGGCTGGCAATAGTATGATGAGCCGCTCTTTCTTCTCACAAAGGCACGCATGAGCGGCTCCCACCTTTCCAAACGTAATCTCGCCCTGCTGCTGTCGGGTCTCGTGTTTCCCGGCAGCGGGCATTTTGTATTGAAACGCAAGGCGCGCGGCTGCCTCTTCCTCGTGCCGGCCCTGGTCGCGCTCGTGCTCGTATTACGCCAGATCATGGCACGTTTGGACCAGGTAATGGCACAGATCGACAGCGGCGCCCTGCCCCTCGACGTGCAGCTGATCGTGGAAAAGGTCGATGCGCTGTCCGCCAATGACGGCCCGGCCATGACAGTGGCCGTGGGCGTCCTGGTGGCGTGCTGGGTAGCCAGCCTCATCGACACCTTCCTGATCAAGCCATGACGGCGGAGGCGCAGGCGCGCAAAGCACGCAAGGAAGCCAAGATGCAGGCGCGCCGCGCGCAGCTGGCGCTCAGCCGCCAGGACCACGGCGGCCCGCTGGCCTGGCGCGGCTGGTTCGACGGTTCCGCCCACCCGAATCCGGGCAAACTGGGCATAGGCGCACTGCTGCTGGGGCCGAACGGCGAACGCATCGAAGTGAGCGAGTCGGCTGGCTATGGCAGCAGCAGCGACGCGGAATACGCGGCCCTGACGGCCGTGCTGCAAGCGGCACTCAAGGTGCGCCCGCCGCCCGTGCAGTTGCTGCTGTTCGGCGACAGCCAGGTGGTGATCAACGACGTGCTGGGAACGACGCCGGTCGGCGCCAAAGGACTGGAAACGCAAAGGGCCACCGTAGTGGCCCTGCTGGAACAATTCAATGAGGTCAGCTTGCGCTGGCTGCCGCGCCACCGCAATGGCGAGGCGGACAAACTGTCGCAGATGGCGGTTGCAAACCTTACCCCAGAGTCCTAAATACCGGGGTCGTACCCTCCAGGGTACGACCCCAGCTTTTACGGGGTAAGCAACTTAAGCCGCACGGCCGATCCGCAACGCTTGCTTCTGCTCTTTTGCCATCGGACGTTTCATCCCCTTCAAACCGCTGACACTGGCCTGCTGGCCATTCAGTTTGAATACGCTGACGACTTGCGCCAGGTTATGCGCCTGGTGCTGCATCGATTCGGCGGCGG
>NZ_LRIB01000039.1:0-224915 GCF_001758715.1 Janthinobacterium sp. HH104 | reverse complement strand
CCCGGGATGCAGGAAGCGCCGGCACGGTGCTGGTGCAGTCGCTGCCGACGGCTGCCGATACCGATTACTTGCTGGCGCTGGCGGCAAAGACCAGCTTCATTCGCGCCGTCGTGGGCTGGACCGATTTGCTGGCACCTGACGCAGCGGCGGTGATTGCTCGCCTGGCATCGTACGGCAAGCTCAAAGGCTTGCGCCCCATGCTGCAGGATATCGATGACGATCAGTGGATCGCCAATCCCGCGCTGGCGCCGGCCCTGGCCGCCATGGTGGAACAGGGCTTGCGGCTGGACGCGCTGGTGCTGCCGCGCCACTTGCCCGCGCTGCTGCATTGCGCCCGTGCTTATCCGCAGTTGGCCATCGTGATCGACCATGCGGCCAAGCCGCCGATCGCCGATGCCGGCTTCGGCGCCTGGCGTGAAGACATGGCGTTGCTGGCCGCGCTGCCGAACGTGCACTGCAAGCTGTCCGGACTGGTGACGGAAGCGCGGCCCGGCTGGAACGTGGACGACCTGCGCCCTTATGCCGCACATGTGCTGGACGTGTTCGGCCCCCGGCGCGTGATCTGGGGCAGCGACTGGCCTGTGGTCGACCTGGCCGGCGGCTATGCGGCGTGGCTGGCCGCCAGCGAGGCGCTGCTGGCGCATTTGGGGCAAGAGGACAGGGACGATATTTTCGGACGCAATGCGTGCCGGTTTTATGGTTTTGAATGAGGTGGCGGGCGTGTCTACGAATCACCGCGATGCCAACTGTAGGTTGGCTTAGCCGGTACGGCGTAAGCCAACAAAGGAGTCGTAATGCAAAGAATGGGCATGGTCATCGGCATCGCGCCGGAGCGCATCGTTGAATACAAAACCCTGCACGCCGCCGTCTGGCCGCAGGTGCTGGCCAGACTGGCTGCCGCGCATGTCGGCAATTATTCGATCTTCCTGCGCGAGCCGGAAAACCTGCTGTTCGGCTACTGGGAATACCACGGCGAGGATTTTGAGGCCGACATGGCGACGATTGCCGCCGACCCGGAAACGCAGCGCTGGTGGACCTTTTGCGCACCGTGCCAGGAGCCGCTGGCTTCGCGTGCCGAGGGCGAGCACTGGGCGATGATGGAACAGGTATTCCACGTCAGTTAGCAAAAATCCGGGGTCAGACCCGCCGGGCCTGACCCCAGCCGTTAAGGTGTTGGGTTAAAAAATAAAAGGAGACAACATGACCGCCAGACTACAAGGCAAAATCGCCCTGCTCACCGCCGCCGGCCAGGGCATCGGCCGCGCCACGGCCGAAGCGTTCGTGCGCGAAGGCGCCACCGTGATCGCCACCGATATCAACCAGGCCCAGCTCGACGCGCTGAAGGAAGCGACGGGCTGCACCATCCGCCGGCTCGACGTGACCGATGGCGCGGCGATCACCGCGCTGGCCGACGAGATCGGCCCCGTTGACATCCTGTTCAACTGCGCCGGCTTCGTCGACGGCGGCACCATCCTCGACTGCGACGATGCGGCCTGGGACCGTTCCTTCGACATCAACGCGCGCTCCATGTACCGGTTGATGCGCGCCGTGCTGCCCGGCATGCTGGCCAGGGGCGCCGGCTCCATCGTCAATATGTCGTCCGTGGCGTCGAGCGTGAAGGGCGCGCCGAACCGCTTTATCTATGGCACCTCGAAGGCGGCCGTGGTGGGCATGACGAAATCGGTAGCGGCGGACTTTGTCACGCGCGGCATCCGCTGCAATGCGATCTGTCCCGGCACCATCGAGTCGCCGTCGCTGAAGGAACGCATTGCGGCGCAGGCGGCAGCGACGGGCGTGAGCATCGATGAAGTGCAGGCTGCGTTTGTCGCCCGCCAGCCGATGGGCAGAGTGGGCAGGGCAGAAGAAATCGCCGCGCTGGCCGTCTACCTGGCTTCCGACGAATCCGCCTTTACCACCGGCATGGTCCACGTCATCGACGGCGGCTGGTCCAATTAATTACAACAACGAGAGACACACATGAAACTGATGCGATATGGCGCCAAGGGCGCTGAAAAACCTGCACTGATCGATGCCGATGGCGTCGTGCGCGACCTGTCCGGCGTGCTGTCCGATATCACGGGCGCGACCCTGGGCAAGGATGGCCTGGCGACTTTGGCCGCCCTCGATATCGCCAGCCTGCCGGTGGTGGCGAATCCTGGCCGCATCGCGCCGCCTTGGAAGGGCGTGGGCAAGTTTTTGTGCGTGGGCCTGAACTATGCCGACCATGCGGCCGAATCGGGCATGGCCGTGCCGGCTGAACCGGTGCTGTTCATGAAAGCCACCAGCGCCATCATCGGCGCCAACGATGCCGTGGTGATGCCGCAGGACTCGAAGAAAAGCGACTGGGAAGTGGAGCTGGGCGTGGTGATCGGCACCACCGCGCGCTATGTGAGCGAAGCCGATGCGCTGTCGCACGTGGCCGGCTATTGCGTGGTGAACGATTTGTCCGAACGCGAGTACCAATTGGAGCGCGGCGGCCAGTGGGACAAGGGCAAGGGCTGCGATACCTTCGGCCCGATCGGTCCCTGGATGGTCACAAGCGACGAAGTGGCGGACCCGCAAAACCTGGGCCTGTGGCTGGAAGTGAACGGCAAGCGCGTCCAGGACGGCAATACCAGAACGATGGTCTTCGGCGTGGCCAATCTGGTCAGCTACATCAGCCGCTTCATGACCTTGTACCCGGGCGACATCATCAGCACCGGCACGCCGCCGGGCGTGGGCATGGGCCAGAAGCCGTCGGCCGTGTATCTGAAGCCGGGCGACACCATGCGCCTGGGGATCAGCGGACTTGGTGAACAGCGACAGACCGTGCATGCGTGGAATCCGGAACTGATCGACAGTTAAACGAGTAGCAGACCGGCGTGCCGCCAAGATGCTCAGACATCGGCGCGCCGGCCTATGACAGTGGAGTGGAGGAGACACACCATGAATGAATCCGAAGAGATACTGGCCCTGAACAAGGTCAGCAAGCGCTTTCCCGGCGTGCTGGCGCTCGATAACGTCAGTTTCAGCCTGCGCAAGGGCGAAGCGCATGCGCTGTGCGGCGAAAACGGCGCCGGCAAGTCCACCCTGATGAAGGTGATGAGCGGCGTGTACCAGGCCGACGAGGGAGAACTGGTCTACAAGGGCAAGGTGTGCAGTTTTTCCTGCAGCGTGGATGCGGAGGCGGCTGGCATTGCCATCATCCACCAGGAGCTGAACCTGATCCCGCACCTGAGCGTGGCCGAGAATATTTTTCTCGCGCGCGAACCCGTGCGCGGCATCTTCATCGACCGCAAGAAGATGCGTGCCGATGCGCAGGCGCTGCTGGACCGGTTGAAGCTGCGCATCGACCCGCGCCAGCTGGTGAAAAACCTGTCCTGTGCGCAGCAGCAGATGGTGGAAATCGCCAAGGCGCTGTCGCTCAATACGGAAGTGCTGATCATGGACGAGCCCACGTCGTCGTTGACGGAAAGCGAGACGGGCCAGCTGTTCGACATCATCAATGAACTCAAGCGCAACGGCGTGAGCGTGGTCTACATCTCGCACCGGCTCGAGGAGATGCAGCACATTATCGACAGGGTGACGGTGCTGCGCGACGGTAAATTCGTCTGCACCGACGATTTTGCCGCCACCAGCCTGGACGCCATCGTGGCGAAGATGGTGGGCCGCACCCTCGATGAAAAATTTCCCGACCGCGTCTCGACGCCGACGGCTGAAGTGCTGCTGCGCGTGACCGATTTGCACCGCAAGGATGTCTTCGGTCCGCTGAGCTTCGACTTGCGGCGCGGCGAGATACTCGGCTTTTCCGGCCTGATGGGGGCAGGGCGCACGGAAGTGGCGCGCGCCATCTTCGGCGCCGATCCGCTCACCAGCGGCGCGATCCACCTGGGCGACGTGGCGGTCACGATCGACAGTCCCATCGACGCCATCGGCCACGGCATCGCCTACCTGTCGGAAGACCGCAAGAGCCACGGCCTGGCGATCCGCATGTCGGTGGCGGCCAATCTCACCTTGACGAATGTGTCGGGGCTGGCGAACCGCTTCGGCTTCATCGATTTTGCCAGGGAAGAGGCGGTGGCGCAGCAGTACATCGCGGCGCTGGGCATCAAGACGCCAACCTCGAAACAGATCGCGCGCAACCTCTCGGGCGGCAACCAGCAAAAGATCGTCATCAGCAAATGGCTGTACCGCGAATCGAAAATCATCTTCTTCGACGAACCCACGCGCGGCATCGACGTGGGCGCCAAGTTCGCCATCTACCAGCTGCTCGACAAGCTGGCGTCGGAAGGCATCGGCGTGGTGCTGATCACGTCCGAGCTGCCCGAGATCATGGGCATGACGGACCGGGTGGCCGTGTTCCATGAAGGACGCATCAGCGGCATCGTCAACACGCGCGAGTCGTCGCAGGAAGAGATCATGCATCTCGCATCGGGCCGCCAGGCAGCAATGCATTAACATCAGAAAGCCACAAGAAAATGAACAAAGAACTGATCCAAAAATTCGCCGCGCTGGGCAGCCTGTCGCTGTTGCTGCTCGTGTTTTCGCTGACCAGCAACGCCTTTTTCTCCGTCAGCAACGGCATGAGCGTGGCCTTGCAAGTGACGTCGATCGCCTACCTGGGCATCGCCGCCACCTGCGTCATCATCACGGGCGGCATCGACTTGAGTTCCGGCTCCGTGCTGGCGCTGGCCGGCGTGGCCGCCGCGCTGCTGGTGAAAAGCGGCGTGCCCGTACCGGTCGCCATGCTGGGCGGCGTCGTGGTGGGCGCCATGTGCGGCGCCGTCAACGGTTTCTGCATCACGCAACTGAAGCTGCCGCCCTTCATCGCCACCCTGGGCATGATGCTGATCGCACGCGGCCTGGCGCTGCAGGTGACGGGGGCGCGCGCCATTTCCGGCCTGGGCGAGTCGTTCGGCGAACTCGGTAACGGCGTGCTGTGGCGCATCGAGCGCGACACGGGCGGCACCTTTCCCGAAGTCGTGTTTCCCGGCATTCCGTATCCGGTGGTGCTGATGGTGGTGATCGCCGTGGCCGTCTCCATCATGCTCAGCCGCACCACCTTTGGCCGGCATATCTATGCCGTCGGCTCGAATGCGGAAGCGGCGCGCCTGTCCGGCGTGAAGGTGGGCCGCGTGACCCTGCTCGTGTACACCCTGTCCGGCGCCTTGTCCGGCCTGACGGGCTGCGTCCTGATGTCGCGCCTGGTGACGGCGCAGCCGAACGAGGGCGTGATGTACGAACTCGATGCGATCGCCAGCGCCGTGATCGGCGGCGCCTCGTTGATCGGCGGCATCGGCACCATTTCCGGCACCGTCATCGGTTCCTTCGTCATCGGCATCCTGCGCAACGGCTTGAACATGAACGGGGTATCGAGCTTTATCCAGCAAATCATTATCGGACTGGTCATCTTGCTGACCGTCTGGATCGATCAGAAGCGCAACCGCGCCTGAAGCAGCAAGCAGCACACATGAAGTCAATCCACCAAATCTATAATTATTAAATGAGGACGACAATGAAAACCATCAAAGCCATGTCGCTGGGTCTGTTGACCGCAGCATTTGCCCTGAGCTCCAGCGCCGCCTTCGCCGCCCCGGGCGAGATCGCCGTGATCGTCAAGACAACCAATTCCAACTACTGGCAGAACGTCAAGAAGGGCGCCACGGCCAGCGCGGCAGATGCCAAGGGCTACAGCCTGACCTTCCAGGGACCGGCTTCGGAATCGGCGATTGCCGACCAGGTCAGCATGGTGGAAAACGCCGTCACGCGCAAGGTGGCCGGCATCGTGCTGGCCGCGTCGGACCCGGACGCGCTGGTACCGGCGCTGAAGAAGGCGTGGGAAGCGAAGATTCCCGTCGTGCTGATCGACTCGCTGGTGGCCGACAGCGGCAAGCGCTATTACCAGTCCTTCCTGTCGACCGACAATGAAGCGGCCGGCGAGCAAAGCGCCAAGGCTCTCATTTCGCAGGTCGGCAAGACAGGCAAGATCGCCGTGATGTCGTACGTGGCGGGCGCTGGTTCCGAGACGGGCAGGGTGGGCGGCTTCAAGCGCTATATCGAAAAGAACTCGCAGCTGCAGATCGTCGGCACGTATTACTCGCAGTCGCAGATGGCCACGGCGTTGAACCAGACGACCGACGTGCTGGCCTCGAATCCGGACTTGAAGGGCATCTTCGGCGCCAATGAGCCAACGGCCGTGGGCATGGGCCGCGCCATCGCGCAGGCGGGCAAGGCCGGCAAGGTGATCGCCGTGGGCTTCGACGGCAATGAAGACCTGAAAAACTTCGTCAAGGACGGCACCCTGTATGCGACCGCCGTGCAGGGTTCGTACTCGATGGGCGCGCTGGGCGTGAAAACCCTCGTCAGCCTGATCGAAGGCAAGAAGGTCGCACCGTTCGTCAACACGGGCGTGGTGATCGTCACCAAGGCCAATGTGGAACTGCCGGAAGCGAAGAACGTTTTGTATTGAGTTCCATATTGCGTATCAGCTGATCGTCAGGCGCTGCTTCAATTCAATGAGCAGCGTGCCGGTCTTGGTGGTCAGCTGGCGCGCCAGCGGCCACGCGAGGGACAGCGGCAAGCCTGGCGTGGCGCAGGCCGGTAGTACTTCGACGATGGCGCCGCTGGCCAGGTGCTCGTGCACGAGCCACGTCGCCTGCTGCGCGATGCCCAGGCCCGCCAGCACGGCGGCCGTTTGCGCCTCGGCGTCCCCCACCGTCAGGCGCGGACTGCCCGTCCGCCGTTCCACCCCGTCTTCGCCAGCAAACAGCCATGGCGCCGCCGTGCCATCGCCCCGGCCGTAGGCGATGCAATCGTGGCCATCGAGATCCGCGATGGCGAGCGGCGTGCCGCGCCGCGCTAGGTAGGCGGGGGCCGCGCAAAAGATCAGGCGCTCTTCGCCCAAGGGCATCTGCCCCAGCGTTGGCGGCCAGCTGCCCGGCGCGCCGATGCGCACGGCGATATCGATGCGCTCTTCGAACAGGTCGGCAAAGCGGTCGCTGAAGGCAATCGACGGCTGCAGCTTCGGATATTTTTCGCACAGATCAATCAGCGCCGGCATCACGCGCATGCGGCCATACGACGCGGGCACGCCGATGCGCACCTTGCCTGCCAGTTCCCCATCCTGCTCGGCCAGCACGTTTTCCGCCTCGACCAGTTCCTGCAGCACGCGCTTGCAGGTGGCGTAATAGGCATGCCCCGCGCTGCTCAACTGCAAACGCCGCGTGCTGCGCTCGAACAGGATCACGCCCAGGCGGGCTTCCAGGCGCGCCACGCTCTTGCTCACGGCCGAGCTGCTCAGGTGCAGTCTCTCGGCCGCCCTGGTGAAACTGCCGGCATCGGCGGTGGCAAGAAAAGGCGCGATGCCTTTCAAGTGTTCGGACATGATTGCAGAATATTTTTCATGAATAAGGTGAAATACTATCGCGGATAAGAATTTCTGTCCGCTATATCATGGCTTTTTACACAGGCATTGGAGCATCCATGAACAAGCACGCATTGATTATCGGCGCCAGCGGCGTTATCGGCAGCAATCTGGCCACGCACTTGCTGGCGCAGGGCTGGCAGGTGACGGGCGTCTCGCGTGGCCGCACGCCGGTTCCCGCCGGTTGCGCATGCCTGCCGCTCGATGCCACGGATGGCACGGCGGTCAGCGCCGCTCTGGCGGGCCTGGACGCCAGCCACGTCTTTTTCACGGTCTGGGCGCGCCAGGCCAACGAGCAGGAAAACATCCGTGTCAATGGCGCCATGGTCGCCAATGTGCTGGCCGCGCTGGGTCCCACCGGCCACTTGCGCCATGCGGCGCTGGTCACTGGCCTCAAGCACTACCTGGGACCGTTTGACGCCTATGGCAAGGGCAGCGTGCCCGTCACGCCGTTCCGCGAAGAGCAGGGCCGGCAAGCGGTCGAGAATTTTTACTATGAGCAGGAAGACCGGCTGTTCGACGCGGCCGCGCGGTATGGTTTTACGTGGAGCGTGCACCGCCCGCACACCATCATCGGCTACGCGCTGGGCAATGCCATGAACATGGGCCTGACCCTGGCCGTGTATGCGAATCTGTGCAAGGCCGGCGGCCAGCCCTTCGTCTTTCCCGGTTCGCCCGCGCAATGGCACGGCTTGTCCGACATGACGGACGCGGGGCAGATCGCACGCCACCTGGCGTGGGCGGCCGACAGTCCCGCCGCGCGCAACGAAGACTTCAATATCGTCAATGGCGACGTGTTCCGCTGGAAGTGGCTGTGGCCGCGCCTGGCCGCTTATTTCGGCGTCGAGGCGGCCGATCTGCCCGAGGCGATGGCGCCGCTGGCCGACCGCATGCAGGACGCCCCCGAGCAGTGGCGCGCCATCGCCGAGCAGCACGGCCTGGTGGAGGCTGATGTCAGCCGCCTCGCCTCCTGGTGGCATACGGATGCCGACCTGGGGCGGCCGATGGAAGTGATGACGGACATGGGCAAAAGCCGCAAGGCGGGCTTCCTCGATTACCAGGATACGCAGGATGCCTTCTTCAATCTGTTCGACAAGCTGAAGGCGGAGCGCATCATTCCGCGCTGACCTGGTTGCGGCCAACCATGTCGTCGGCTTACGCCGTTCCGGCTAAGCCGACCTACCGGGCCGTTGTGGTAGTGCGTAGGTCGGCTTAGCGCGCAAGCGCGTAAGCCGACATCTTCACATGCTATTCGGGCTTGCGCCGTTCTTGCGCCCGCTGCCACTCCAGCCCCGGGCGGTCGACGCGGAACTGCAGCAGCCGTCCCTGCACGACTTCCGTCACGTAGGCCGTACGCCCATCGGGGCCGCCGAAGGTGATGTTGCTGGGCTTGGCGCCGGGTACGCTGATTTCGCGCAGGATGCGTCCCTGTGGCGACAATTTCACCACCGTGCCCTTGCCGTAGCGCGTCACGTACAGGTTGCCGTCGACGTCCACGCGCATGCCGTCCATGCCGAAATCGTCGAACTTGATCAGCAATCGCTTGCCGCTCAGGCTGCCGTCCGCGGCGATGTCGTACATCCAGATATTGCGCTGCACGCTTTCATTCACATACAAGATCTTGCCGTCGGGGTTCACCTCGATGCCGTTGGCCGTGCCCATGGTGTCGAGCGCCAGGGTCACCGTGCCGTCCTGCGCGATGCGCCACACGCGGCCCGTGTTTTCCTTCCAGTTCGGGTCGCTCGCATACAGCACGTCGTCGGCCGTGATGGCGATGTCGTTCGGCTGCGTCATGCGCGGCTCGCGCGCGTGGATGGTGAGCGCGCGCGTGGCCGGGTCGACCAGGTAGATCGTGTGCTCGATGTAGTCGGCCAAATACATCTGCCCCCGGCTGCCGAAGCGGATGCCGTTGGCGATGCTGGTGCCGGGCAGGGTCAGGTACACCTCGCCAGTGCCGCCGGGGCTGACCTTGCCGATGGTTTGCTGGCGCGCAAAGTTGACGGCATAGATATTGCCATCCGCATCCACGGCCGGGCCTTCGATGCCCTTGGTAAAGGAATGCGCGGGCGTGAGCGTGGTGGCGAGGAACAGCGCCTCGTGCGCGGGCTGGCTGGCGCAGGCGGACAGGCTGGCCAGCGCGGCGGCCAGCACGGCCGTGCGCAGCGACGGCAGGGCGTATCGGGTATGGTGCATCGGTGTTCTCTGTATGGCAAAGGTGGCGTATGTTACCCGACGCGCGCCAGCCGGGGCGCCTTGCTAGGCGGCCACGACGACGAGGTCGGGGAAGTCGTCCTGCCAGCCGTCCCATTCGTCTTGCAGGTGGGCATGCATGCCGGCGCGTTCCTGCGCCTGATCAAAGGTGTCCGCGCTGGCCAGCAGGAAGTGGGCGATGGCGCGCAGGGTGGCCGGGTCGGCCTGGATGGTCACGTCGGAACAGCGTTGAGGGCGTTCGGACGGTGTGTCTTGCAGATAGCAGTGCAGCGATAAATGGGTGGTCATGGGTGTCAGTGGTCGATGGGCACCACATATGATGCCATGTGCGCGCAGTATCTGTAAGGTGAACGAGCAGCAATTGACGCCGGACGGGCGGAATGGAAAAAGATGCGCGACAGGACTGCGCAATAGCCGGGTTGAGGCGTATGATGGAAATACAGATGTGGTTGCCGCAAGGCAGTGTGACCGATGCTGGCTACACGTCTTGCCGGTTTTTTTTCGTGGTTTTGGCAGTAGTGACAACGAGGAGACATCATGGACAAACCCGAATTCATCCTGGCCGCCAAGGCCATGGAAACGCTGGAAATGTATCAAACGTTTTACGGCCACTCCAGCGAATACCAGGCGCACCAGCAGGAAGTGCTGAAACTGCTGCGCCACAAGGGCGCCTCCCTGCTCGTTTCCGAGCACGGCCCGGCGAAATTCCTGCTGGCCTTTGCCGATGCGCTGGAAGCGGCCAGCTTGCCGGGCGAGTATGTGCCGCTCAGCCGCAGGTAGGACGAGCCCGTCCCGGCAGGGGATGCAGATATCTGCCGGGATAGGCCTTAGCCGCCGTTTCCCCCGCCGCTCAGCGATACCCTGGGCAGGCGCACGGTAAATATCGTGCCGCTTTCCAGGCTGGACTCGGCACCGATGGTGCCGCCATGCGCGCTGGCGATTTCACGCGCGATAAACAGGCCCAGGCCGATACTGGTGGCATTGGGCGCCTTGTGATCGTCAGAAATGGCCAGCTGGACCAACGGATCGAAAATGCTCTTCAGCGACGCTTCCGGGATCTGGCGGCCGAAATTCTTCACTTGCACCACGGCCGTATCGGCATCGCCGCAGGCCGTGATGGTCACCGGCTGGTCGTCGGTGCGGTATTGCGCGGCATTGTTGAGCAAATTGGAAAACAGCTGGGCCAATCGGGCCGCATCGAAGTCGCCGATCATCTCGCCCGTGGTACTCAGTTCAAACTTGCATTGCGGGTGAGCAGCCGAGGCATCCTCGACGGATGTCTTGCAGATTTCCCCCAGGTCGCCCAAGGTGGGTGAAATGGGCATGTGTCCCCCCAGCTGCGTCCTGGCAAATTCCAGCAGATCGTTCACCATGGTTGTCATGGTGGCCGCGCTACGGGCAACCCGTGCACCGATCTGCACCGTGGAAGCGGAGGTTGCGCTCGGCCTGCTCAGCAGCGCACCGGCCATCGTCATCGTGCTCAGCGGACTGCGCAGGTCGTGGCTGAGGATGGCGAGAAAGGTATTGCGGGTGCGGTCGCTCTGCTGCGAGTAGCGTATGGCCGATTCCTGCAGCGCCTGGTCTATCGCTTCATTGAAGCGCAAGATGTCGTCCGTTGCCGTTTTCGACGTCACCGACACCTGTGCCATCCACAGCCGCAGTACGCTGGCCCGCATCGCGCGAAATTCCGCCGTCAGCTGCGGCAGCGTGAAGCCGATCTGCTGGCGCAGCGAGCCGTGCGTGGCGGCGGCCGTTTCCTTGCCCGTTATTTCCGATACGCCCGTGGTCGATTTCTTTTTTCGCTGCGCCGCGTTCTCGATGACATCCATGTCGCGCACGATGGTTTGCAGCATCTGCTTGGCATGATCGCGCAATTCCGCTTTCGAGATGGCGGCCCCCGGAATGGGCAGCGACCTGGCGAAGAGTTCCCACTCTTCCAGGATCGGCTCCAGATGGCCGGTAATAAAGCGCGATAGTTTCACGGTGGACCAATGCGTTGATGGAAGAGGAGCCAGTGTACGCTGTTGAGCTGAGGGATGGGGGATTGGGTTCTGCTCTGGGTGTCATATGCAGGTAGAGTCGCTCAGGCGGAAGAATTCGGCTGGATGTGCGCCGGTACAAGGAGGAGGGCCCTGGTTGTAGCTGTGCCAGGCAGCGCCCAGGCTAGCAGATTGCTCCATACATCCCTTTTCCCGTAAGCAGGTCGAGTCCGAAATAGCATTGGTATGCCGCCCCTTTTGTATGAACGCAGGTAATATCTCCCCTGCGCCGCTCACGGTAGTCAGCCGAGGAACTGCATGCTTGCTCCTGTTTCACATCGGGGCCGAGCTGGGCAAACAGTTCCCGTGCCAATTCCCCTTTGACCATGATTGCCACTTTCCGGTCGTTTCGCGTGGGTGGCAGCATTTCGGACAGCGTTCCGCCGTAGATCTGATAGTCACCGCGCAAGGGGCGTGGTTCGCCAGTCCATGCCGGCGGCTTGTCTGCGGCTTGCGACGGCGAGAATAGAGCGAGCGCCATGGCGCAGCATGCAAGCCGAGTAGTCATCCATGCTCCCTGATTTCAATATGAAGATGGTCGTCGTGTCCTTTCAGAGACCGCACGCGCCCGGCACCGATCGTCTTTTGTATCTCTTCATCGTTAAAGAAGACCTTGGTGACCATTGGGTGCCGCAGAAACAGCTGTATCAATTTGATAGTGGCGCTCCGGTCATACACGCTATCAAAGCGCGACACGCGTGCGGACTGGCCTTGCAGTTTGTCCTTCCGCAAGGGGCGTAGATCCATTTCAATGCCTTTTCTGTGGCTGACATGCTTGTCGTACGCTAATCCTTCGGCAATGCTGATATTCCCGATACTAAATTTTCTATCATCAATTGCCTGCCATTCACGTTCGATGTAAAAGATCAGGGATAGCAAGCTGGGGTGCGCATATTGGGCCATATGGCCGGAATGTGGCATCCGGTGCAGATTGCCATAGACGTAATACCCGGCATCTTCCGGAGCTTGCGGCAATATAAAAAAACCGCGCTTATCCCTCGGCTGAACTTCAAGCATGGTCAACTCCGCTACGCGAAACGGTGGGGGCGTTGGCATTGTTTCGTATTTTTTTCCATCAGGAATTGCGGTGTCGCAAACTATGGCGAACACGGACCGGATTCATCAATGCCATGGTGGTAACTTTTTTATATCGTGTTTGTGACGATGTGTGAGTATGTTGCCACCTATTTGGTGCACACTTTGCCGGATATCAATGAGGGAGTGTACCCATGACCAGGTCACGCAGCTTGCCGCCACGATTGCTGGGAGCAGGCTTCCGTGGCTTTTCCCTGCTGCCGCTGGCTATCTCATTTGTCGTGCTGGTGTGCCTGTCGCTGCTGGCGATCCAGTTATGGACGACCTTGCGCGCGCGGGAGGGGCAACTGCTTGAAGCGTCCCGTGAAAGTGCCAATCTGGCGCAATCTGTTGCGCAGCATGCCTATGACACCATCAAGGAAGCCGATACGGTGCTGGTCGGACTGGTGGAGAGGGTGGAAACAGACGGTGTTACCGGGCTTGAACTGACCCGTATCCACAAATTGCTGGTCAACCGTGTCGCCGAGTTGCCCCAGTTGCACGGTATCTTCATCTATGCCAACGATGGCAGCTGGCTTGTGAACTCTCAGAAAACGCTGTTGAGCAATCTGAATAATTCCGACCGAGATTATTTCAAATATCATCGAACGCATGCTGATCGGGGGCCGTATGTCGGACCTCCTGTGCGCAGCAAATCGACGGGACACTGGATAGTCACGGTATCGCGGCGGATCAATTTGCCTGACGGAAGTTTCGGCGGCGTGGCGCTGGCGACCATCGACATGAATTATTTCAGGCTGTTTTATGAACGCTTTTCGATAGGAAAAAAAGGCGCTATTTTCATTGCGAATGGAAAAGGCATTCTTTTATTGAGAAGGCCGTTCGATGAGAGTTTGCTGGGGCGCGATATTTCAAAGTTCCCGATATTTCATGATTACCTACCCAAAAGTCCCGTTGGCACGGCCGTGGTCCAGTCGCGGGTCGATGGCGTGACGCGTATCAATAGCTACCGAAGAGTCGAGGAATACCCGCTGGTGGTCTCTGCAGCACTGTCGCAGGATGAGGTCCTTGCTTCATGGCGTCTTGATACGATGATTCAAAATACGGTGGGTGGCGTGCTGGTACTGCTGATCGCCTTCATCGGATACCGCGTGGTGCGGCAGATCGATTTGCGGGCCAAGAGCGAGGCGGGACTGGTCGAGGCGCGCAATGAACTGGAAATGGTCAATGAAACCCTGGCCCGCCTTGCCAGTCAGGATGGATTGACGGGACTGGCGAACCGGCGCCACTTCGACCAGTCGCTGCTTGCCGAGTTCAGCCGTGCCCAGCGTGAAGGCAGCTCACTTGGGCTGGTGCTGATCGATGTCGACTTCTTCAAGCAATACAACGATATCTATGGCCATGTGGCCGGCGACGAGTGCCTGAGAAAAATTGGCAAGGTGGTCGGCTACAGCATGCGCAGGCCGGGCGACCTTGCGGCGCGCTACGGCGGCGAGGAGATGGTCATTTTATTGCCAGGAACGGAGTTGCCGGGGGCATTAGCGGTGGCGGAAAGCGTTCGCCAGGCCGTGCAATCGCTGGGAATCGAGCATAGTGGCAGCCCTCCCGGCGTGGTGACGGCCAGCGTCGGCGTGGCGGCTTTTATACCGATGCATCAGGAAAACCGCCCGGTCGAGCTGGTTGAACTTGCTGACAAGGCACTGTACAAGGCCAAGGTATTGGGGAGAAATCAGGTCTGTTATGAATCTTCTAGCGAAATTGCCGCCGAGCAGGCCGCGACTGCTTTTGCGTTTCGATAGCCATTGTTGAAGACGGATGGGCGGGCGCGGCTTTGCGCTGCGTCCTGTGCGGCGCGTGCGCCAGCCTTGTCCATGTACAATCGGCAACATCCGGATCGACGTATCCGCCCCTCCACTGCGGAGTACGCTAGAGCGTGACACAAACATTGCAAACCTGGCTGCAGGCCTGGCGCGAAGCCTTCACGTGCATCGGCCTGGGACTGCGCGATGCGCGTCATGCGGGCCTGTGGTGGCGCTCCGCGCTGTGGTGCATGGCGGTCGTGGCGCTGTGGCTGGGACTGTATGGCTACTTTGGCCGTTTTTTTGTCGAGCTGAGCGCCATGCTGGCGCTGGTGTCCGTCACCGGCTTGCTGGGCCTGGGCGTGATGGATGGCGTCGGGGCGCTGGCCAGCGGGCCTGCAACGGTGTCGCAGATGGGCAATATCGCTGGCGGCCTGGGCAGCGCCGCCAAGGCCATGCTGTCGATAGGCCAGATCGCCCTGGCGTTGCTGGCGCTGGCTGCTTTTTTCTATGTGATGGTCTTTACCGTCGGCGCCATCGGCACGGCGCGCCTGCCGCTGCGCTGGCTGTTGCTGGAGCGCGCCAAGGCGGTGGTGGCGCGGCGCTATGTCGCGTGGGCGCCGCCGGCCGGCTTGGATGTGTCCGCCACGCGTCCCGCCTGGCGGCGGCGCCTGTTGCTGCTGCTTTCCCTGCTGATTCCGGTGTGGGCCATGTGCGTGCTGATCTCGTATTTTCTGGCCTGGAATGTCCAGATGATCTACGGCGCGGCGGCTGAAGAGGTACTCGGCGCGGAACAGCAAGCGGCCTTGCGCCGCGAACAGCGTCCGGCGATTTTCGCCATGGGACTGCTGCTGTGTTTGCTGATGCTCGTCCCGGTTCTTAATTTACTGCTGCCAGCCTTGCTGTGCAGCAGCGTTTGCCATTTGCAGCGCCGCGGCTGGCGCGCAACGGGAACGTCAACCAACGTGGAGTTCAGATGACTGAAAACGCAAGACGCGGCACCCTCGAGCGCGCGATTGAAATCGCCGCCGCCACCCATGCCGGCCAGACGGACAAGGGCGGCGCGCCATACATATTGCACCCCTTGCGCGTCATGCTGCGCGTCGCCCCCGGCGCCCAGCAGATAGTCGCCGTGCTGCATGACGTGGTGGAAGACAGCGACGGCAAAGTCACCTTCGACGACCTGGCGCGCGAAGGATTTTCCCAGGAAGTCATCGACGGCGTGCGCGCCGTGAGCAAGGTCGAAGGCGAGTCGTATGAGGATTTCATCGCCCGCGCGGCATTGAACCCGGTCGGCAAGGCCGTCAAGCTGGCTGATCTGGCGGAGAATAGCGATTTGTCGAGGATAGATAGGCCGACGCAGAAGGATTTGGAGCGGGGGGAGAAGTATCGGAGGGCGATTCAGCAACTCATGTCAGAGCAATGATTCTTGAATGCCGAGATCGTGTCCGAGCGTGAGACCAGAGGCCGGCATCTGTGAAGACGTTGTCAAAAGGCTGAGGTCTTGCGGAAATGGCGGAACTGATCCTGGTCGCCGACATTTCTCTTTTCCTGTGCGCAGGTTTGTTGATGGTCATACCGGTACGTAGTGAACGCGAGCTGAGGCGTCACTCCATTGGAAGCTGGCATACCATGACCACCATTCCAATGGCTACTTTGTCTGTTTGGAAGGGGATTTCGCCGCGCTCTTGAAAACCGTGTTTTGCGTAGAAGCGGCGAGCATTTAAGTTTGTTTTGAGCACATCTAACCATATCAGGCTCTCCTTACGCTCCATCGCCAGATCATGAATGTAGCTCAAGAGCTGCTTTCCATAACCGCGTCCAGCCTCGGATTTGAGGAAGTATATCTTTTGCAGCTCCAGGCCCACTTCGCCGCTGATAGGCGCCGGTTTCGACAAGTTGACCTTGGCGAAGCCGACGACTTTTCCGCTTTCATCGGAAGCGACAAGCCAGACTTGGTTCAATGAAGTCAGCGAATTCTCAAGCGTGTTGTAAGAAAAATCTTGGTCCAGGAAATCCGATATTCCGGTAGCGGACCAAATATCCGAAAAATGCTCACGGTAGGTCTGGCAGCCGATTTCCTGTAGAGCGCGCACATCTGCCATTCCAGCTTCACGGATATTAATCATATTCTTTCGGTTTGGTCAGAAATGGAGATGCAATGGTATTGTAAATTGCATCATTTCGTTGGGACTTTGTGGGCAGAGTCTTGCAGTGAACGGATTTCATTTTGGTTCTTGATGAGCTGTGGGGCCGAAGGTCAGGTTTGCTATTCGAACGGGCGAGGGTCATCGGGCGAGGGGCAGGTCCGACATTCATACACGACCTGAGCGGTTGATGTTGTCATTAGGAAAAGCTGCCTGCGGCGCAAAAGCTAGCCAGAAGAATCGGAGAGGGTTGCGCTTGCAAGCGTAACCCGGTTTGCGGCACCGAGCTGCGCTCGCCGGAGGCCCCGCAAAACCCCCGCGCCCGTACCGGACGCGGATTCGATGCCCGCGTTCTGCATGCATGGAATAAATAAAAAGGGCCTCCCCGCCAAAACGGGGAAGCCCTTTTTATTTATTCGACGGCGTCAATCAAACTCTTGAATTATTGCCATATAAATCAATTACTTAAAAACCATCTTAGATTTGACTCTTTATAAATACCCCACAAATACCCCCAAAAGCAATTGAAATGGGTAAGGCGTCATAGGACTACACTGGCGTCGTGCCGCCCTTTTTCAACAATCTTGCCGCTACTCTAAATAAGTCCGGCATATCTAACCGTTCATCCTTTCGTCGAAACATAACGCCAATTCGTTCCAAAGCAAGAAACAAATCTTTTTCCGTAGCCTTAGTTCCAGCTGGAAACGGTGGCAAGTAGTTATGCTCTACTGAATCTAAGACCAGCTGCTGTAAGGTTTTCGCAATTTTCCAAACTCTGAAAACTTCAACCTCATCTTGAGGCAAAAGCAACCCAGCTAAGGGAGCTAGGACTCCCTTAATCCAAGGAAATTCTTGATGAAGTTGATCAACTCGCGTCTTGGATGCAGCCCTTAATCCATGTCGAATTCCGTCAGCTGTTATTGATCTGTCATCAGGAGGATTTCCGTGCTTCGCAGCGGAAATCATCAAGCCCAAAAAACTTCGTGGCGTAACCTCATCAAATGCATCAGACAAATGCACAGCGGGCCAGTCGTATGTCTTTCCTTTTTTAAATCCATACTGACCATCAGCCATATATGCTCCGGCTAGCCTTTGCATAATCGTTGCTTGACTAACTTCGTCAAAACTTAGTGGCCAACGTCGCGTCAAAATGGAACTTGTAGTCGGCAAAGCAACCGATTCTTCTCGCAAAAGTTTTCTAAAAGATTGATTAGCGGAAGTCACTTTGGTACGAGCTAATCTCGAAAACAGAAGCCCGTACAAATCTCGGCGAGACCATACAAGTCGAACTGCACCAGTACGAAGCTTTGGCAACTCGACAAACCTGAGGCCGTCATCATCAATCTGATCTGGACGCAGGAACAACTTGAGTTTAATGCCGCGATACGCCCGCATTGCCCAAACCACCTCTAACAATGCCTCAGTTAACATCCTGCGACGAGGCCAACTGGTTGCCATAACGTCCAATGCATCGTAGACAATTAGTAAAGTAACACCATCCTTACGAAATTGCCTTTCGTATCGACTAAGTTCCTTTTCACGATCCTCCCAGTCCGAACACAATTCCATCAACGACGATAGTTTAGACTTTGCTTTCCCGGTCGCATCTTGGGCGGCGCGTAAGATAGTCGCCCACCAAAATAGTTTCGCTACAGATGCGTCGGCATTAGACGGAATACTGCCATTCAATGCGTCTACACCTATCCCATTAGCGCCGCCAACTCCGGTAAATCCAAATTTTACGTCTATGGCATCAAGCCCTAACCGAGGATATGCTTTCGCTGCAACTTGGCGCGTATCATCTTGCCCAAGCACCCCGGACCAAAAACTTTTTCCCGCCCCACGAGGCCCCACAACAATAGGAGTAGCGGGATCAAGGGCTGCGGCATGGTTTTCGGGTGCGTACATGTCCTCCAATCGAGGCACGTAGGCTCCCACTGCATCGTTAGATACGTCTGCGGGGATCTCAGCTATAGCAGAACGAATTGCTCGAAAATCCTTCGGTTCAATATTCAAACAACACCTCCGACATCATTCAACATTACCGTCTCAATCTTCTTTAAAACAGCTTCATAAGCTTTGGTGTACACGGGAAGTGAAAGCAAGTCTCTTCGAGCATTGGGGTTAAATAAGCGGAACTGTTCATCGTGCAATACATAGGTTACATCTACAGCCTTAACCTCATCGTCTACTTCAATTTCTTCAACGGCATCTTCATCTTCCCACGGGACATCATTAAAGGGGCCGGCTGGTATTGGAACCTCATTACTCGACGTCTTGCGTGGAGCAATCAAGTCGGATTTGATAAACAAATCCTGACAATTTTCTACAAAGGACAGTCTCTCCGAGGCATCATCAGAAGCCTTACCTTGCACCATTGAAATAGAATTAATCCATTGCGAGTCACCGCCGTCTTTGATGCTAATCCGACTCAAATGACTAAGTAATGCAGTATAGCCTTGGAAAGTTTGAGGTTCATCTAGACCAAAGAGGAGTACATGGGCACCCAAACCCAAAATTGCCGAGGCAGTAGTTTCATGAAGTCCAGCGCGTGCATCTATTAAAATTACGTCATATCTAGTTAGATCACTAAAGTAATCAACAATGCCTTTTACCTCATCTAGGATCGTAGACGTTGTACCATCCTCATTAATTTTCTCTGCATATGCCCTAGCAATTTTAGATAGGACGTCGCCAGGATTATCTAAAGAACGCCGACCAAAAGCAGGAATAACGTCAATTCTTCCATGACGGTCCGCTAGGGAAGAGGGGCCAACCATATCAGCCATAAATTCATCGTCTAGCTTAGACACACCACTTTCAACCATTGCATCTATCATCCCAAAATCTGGTGTAGTCCCAGAGTCAAGGAGTATCGCACCTAGACCTGGGGCTTCCATATCAAGATCTATCGCTAAAACACGTTTTCCCTGAGCCGCCAAGTCGGCAGCTACGACCGCTAATGTAGTTGTACGGCCTACCCCTCCTTTAAGGCTAGCAAAAACGAATCGCGACGGTGGAGCGGCGGGCATTTCAGGAGGGCGCAACCAGTCCGCACCTACTAATCTCCGATCAATAACCTTCACCGAGATTGTCGCTACGCTGACGTGGAGTGGCGCTTCCTTGAAGAGTGCCGCTACCCCATAGTCATCGATATCTGCGGCAACGCGATCCGTTCGTGCATACGCACATAGGTCTGCCCGCAGTCGAACGGAAAGTTTCTTCACATCCGTTTCAGGCCTGGCTGAATTGAAAAAGAATGCAAGTTTCCCTGTGGTATCGCGGAGTACAAGCCCGTCGACCATAGTCTGCTCATCAAACAGTTCTATAACCGCGTTTACTAAAATTGGAAGACTTTCGTCAAATCGAACATTATTCATTATTAGGTTCCCATCGCCGCAACAGCCTGACGTGCTTGCTCCGCCCAGCTCTTGACCCATTGCGGCTGAATTTCGCTGCCATGAGAATAGCGCATCAAAGTGGACCAATTACTCATGAAGCGGTCGCTATCTATAAACTTCAAAAGCGGCGAACTTCGCCTTCCGCTTAGCGTATCTCGTAGTTGGGTGCGCAGTTCAGGAAAGTGCAGATAGAAGGGATCGTTTCGACGTTCGGAAGGTTCAAGAGGCCTTATACCTGCATCTATCATCATTGCTTTCACTGCGCATTCCGCCGCAATTCCATAAAGGTAGCCAGCTACGTCGGTTCGTGAACCGGAGGAAAGTTCCTCCGCCGCTTCCAGATGACGGTGGGCAGAGCGTTGCAAATTCGGAGGAAAGGCCATTAACAAAACTTTCGAACACAGTAGCTTGCAAGGTTCTAACGAGCTCACTTGCATCAATGAACATGCCAGCTGTCTCACGCTCAAGCAATAGGCACCACACTTCATGTGCACGAAAACCGTTGGAACTGACACTCTCAAAAATATTGTTATTTTAGCGTATGGCTGCTCACAAGACGTCGAAGTAGGCAAATATTTCCTGCCGTTGTTCAAATGAACTTTTTCCCGCTCTACGAGGGAGCGAGGGTCAGGTCCGGCATTCGTACACGGCCTGAGCAGTCGATATTGCCGTTAGGGAAAACCGCCTGCGGCGCAAAAGCTAGCCAGAGGAATCGGAGAGGGTTGCGCTTGCAAGCGTAACCCGGTTTTGCGGCGCCGAGCTGCGCTCGCCGAAGGCCCCGCAAAACCCCCGCGCCCGTACCGGACGCGGATTCGATGCCCGCGTTCTGCATGCATGGAATAAATAAAAAGGGCCTCCCCGCCAAAACGGGGAAGCCCTTTTTATTTATTCGGTGGTGGAGACGGCGGGAATCGAACCCGCGTCCGCAAGCACTCCACAGACAGTTCTACATACTTAGCACTATCATTTAATTTAACTCAGCCAGCACGGATGTGCACGTTATGGGCAAGCGAGTTACCTATTATTTAGTCGGACGCTAAGTAACCCAGCATACGACGAGTCCCTGTAAATGACTCTAGAGCTTTTGACGGCCCACCCCAGGGACGAGGTGTTCTAGAGCTAACAGCGATTAAGCTGCCAGTGCGTACGAGTTATCGTTTGCAGTTAAGTTTTTTCAGGTTGTATTTACGAGGTAGCCCGCCCTCGGTATGCCCTGCGCTGCTTTGCAACCCACGTCGAAACCAGGTCGTCCCCACAGAACCTTCATTGTAGCGCAATCTGCCCACTCTTGCTTGGTGCATTCGCGGTAAGGAACGAGGCATCTTCGAATCGCTTGAGTCAGACGAATCGGAGAGGCTTGCGCCGGCAGGCGCAAGCCGGTTGTGCGGCGCCGGGCTGTGCCCGCCGAAGTCCCGCACAACCCCCGCGTCCGCAAGCACTCTACAGACAGTTCTACATACTTGGCACTATCATTTAATTTGACTCAGCCAGCACGGATGTGCAGGCTATGAGCAAGCGAGTTACCTATTATTTAGTCGGACACCAAATAACCCAGCATCAGACGAGCTCTGTGGTGACTCTGGAGCTTTTGACGGCCCACCCCAGGGACGAGGTGTTCTGGAGCTAACTGCGATCAAGCTGCCAGTGCGTACGAGTTATCGTTTGCAGTTAAGTTTTTTCAGCTTGTATTTACGAGGTAGCCCGCCCTCGGTATGTCCTGCGCTGCTTCGCAACCCACGTCGAAACCAGGTCGTCCCCACGGAAGCTTCTGTGTAGCGCAATCTGCCCACTCTTGCATGGTGCATTCGCGGTAAGGAGCGAGGCAGCTTTGAATCGCTTGAGCCAGACGAATTGGAGGGGCTTGTGCTGGCAGGCGCAAGCCGCGCATCCGCAAGCACTCCACAGACAGTTGTACCACCCTACAGGTAAGTGCTGGGGTCAGTCGCTTCGCGATTGGAATACGCCCCCATTGGGGCGTATTCCCCCGGCGGGTCTGACCCCGGATTTTTGTTGCTGGTCGAAACAGGTGTTTGTGGCGTGCGTGAGTTTTCAGAAGTAAGCCTCAAGCCGCCAACTGCCGCTCTTGCGCCGCCTTCACCACGCCAGTCACCAGCTCCAGCAAGGCCAGCGGCGTATCGAGCAAATGGTCGGCGTTCCAGTGCTGCGGCTCGACGGCGCCGCAGTAGCCCCAGGCGCAGGCGACCGTGCGCATGCCGGCGGCGCGGCCGGCATGGATGTCGCGCAGGTCGTCGCCCACGTACCAGCAGTCTTCCGGCGCCAGATCCAGGCGGCGGGCCGCTTCCAGCAGGGGGGCGGGGTGCGGTTTCGGGTGGGGCATGGTGTCGCCAGAGATCACGCAGCCGGCGGCGCCCAGGCCGATCTGGCCGACCAGCGGGTCCGTGAAGCGGGCGGCCTTGTTGGTGACGACGCCCCAGGCCAGGCCCAGAGCGGTCAAGCCTTCCAGCATGGCGGGGATGCCGTCGAATAAACGGCTTTCCACGGCCAGGGCCGCTTCGTAATTGTTCAGGAAACCGTCTTTCAGGGCTTCGTAGCCGCTTTCGCCAGGAGCTATCCCATACGACGCGCCTATCATGCCGCGCGCGCCGGCCGAGGCCGTGGGGCGCAGGATGTCATACGGGGTCGGCGCCAGGCCGGCGCGCGCGCGCAGCAGGTTGATGGCCGCCGCCAGGTCGGGCGCGGTGTCGGCCAGGGTGCCGTCGAGGTCGAACAGGATGGCGCGCGGGGCTGGCAGATGGTCAGTGATCATGGCGGGCAAAGTGTGTCAAGTGGGAATGAAAAATGGCGGCCGCAGCCGCCTTGTATTGTGCGTGATTGTTACAGCGGCCGGGTGCAGGCCACCAGGTAATTGACGCTGGTATCGCTATTAAGTGAGTAAATCTTGGTCAGCGGATTGTAGCCCATGCCGCGCATGCTGTTGACGTCCAAGCCGGCGCTGCGCAGGTATTGCGACAGCTCGGCCGGGGTGATGAATTTGTCATAGTCGTGCGTGCCTTTCGGCAGCAGACGCAGCAGGTATTCGGCGCCCAAGATGGCGAACAGATACGCTTTCGGGTTGCGGTTCAGGGTCGACAGGAAGACGTGGCCGCCCGGTTTGACCAGCGCGGCGCAAGCCTTGACGATGGCGGCGGGGTCCGGCACGTGCTCGAGCATTTCCATGCACGTCACGACGTCGTACTGGCCCGGCTCTTCCTCGGCCATGGCTTCTGCGGCGATCAGCTTGTAGCGTACCTTGGCGCCTGATTCCAGGCTGTGCAGGTCGGCCACTTTCAAGGCCTTGTCGGACAGGTCGATGCCCGTCACGTCGGCACCCTTGCGGGCCATCGATTCGGCCAGGATGCCGCCGCCGCAGCCGATGTCGATCACGCGCTTGCCGGCCAGCGGCACTTTCGCGTTGATCCATTCCAGGCGCAGGGGGTTAATTTCGTGCAGGGGACGAAACTCGGAAGTGGGGTCCCACCAGCGGTGGGCCAGCTCACTGAATTTTTGGATTTCGAGAGGGTCGGCGTTCATAGGTCGAATAATAGCGGCAATTTTACAATTGGGCAGCCACGGACGAAAAAAAACCCCGCCGTAGCGGGGTTTTTCATGCTGTTCTTGACTTGCGCGATGACTTGCGGCAAGTCCAGGGGTTCAGCAATTACTTGTTGCGGGTACCAACAACTTCGATTTCCACGCGACGGTTTTTCGCACGGCCTTCGGCAGTTTTGTTATCAGCAACAGGTTGTTTTTCGCCTTTGCCTTCGGTGTACACGCGGTTGCTTTCAACGCCTTTGTTGACCAGGTAGGCTTTGACAGCATCAGCACGACGTACCGACAGTTTTTGGTTGTAAGCATCGGTGCCGACGGAGTCGGTGTGACCCACAGCGATGATGACTTCCAGGTTGATGCCACCCAGTTGTGCGGCCAGCTCGTCCAGCTTGGACTTGCCTTCTGGCTTCAGCGTAGCTTTGTCGAAATCGAAGAATGCATCAGCAGCGAAGCTGACTTTTTCCGAGGTAGGAGCAACTACGACTGGCACTGGCACGACTGGTGCTGGTGCTGGAGCAGGTACGACTGGTGCTGGAGGAGCCACGCATTTGCCGTCTTGCAGGGTTTCTGGCTCTACGCACAGTGGTACGTCGCAACCTGGCACTGCGTCAGCAGGTGTCCAGTAGCCGGTACGCCAGCACAGGCCGAATGGGTCACGCACGATTACGCCGCGAGCATCTTGCACATAAGCGCTTTTTGGGCTTGGTGCTTTGATGTCAGTGGTAACTGGCGCGAATGGTGGGGAGGTTGGGGTTTGGGCCGAAGCCGAGCCAGCAATCACTGCGGATGCAGCGAAAAACAGCGTTACAAATTTATTCATTCTTTTTTCCTTTCGGGGGGTGATATCCGCAGAACAACACTGCGCTACTGGTGCTACGTGCCAAGATTTTATCATGTAGACCATATGCGCTCGTTTCAGATTGCGAAACTAGCAATTAACTTCCCAGTCATTTTGCCACACGCATCAGGGGCACACGACCGTGGTTAAATCAAAGCCTGCCCGATTTTAGACCGTGCGTTGTTTTTGCGCAACGAAAATGCCCATTTGTAACGCATCTGTAACAATTGATCGCTTTTTTTGCCTCTTTTAAGGGCAGATGTCTTGAACTGACATTGCCATTGTGCATTATCGACAGGGCAACATGCACGGCTCCGATGCAAACTGCCAATCTTGCCGGTATGGCCAATTTGTACAGGTAGCTGGGCGCGCATGCTAAAATCGTGCGCTTGACTGTTAAGAGTGTCGAGCAAATGCCCACGGCGGCACTGCATGGCCAGCACGTACCCTTGCGGTACGCGTACTGGCCGCGCCGCCAGCCCGCCGATTTGTTCTGGCACTCTGCGACATGGAAGCCGGGCCACGCCAGTAGCGCGCGGCGCGGCGTCCACGACGACAGCCACCCAGGATATGCAGTATTGCGTCATACATTGCGTAACAGATAAGTTAACCACAGCCTGAGATCAGTCGAACCGCCAATGGATCAATTCGCAAAAGAAACAATTCCTATTTCCCTCGAAGAAGAGATGCGCAAGAGCTACCTCGATTACGCCATGAGCGTGATCGTCGGTCGCGCCTTGCCCGATGCGCGCGATGGCTTGAAGCCAGTGCACCGCCGCGTCTTGTTCGCGATGCATGAAATGAATAACGTGTGGAACCGCCCTTACGTCAAGTGCGCCCGCGTGGTCGGCGAAACCATGGGTAAATACCATCCCCACGGCGATGCCTCGATCTACGACACACTGGTGCGCATGGCGCAAGATTTTTCGCTGCGCTACATGCTCGTCGATGGCCAGGGCAACTTCGGTTCCGTCGACGGCGACGGCGCCGCGGCAATGCGTTACACCGAGTGCCGCCTGGACAAGATCGCCAGCGAGCTGCTGGCCGATATCGACAAGGATACCGTCGACTTCCAGCCCAACTACGATGGCAAGGAAAAGGAACCGACGGTCTTGCCGACGCGTATCCCGAATCTGCTGATCAATGGCTCGTCCGGTATCGCGGTCGGCATGGCGACGAACATTCCGCCACATAACATCACCGAAGTCATCGACGGCGCGCTGCACGTGCTGCGCAATCCCGAGTGCACGATCGATGAATTGATCGAGCTGATCCCGGCGCCGGACTTCCCGACGGCCGGCATCATCTATGGCGTGTCCGGCGTGCGCGACGGCTACCGCACGGGCCGTGGCCGCGTCGTCATGCGCGCCAAGACCCACTTCGAAGAATACGGCAAGGATGGCGGCCGCATCGCCATCATCGTCGACGAGCTGCCATTCCAGGTCAACAAGAAATCCTTGCTGGAACGCATCGCTGAAAACGTGCGCGACAAGAAGCTCGACGGCATTTCCGACATCCGCGACGAATCCGACAAGTCGGGCATGCGCGTGGTGATCGAGCTGAAACGGGGCGAAGTGCCGGAAGTGGTGCTGAACAACCTGTACAAGCAGACCCAGTTGCAGGACACCTTCGGCATGAACATGGTGGCACTGGTCGATGGCCAGCCCAAGCTGCTGAACCTCAAGCAGATGCTGCAATGCTTCCTGTCGCACCGCCGCGAAGTGGTGACGCGCCGTACCGTGTTCGAACTGCGCAAGGCGCGCGAACGCGGCCACGTGCTCGAAGGCCTGGCGGTCGCGCTGGCCAACATCGATGACTTCATCGCCATCATCAAGGCCGCGCCGACGCCGCCGATCGCCAAGGTCGAGCTGATGGCCAAGGCCTGGGATTCGTCCGTCGTGCGCGAAATGCTGGCCCGCACGGGCGACGGCACGACGCCGGGCGGCGTGGACGCCTACCGTCCGGAAAACCTGCCGAAGCACTACGGCATGCAGACGGATGGCCTGTACAAGCTGTCGGACGACCAGGCGCAGGAAATTTTGCAGATGCGCCTGCAGCGCCTGACCGGCCTGGAACAGGACAAGATCGTCAACGAGTACAAGGACGTGATGGAACATATCGCCGACTTGCTCGACATCCTGGCCAAGCCGGAACGCGTCACCGTCATCATCACCGATGAAATGACGGCCGCGAAGAACGAATACGGCGCAGGCAACAAGGACGTGCGCCGCTCGCAGATCGAGTTGAATGCGACCGACCTGGAAACGGAAGATCTGATCACACCGCAGGACATGGTCGTGACCCTGTCGCACACCGGCTACATGAAGGCCCAGCCGATCACCGAATACCGCGCGCAGAAGCGCGGCGGCCGCGGCAAGCAGGCGATGGCGACGAAAGAGGAAGACTGGATCGACCAGCTGTTCATCGCCAATACGCACGACTACATCCTGTGCTTCTCGGATCGTGGCCGCATGTACTGGCTGAAGGTGTGGGAAGTGCCGCAAGGCTCGCGCAATTCGCGCGGCAAGCCGATCGTCAACATGTTCCCGCTGCAGGACAACGAAAAGATCACCGTGATCCTGCCGCTGTCGGGCGAGAACCGCACGTTCCCGGAAGACCATTACGTCTTCATGTCGACCAGCCTGGGCACCGTCAAGAAGACGCCGCTGAAGGACTTCAGCAATCCACGCAAGGCCGGCATCATCGCGGTCGACCTGGACGACGGCGACTTCCTGATCGGCGCGGCGCTGACCGACGGCCAGCACGACGTGATGCTGTTCTCCGATTCGGGCAAGGCAGTGCGCTTCGACGAAAACGATGTGCGTCCGATGGGCCGTACGGCGCGCGGCGTGCGCGGCATGAACCTGGAAGAAGGCCAGCACGTGATCGCCCTGCTGGTGGCCGAGAACGAGCAGCAGTCGGTGCTGACGGCAACGGAAAACGGTTACGGCAAGCGTACGCCGATCACCGAGTACACGCGCCATGGCCGTGGCACGAAAGGCATGATTGCCATCCAGACCAGTGAGCGCAACGGTAAAGTGGTTGCCGCGACCCTGGTCGATACCAGCGATGAAATCATGCTGATCACCACCGGTGGCGTCTTGATCCGCACCCGCGTGTCGGAAATCCGCGAGATGGGCCGCGCGACGCAGGGCGTGACCCTGATCGCCGTGGAGGACGGCACCAAGCTGTCCGGCCTGCAGCGCGTGGTGGAAACGGATATCGACGAAGTCGAGCTGACGACGGAGGCGGACGCCGCGCCTGCGCCGGCGGCGGCTGACCCAGCCGATCCTGTCGATCCGGCACAGCCGGAGTAAGATGATTGGGGCTCTTTCGGGAGCCCCAATTGCTATTGGCGCGTGCTTATGCCGCCAGCAGAATTGCGTAGGTCGGCTTAGCCCGTCGGGCGTAAGCCGACAGGTCTTCCGGCCGCCACCCTTTTACCAGTCATTCAAGACCCCGCACGCCATGAGAAAAATCGTCGCCACCTTCTTCGCCGCGTTCTCGCTGGCCTTCCTCGCGACCCTGCCGGCCCTGGCCCAGAGCACGCAAGCCACGCCCGCGCGCCAGGCGGCGCCCAGCCCCGCCATGAAAGTAGCCGTGCGGCGCATGCTCGACGCGATGCAGTTCCCGCAACTGACGCGCAGCATCTTCGACCAGATGCTGCAATCGGTGCCCGCCATGATCCGCCAGTCGGCGCAGCAGCAAATCAACACCAACCCGAAACTGGACGAGCAGCGCAAGGCGCGCGCGCTGGCCAGCGCCGAGGAAGAAATCCCCCTGGCCATCGCCACCCTGACGCAGGTACTGGCCGACCCGACCCTGATCGACGAGCTGGGCGACGAAATGGTGCCCCTGTACGCGCGCTTTTACACGGTGCAGGAAGTCGAGCAGCTGACGGCCTTCTACAAGACGCCGCTGGGCCGCAAGATGCTGGCCACCATGCCGCAACTGTCCGCCGAATCGATGGCCATCAGCCAGCGCGTGCTGATCCCCCGCGTGAATGCCGTGCTTGACCAGGTCATGCGGGCGGCCACGCAGTCGCCCCAATAAGATTTTCATTTTTGCCAAGGATCGTATCGTGACCCATATCTACAATTTTTCAGCCGGCCCCGCCGTCCTGCCCAAGGAGGTGCTGGCGCAAGCGGCCGCCGAGATGCAGGACTGGCATGGCAGTGGCATGTCGGTGATGGAAATGAGCCACCGTGGTCCCGAATTCATCTCCATTTACAAGCAGGCCGTGGCCGATCTGCGCGAACTGCTGGCCGTGCCCGATAACTACAAGATCCTGTTCCTGCAGGGCGGTGGCCTGGGCGAAAACGCCATCATCCCGATGAACCTGGCGGGCCTGGCCGCGCAGCAGCCGGCCACCGTCGACTTCGTGCATACGGGTTCGTGGTCGGGCAAGTCGATCCAGGAAGCGGCCAAGTACGCTAACGTCAACGTGGCCGCGTCGTCCAAGGCCGCCCATTTCGCGGGCGTGCCGCCCGTCTCCGAATGGAAGCTGACGCCAGGCGCCGCCTACCTGCACATCTGCACCAATGAAACCATCGACGGCGTGGAATTCCAGCAGGCGCCGAACGTGCCGGCAGGGACCACCATCGTGGCCGACATGTCCTCGCACATCCTGTCGCGCGTGATCGACGTGTCGCAATATGGCGTCATTTTCGGCGGCGCGCAGAAAAATATCGGCCCGGCCGGCCTGACCCTGGTCATCGTGCGCGAAGACTTGCTGGGCAAGGCGCTGCCGATCTGCCCGTCCGCTTTCGACTGGACCGTCGTGGCCGAACATGAGTCGATGTACAACACGCCGCCCACCTACGGCATCTATATTGCCGGCCTGGTTTTCCAGTGGCTCAAACGCCAGGGTGGCGTTGCGGCCATGGAACAGCGTAATATTGAGAAAGCGGCTCTGCTGTACGCAGCGCTCGATGCGGACGACTTCTACCAGAACCGGGTCGAGCCCGCATACCGCTCGCGCATGACCATCCCGTTCTATCTGCGCGATGAAAGTCTGAACGACGCATTCCTGGCTGGCGCCAAGCAGCGCGGCCTGCTGCAACTGAAGGGCCACAAGTCCGTCGGCGGCATGCGTGCATCGATCTATAACGCGATGCCGATCGAAGGCGTGCAAGCCTTAGTCAATTATTTGAACGAGTTTGCCGGACGCTAGAATGCCTGCCAAAAAGTCCAGGGCGTTGTTGCATTGCCTTGTCGTACATTCGTACTGCCAGCGGCAACGCGCCTAGCCCTGATCATTTTGTCCGGCATTCTCATGAGCAAGCGCGCCGGCCCGCCGCCGGCGCAGGCCGTGCGGCCATGATTGAAGTACAGCTGACGAAACAAACCACCATGACCGATAAATTGAAACCGCTGCGCGAACAGATCGATGCGATCGACGCGCAAATCCTCGAACTGCTGAACCGCCGCGCGCAAATCGCCCAGGAAGTAGGCCACGTGAAGGCCGAAACGCAGGCGCCCGTGTTCCGTCCCGAGCGCGAAGCGCAGGTGCTGCGCGGCGTGGCCGAGCGCAATCCCGGCCCCATGGGCGACCGCGAAGTGCAGACCATCTTCCGTGAAATCATGTCGTCCTGCCGCTCGCTGGAAAAGCGCGTGACCGTGGCGTATCTGGGCCCGGCCGGCACCTTCAGCGAACAGGCCGTGTATCAGCAGTTCGGCAGCGCCGTCGAAGGCTTGCCGTGCGCGTCCATCGACGAGGTATTCCGTTCCGCCGAGGCGGGCACGGCGGACTTCGGCGTCGTGCCGATCGAGAATTCCTCGGAAGGCGCCGTCAACCGCACGCTGGACATGATGCTGCAGACTAGCCTCATCATCAGCGGCGAAGTGGCGATCGCCGTGCACCACAGCCTGATGACGAAGAGCGGCAATATGGAGGGCGTTACGTCCATCTGCGCCCATTCCCAGGCGCTGGCGCAGTGCCAGGTGTGGCTGAACCAGAATTATCCGCACGTGGCGCGCCACGCCGTGGCCTCGAACGCCGAGGCGGCCCGCATGGCCGGCGAAGATGGCACGGTGGCGGCGATTGCCAGCGAACTGGCCGGTGCGCAGTACAAGCTGGGCGTGGTCAAGGGCCATATCCAGGACGACCCGCACAACCGCACGCGCTTTGCCGTCGTGGGCACCTTGCAGACGGCGCCGTCGGGCAAGGACCAGACCTCGCTGGTATTGGCCGTGCCGAACAAGGCGGGCGCCGTGTACCAGTTGCTGGCGCCATTGGCCAAGCACGGCGTGTCGATGACGCGCTTCGAGTCGCGCCCGGCGCGCATGGGCAGCTGGGAGTATTATTTCTATGTCGACGTGGAGGGCCACGTGCATGACGCCGCCGTCGCCCAGGCGCTGGGCGAGCTGCAGAGCAATGCGGCGTTTTTCAAGGTGCTGGGGTCGTATCCGGTCAGTCTGTGACTTCGATTGATGCCTGTGGTGGTGTCGGATTACGCTGCGCTAATCCGGCCTACCCGACATACGGTAAGCTGTAGCTTGGGTTAGCGCAGCGTAACCCAGCAAACCACCTCCATTGACTGCCATTCATTCACCAACTTTTAAAGAACACCATGTCTAAAAATATCGGTCCAGAATACGTCCGCGCCATCGCCCCTTACCAGAGCGGCAAACCGATCGCGGAAGTCGCGCGCGAATTCGGCCTCGACGAGGCAGCCATCGTCAAGCTGGCATCGAATGAAAACCCGTACGGCATGCCGGAGTCGGCGAAGCAGGCGATGATCGCCGCCATCGATGACCTGGGCCGCTATCCGGACGCCAACGGCTTCGACTTGAAAGCCGTGCTGTCCAAGCGCTACGACGTGCCTGCCGACTGGATCACCCTGGGCAATGGCAGCAACGACATCCTGGAAATCGCCGCGCACGCGTTCGTGCAGCATGGCCAATCCGTCGTGTATTCGCAGTATTCGTTCGCCGTGTACGCGCTGGCCACACAAGGCCTGGGCGCGCGTCACATCGTCGTGCCCGCGCAAGCCTACGGCCATGACCTGGACGCGATGGCGGCGGCGATTGCCGACGACACGCGTCTGGTCTTCATCGCCAACCCGAACAACCCGACCGGCACCTTCCTGACGGCCGCGCAGCTGGAAGCGTTCCTGCAAAAAGTGCCGGCGCATGTCGTCGTCGTGCTGGATGAAGCGTACAACGAATTCCTGTCGGCCGACGACCAGTACGAGTCGACGGCGTGGGTGCGCCAGTATCCGAACCTGGTGGTGTCGCGCACCCTGTCGAAGGCCTACGGCCTGGCCGGCCTGCGCATCGGCTTTGCCATCGCCCAGCCCGTGCTGACGGACCTGATGAACCGCATCCGCCAGCCGTTCAACGTCAACTCGCTGGCGCAGGCCGCCGCGATTGCCGCCCTGAACGACAAGGCCTTCCTCGAGCAAAGCGCGCGCAACAACGCGGCCGGCTACCAGCAGTTCACGGAAGCGTTTGCGCAATTGGGCCTGGAATACGTGCCATCGCACGGCAACTTCGTGCTGGTGAAGGTGGGTGACGACGATGAAGCGGGCGCGCGCGTGAACCTGGCGCTGCTCAAGCAAGGGGTGATCGTGCGTCCCGTCGGCAGCTACGGCTTGCCGCAATGGCTGCGCATTTCCATCGGCCTGCCGCAGGAAAACGCCATCTTCATCGCCGCGCTGACGAAAGCGCTGGCCTGACGATATGACGACGCCTGCACTGAACAAGGTAGTGATCTTTGGCGTAGGCCTGATCGGGGGCTCGTTCGCGCGCGCCCTGAAACACGCGGGCGCGGTTCAAACCGTGGTCGGCATGGGCCGCTCGCCGGCCTCGATGGCGCGCGCGCTCGAGCTGGGCATCATCGACGCCATCGGCTGCGACATGGCGCAAGCCTTGCATGGCGCCGACCTGGTGCTGCTGGCCGCGCCCGTGGCGCAGACGGGCGCTATTTTGACGTCCATCGCGCCGCATCTGCAGCCGGGCACCATCGTGACCGATGCGGGCAGCACGAAGAGCGACGTGGTGGCGGCCGCGCGCGCGGCGCTCGGTGGCAAGGTGGGGCAATTCGTGCCCGGCCACCCGATCGCGGGGCGCGAGACGAATGGTCCTGATGCCGCCATCATCGACCTGTATCAAGGCAAGAAAGTGGTGCTCACGCCGCTGGCGGAAAACGCCGCGGACGACGTGGAACGGGTGGCGGCCGCGTGGCGCGCCTGCGGCGCCATCCTGCACACCTTGAGCCCCGAAGAACATGACAAGGTGTTTGCCGCCGTCAGCCATCTGCCGCATCTGCTGGCCTTTGCGCTGGTCGACGACATCGCCAACAAACCGCACGCGGGCCTGCTGTTCCAATACGCGGCCAGCGGCTTTCGCGACTTTACGCGCATCGCCGGTTCATCGCCGGAAATGTGGCGCGACATCAGCCTGGCCAACCAGCCGGCGCTGCTGCACGAACTGGACGCCTACCTGGCGCAGTTGACGACTTTGCGCGCCCACCTGGCCGCGAACGACGGCGCCGCCATCGAGGGTGTGTACGCGAACGCCCAGCACGCGCGGCAGCAATGGATCGAGGCGATTGAAACGGCGGAAGTACCGGCCGCGCCCACACGATAAATACTCAAGGATTCCAGCATGACCCAGACCAAGCACTACCCCCACCATATCGATTTGAAGCCGGTGATGCATGCCGAAGGCACGGTGCGCCTGCCCGGCTCGAAAAGCATTTCCAACCGCGTGCTGCTGCTGGCCGCGCTGGCCAAGGGCACGACGAAGATTATCGACCTGCTCGCCTCCGACGACACCTTCGTCATGCTGACGGCCTTGACGTCGCTGGGCGTCAAATGGACGCAGGATGAATTGACGGGCGACCCGGCCACAGCCCACCAGGTGCACCACGTGGAAGGCTGCGGCGGCGTGTTCCCGCACCATGAGGCGGACCTGTTCATGGGCAACGCCGGCACGGCCATCCGTCCGCTGACGGCGGCGCTGGCCGTCATCGGCGGCGATTACACGCTGCACGGCGTATCGCGCATGCACGAGCGGCCGATCGGCGACCTGGTCGACGCGCTGAACGCCGTCGGCACGCAGATCGAATACACGGGCGAGCAGGGCTTCCCGCCGCTGCGCATCCGCCGCGGCCACATCCACGCGCAGCGCATCGCCGTGCGCGGCAACGTGTCGAGCCAATTCTTGACGGCCTTGCTGATGGTGGCGCCGCTGATGGCGCGCGACCATGCTGTCACCATCGACGTGACGGGCGAGCTGATTTCGAAGCCGTACATCGAGATCACCCTGAACCTGATGCGCCGTTTCGGCGTGACGGTCGAGCATGACGGCTGGCAGTCGTTCACCGTGCAGCCGGGCCAGCAATACCAGAGCCCGGGCACGATCCACGTGGAGGGCGACGCTTCGTCGGCTTCGTATTTCCTGGCGGCCGGCGCCATCGGCGGCGGTCCCGTGCGCGTGGAAGGCGTTGGGCGCGACAGCATCCAGGGCGACGTGCGCTTCGTCGAAGCCTTGCAGCAGATGGGCGCGATCATCACCATGGGCGAGAACTGGATCGAAGCGCGTTCAAACGGCGTGCTGAAAGCCGTCGACATGGATTTCAACCACATTCCCGACGCGGCCATGACGATCGCCGTGGCCGCCCTGTACGCGGACGGCACCAGCACTTTGCGCAATATCGCCAGCTGGCGGGTGAAGGAAACGGACCGCCTGGCCGCCATGGCCACGGAGTTGCGCAAACTCGGTGCCGAAGTGGAAGAGGGCGCGGACTACCTGCGCGTGACGCCGCCGGCCGAAATCCAGGCTGCCACCATCGACACGTATGACGACCACCGCATGGCCATGTGCTTTTCGCTGGCCTCGCTCGATGGCGCCGCGCGCCGCGGCAACGAGATGCGCATCAACGACCCGAAATGCGTGGCCAAGACCTTCCCCGAGTATTTCGCCGCGTTTGCGGGGATTGCCAAAGACAGTCTTATTTAACCGAAGGCAAATTTGGGGTCAGACCCGTCGGGTCTGACCCCAGCTCTTGTTTTTGGGTTTAGTTTTTTTAAAGTGACAAAATAATGCCGACCTCCCACATCCCAGTCATCGCCATCGACGGCCCCACCGCTTCCGGCAAGGGCACGGTGGCGCACCGCGTGGCCGACAAGCTGGGCTTTCATTACCTGGACTCGGGCGCGCTGTACCGCCTGACGGCCTTGAGCGCGCTGCGCCGCGGCACGGACTTGCGCGACGAGCACGCGCTGGCCAAGCTGGCCGAACACTTGCCTTGTCACTTTGCCAATGGCGAGATCCTGCTGGCGCAGGAAAACGTCACCGAGCAGATCCGTGCCGAAGAAGTGGGCAATACGGCGTCGAAGATTGCCGTGTTGCCAACGGTGCGCCAGGCCCTGGTCAGCTTGCAGCTGGGCTTTCGCAAGACGCCGGGCCTGGTGGCCGACGGGCGCGACATGGGCACGGTGATCTTCCCGCACGCCCAGTTGAAGGTGTTCCTGACGGCCAGCGTCGAGGCGCGCGCGCAACGGCGCTACAAGCAATTGATAGACAAGGGTTTTTCTGCTAATATGGAAGACCTTCTGATGGATTTGCAGGCGCGGGACGAACGTGATACTCACCGTGCGATTGCGCCGCTGGTCCCTGCGGAAGGGGCGCATGTCCTCGATACGTCGGAAATGACGGCAGATGTTGCCGTCGAAACCGTGTTGAAATGGTATGCCGCTGCAGCAAAATAGCGTGTTGTTGTGCTATGTGGTGCCCGTTGACGGCTCCTGGCCTGTCCGGGTGTGTCAAAAACCTAACCCAGTTTAAGTCGCATCGTGCGATCTCTGCTGGATAACCTGTGTGAACCCTATGTCTACTGTTACAACTAACGAATCTACCGGTATGGAAAGTTTTGCTGCGCTCTTCGAGGAATCGTTGTCGCGTCAAGATATGCGCTCCGGCGAAGTTATTTCCGCTGAAGTCGTGCGCCTCGACCACAATTTCGTGATCGTGAACGCTGGCCTCAAATCCGAAGCATTCATCCCTGTCGAAGAATTCAAGAACGACCACGGCGAACTGGAAGTCAAAGTTGGTGACTTCGTTTCCGTGGCGATCGAATCGCTGGAAAACGGTTTCGGCGATACCATCCTGTCGCGCGATAAAGCCAAGCGTCTGGCTTCGTGGCTGGCTCTGGAAAAAGCGATGGAATCGGGCGAAATCGTCGTCGGTACCGTCAATGGTAAAGTCAAAGGCGGTCTGACCGTGTTGACCAACGGCATCCGCGCATTCCTGCCGGGCTCGCTGGTTGATACCCGTCCTGTCAAAGACACGACCCCATTCGAAGGCAAAACCCTCGAATTCAAAGTGATCAAGCTGGATCGCAAGCGTAACAACGTGGTTCTGTCCCGCCGCGCCGTCATCGAAGCTTCGATGGGCGAAGAGCGTCAGAAACTGATGGAAACGCTGAAAGAAGGCACGGTCGTGACCGGCGTCGTCAAAAATATCACCGACTACGGCGCGTTCGTGGATCTGGGCGGTATCGATGGCCTGCTGCACATCACCGACCTGGCATGGCGCCGTGTACGTCACCCGTCGGAAGTACTGACGGTTGGCCAGGAAATCACCGCCAAAGTCCTGAAATACGATCAAGAGAAAAACCGTGTTTCGCTGGGCGTGAAACAACTGGGCGACGATCCTTGGACCGGTCTGTCCCGTCGTTACCCACAAAGCACCCGTCTGTTCGGTAAAGTAACGAACCTGACCGACTACGGCGCGTTCGTTGAAGTGGAACAGGGTATCGAAGGTCTGGTACACGTTTCCGAAATGGACTGGACGAACAAAAACGTTGCTCCTAACAAAGTTGTCCAACTGGGCGACGAAGTAGAAGTGATGGTTCTGGAAATCGACGAAGAGCGTCGTCGTATCTCGCTGGGTATGAAACAGTGCAAAGCCAACCCTTGGGATGACTTTGGCGTTACCCACAAGAAGGGCGATAAAGTCCGCGGCGCGATCAAATCGATCACCGACTTCGGCGTGTTCATCGGCCTGGCCGGCAACATCGACGGTCTGGTGCACCTGTCCGACCTGTCCTGGACCGAAACCGGCGAAGAAGCCGTGCGTCGCTTCAAGAAAGGTGACGAACTGGAAGCCATCGTTCTGGCCATCGACGTTGAGCGCGAGCGCGTTTCCCTGGGCGTCAAGCAACTGGAAGGTGACCCATTCAACAACTTCGCAGCCATGAACGACAAAGGCTCGCTGGTAACCGGTACCGTTAAATCGGTTGAGCCTAAAGGCGCCGTGATCCAACTGTCCGAAGAAGTTGAAGGCTACCTGCGCGCTTCCGAAATCTCGCGCGACCGCGTTGAAGATGCTGGTACGCACCTGAAAGTCGGCGACACCGTTGAAGCAATGGTGCTGAACATCGACCGCAAAGCCCGTGGTATCCAACTGTCGATCAAAGCGAAAGACAACGTTGAAACCCAGGAAGCAATGCAGAAGATGGCAGCTACCGACAACAACGCAGCTTCGGGCACCACCAGCCTGGGCGCCTTGTTGAAAGCTAAGTTCGATAACAAGAACTAAGACTTCGCGGATACTGGCAGATGACAAAGTCCGAGCTGATCAACCGCCTCGCTGAGCGTTATTCTCAGCTGGTGGCGAAAGATGCGGAGTATGCCGTCAAGACCATTCTCGATGCGATGACCAACGCCCTGGCGACCGGTCAGCGTATCGAGATCCGCGGTTTTGGCAGTTTTGCCCTGAACAGCAGGCCCCCGCGCATCGGCCGCAACCCGAAATCCGGCGACAAGGTGATGGTTCCCGAAAAACGGGTACCCCACTTCAAGCCGGGCAAACAGTTGCGCGAGCGCGTGGACGCGATGGTCGGGCAACCGATTATCGAGGATTAATCGTCTGCTGGAAGGCGGAAAATAAAGAGCGGCGTCCTTGGATGCCGCTTTTTTTTGTTAATATGCTGTAGAGCACTGCTTAAACCTACTGCGCGGCGCGCTTTGCGGCCGGCGATGCTCACCGTACTTCAGTACGGTTGCGCTTCTCGGCCACAAATCACTGCCGCTCGCTACGGTTTGATCAGCACTCTACGTTTGCGCCATTTGCCATTTGCCATGTCGCACTGGTATTTTTTTGTTCACTCTGGACCTATCGATGAAAATCATCTCCACCATCGTTGGCTGTGTTCTTTTCGTCCTGTTCTTCAGTTTTGCGCTGAAGAATGCGCAGGTTGTCGACCTGCATGTTTTCCTCAATTATGAAATTCGCGGCCCCCTGGTCCTGATGCTGCTGGGCTTTTTTGTCGCTGGCGCGAGCCTGGGCGTACTGGCCCTGACGCCGACCGTGTTCCGTCACCGCCGCGAAGCGACCAAGCAAAAAACCACCATTGCCGCGCTGCAGACCGTTGGCGTGGCCAGCAATGTCCAGCCGCAACCGGACAGCGTGAGCGCGCAGTAAGCGCCGCCGTCGCTCCTATCTCTCTTACTCGAATAAAAACAATCGCATGGATTTTGAACTCTGGTGGCTATTGGGTATCCCGATGTTTTTCGCGCTGGGCTGGATCGCCGCGCGCGTGGACATTCATCAACTGGTGTCCGAATCGCGCAGCCTGCCGCGCAATTATTTCAAGGGCTTGAATTTCCTGCTCAACGAGCAGCATGACAAGGCCATCGACGCCTTCATCGAAGTCGTCAAGCTGGACCCGGAATCGGCCGATATGCACTTCGCGCTGGGCAATCTGTTCCGCCGCCGCGGCGAAACGGAGCGCGCGATTCGCGTGCACCAGAACTTACTGGCGCGCCCGGACTTGCCGCTGGAACAGCAGGGCCACGCCGCCTACGAGCTGGGCATGGATTACCTGAAGGCGGGCTTGCTGGACCGTGCCGAAGAAACCTTCAACAGCCTGATCGACACGCAATATGCGGCCCAGGCGCGCCGCGCGCTGCTGGAAATCTACCAGCGCGAAAAGGAATGGCCACGTGCCATCGAAGCGGCCGTGGGCTTGCAGGAATCGGGCGCCGGTGCGCGCCAGAAAGAAATCGCCCAGTTCTATTGCGAACTGGCGCATGACGCCCTCGTGCACATGAAGCCGGACGACGCCATGCCGCTGCTGGAAAAAGCCCTGCAGACGGACCGCAAGAGCGTGCGCGCCACCATCCTGACGGGCGACGTGCTGCTGGCGCGCGGCGACGTGGAAGGCGCGCTGACCACCTGGCGCCGCGTGGAGCAGCAAAGCGTGCCGCACGTGGCCCTGGTGGCGCAGCGCCTGATGGATGGCTATACCAAGCTGGGCCGTCCACAGGAAGGCGTCAACCTGCTGCGTTCCTACCTGGAAGAAGCGTCGTCGATCGACCTGATCGAAGTCGTCTTCAAGGCCGTCATCGAGCTCGACGGCGTGGAAGCGGCGAAGCAGCTGGTCAGCGCCGAGCTGCGCCGCACGCCGACCCTGCTGGGCCTCGATAAACTGCTGGAAGCGCGCATGATGGATGCGCCGGCCGCGATCTGGTCCGAGCTGTCGATGGTGAAAAACCTCGTGCACGGCTACACGCAGAAGCTGGCCCGCTACCAGTGCAGCCACTGCGGCTTCAAGGCGCGCCAGTTCTACTGGCACTGCCCTGGCTGCAACAAGTGGGAGACTTACCCACCACGCCGCACCGAAGAACTCAATGTCATGAACTGATTCGTACACGTCACCTTGCCCTGAGCAATGTGGCGTGTACTTCTATGTAAGACCTGCTTTTTATCCATACGGTACATCCATGAAAATCACTATTATCGGCACCGGCTATGTTGGCCTCGTGACCGGCGCCTGCCTGGCGGAGCTGGGCAACGACGTCTTTTGCCTCGACCTGGACGCACAGAAGGTCGCCTTGCTCAACAGTGGCGGCATTCCCATCCATGAACCGGGCCTGGAAGAAGTCGTGGCGCGCAACCGCGCCGCCGGGCGCATGACCTTTTCCACCGACATTGAAGCGGCAGCCGCGCACGGCGTGATGCAATTCATCGCCGTCGGCACGCCGCCCGACGAAGACGGCTCGGCCGACCTGCAATACGTGCTGGCCGCCGCGCGCGGCATCGGCAAGTACATGACGGACTTCAAGGTCATCGTCGACAAGTCCACCGTGCCCGTCGGTACGGCCGAAAAAGTACGCGCCGCCATCCAGGGCGAACTCGATGCGCGCGGCGTGGCCGCCACGTTCTCGGTCGCGTCGAACCCGGAATTCCTCAAGGAAGGCGCGGCCGTCGAAGACTTCATGCGCCCCGACCGCATCGTCATCGGCGTTGACGCCACGCCGGAAGGCGAGCGCGCGCGCGAATTGCTGAAAAGCCTGTACGCGCCGTTCAACCGCAACCACGAACGCACTTACTGGATGGACGTGCGCTCGGCCGAATTCACGAAGTATGCGGCCAACGCCATGCTGGCCACGCGCATCTCGTTCATGAATGAACTGGCGAACCTGGCTGACAAGGTCGGCGTCGACATCGAAGCCGTGCGCCACGGCATCGGCTCCGACCCGCGCATCGGCTACAGCTTCCTGTACGCCGGTTGCGGCTATGGCGGTTCGTGCTTCCCGAAAGACGTGCAGGCGCTCGAGCGCACGGCGCGCGGCCACGGCCAGGAATTGCTGATCCTGCGCGCCGTCGAAGCCGTCAACGACCAGCAGAAGCAGGTGCTGGGACGCAAAGTGGTTACTCGCTTCGGCGAAGATCTGACGGGCCGGCATTTCGCCGTGTGGGGACTGGCCTTCAAGCCGAATACGGACGACATGCGCGAAGCGTCGGCCCGCGTGCTGCTGGCCGACTTGCTGGCGCGCGGCGCCACCGTGGCCGTATACGACCCCGTCGCCATGGCCGAAGCGCGCCGCGTGCTGCAACTGGACTTGACGCCGGAGCAATTGGCCAAGGTGCGCTTTGCCGACAGTTCGAAAGATGCGCTGAAGGACGCCGATGCGCTGGTCATCGTGACCGAATGGAAAGCCTTCCGCAGCCCCGACTTCGAGCAGGTCAAGGCGCGCCTGAAGCAGGCCGTGATCTTTGACGGACGCAATCTGTTCGAGCCGGCCGTCATGGCCGAGAACGGCATCGAATACCACGGGATCGGTCGCTCGATCCTGACGCGCGCATGAGCGCCCAAGAGGTGGTCGCCTTGACGGCGCCGGCCGCATTGGCCCAGGTACGCCTGCTGGTGGTGGGCGATGTGATGCTGGACCGCTACTGGTTCGGCGACGTCAGCCGTATTTCGCCGGAAGCGCCCGTGCCCATCGTGCGCATCGAGAAGCGCGAAGAGCGCCTGGGCGGTGCTGCCAACGTGGCGCGCAACGCGGCCGCGCTGGGAGCGAAGACGAGCTTGCTGGGCGTGGTCGGCGACGACGAGGCCGGCAGCCAGGTCGAACGCCTGCTCGAGGGCGGCGGCATCCACAGCTATCTGCAGCGCGATGCGGCCATTTCCACCATCATCAAGCTGCGCGTGATCGGCCGCCAGCAGCAGATGCTGCGCATCGATTTCGAGGATGCGCCCAGCGATACGGTGCTGCGCGACAAGCTGGCGCAGTTCAATGCCCTCTTGCCGCACTACGACGTGGTGATCCTGTCGGACTACGCCAAGGGCAGCCTGGTGAACGTGGCCGAGATGATCAAGGCGGCCCGTGCCGCCGGCAAGATCGTCATGGTCGACCCGAAAGGCGATGATTTCAGCCGCTATACGGGAGCGTCAGTGCTCACTCCGAATAAATCGGAACTGCGCCGCGTGATCGGCAACTGGAGCACGGAAGAGCAACTCACGGAACGCGCGCAGCAGATGCGCGCGCAGCTGGGCCTGGACGCCTTGCTGCTGACCCGTTCCGAAGAAGGCATGAGCTTGTACACGGCCGATGAGGTGCTGCACATGCCCACCGATGCGCGCGAAGTGTTCGACGTCTCGGGCGCCGGCGACACGGTGATCGCCACCATGGCGGCCATGCTGGGCGCCGGCATGGGCCTGGGCGAGGCCGTACGCACGGCCAACCGGGCTGGCGGCATCGTCGTCGGCAAGCTGGGCACGGCCACCGTCACCCGCGACGAGCTGTTCCCGCAGTAACTATGCCGCTGTATTCCGCATCTCACCTGCGCCAGTCTGTTTGATCTGGCGCAGGTTTTCCCGTCCTTCCGCTGTCCCGTCTTGTCAACCGTATCACGCCACAGCCGTTAAAGCCGTTAAGGCGCTGCTCTTCCCTTGCGTTCGAGTCAACTTGAAACCACACCACGGAGAGATACCCATGTTCAAAAAAATACTGCTGGCCATCGCCACCTTGATTGCGACGATGGGCTTTGCCTTTGCCCAGGTCGATGTCAACAAGGCGGACCAGGCGGCACTCGACAGCGTCAAGGGCATCGGCCCCGTCACATCGAAAGCCATCATCGATGAACGTGCCAAGGGCGGCGCCTTCAAGGATTGGGCCGATTTTGAAACCCGCGTGAAGGGCATCGGCCCGAAAAGTTCCGTGAAACTGTCGGAAGCGGGCTTGCAAGTGAATGGCCAGTCCATGTCCGGCGCGCCAGCGGCGCCCGCTCCGGCGCCGAAAGCTGCCGCAGCTAAAAAGGAAGCTGCTGTGAAGGAAGTTGCAGCGAAAGAAGCCGCAGCGAAGCCAGCTGCTGCGACCGACACCGCTGCGGCGCCAGCCAAGACAGCCGCTGAAACGAAGAAAGAAGCTGCTGCCGCGAAGAAAGAAGCCAAGGCCGCCGCTGCCGCCGCGAAAAAAGAAGCAGCCGCCGCCAAGGTCGTCCCTGCCGCCGCCACTGCGCCAGCCGCCGCCGATGCCGCCCCCGTGAAAACGGCTGCCGAAACGAAGAAGGAAGCGGCCGCCGCGAAGAAGGCGGCTACTGCAGCGAAAAAAGAAGCCAAGGCTGCGGAAGCGGCTGCGAAGAAGGAAGCCAAGCTGGCTGCGGCCGATGCGAAGAAGGCCGAAGCCGAGAAAAAGTAAGCGTGTTGCTGTAAGGCGTGCTGCGTGGTGGTGCCGCGCAGCACGAGAAGAAAACCCCGCGTGGTACCGGCCGCGCGGGGTTTTTTTTATGCGGCTACAGCTGCGACTCGATCGGCAGCCAGCGCATCACCGACACCAGCGTGCGGCGCCAGAAGCCCGTTTCCGGGTCCTGCGTCCACACTTTGGCGGGTACTTCGGTGGCATCGGACCAGCGCAGGGCGCCGTTGTCGAGGAATAAACGGTAGCTGGTGTCGCTCGCGGTCGAGTGCAAAAACAGTGTGCGCATGTCCGCCGCCAGCGCGGCATCGTCGAACAGCACGCCCATTTCCGTGTTCAGCTGGGCCGAGCGCGGGTCGAGGTTGAAGGAGCCGACGAAGCCCCGCTGGCCATCGACCACCACGGCCTTGGTATGCAGGCTGGCGCGGCTCGAGCCCATCAGGCTGATGCGCTTGCGGTGCTGGGTCTTCAATTCAAACAGGTCGACGCCGCCGCCCAGCAGCATCTGGCGGTAGCGCGCATAGCCCGCATGGACGAGGGCCACGTCGGTGGCGGCCAGTGAGTTGGTCAGCACCTGGACATTGACGCCGGCGGCGACCTTGCCGGCCAGGGTCTGCGTCAGTTCCGTGCCGGGCACGAAGTATGGCGAGGTCAGCAGCGCTTCCTCGCGTGCGTCCGTCAGCAGGGGCAGCAAGCTGTGCATCAGCCAGTGCTCGCTGCGCTGCAAGCTGGCCACGGGTGCGGCTTTTTCCGGCGGGTCGGACAATACTTGCACTTGGGTACTCCAGTGCAGGCGCACGCGGCCATCGAGGTGGGCCTGCAGCTGGCCCGCATCGGTCAGCTGGCGCAGGTAGGGTGAGGCGCCCAGTTCGCCCGTGAGCGCGTCGAGGCGGGTGCGCACAGCCTGCAGTTCAGCCGCGCCCGCGTCCTTGCCAGCGTGCAAGGCGCCGATGGGGATGACGGCGCGGCTGTTCCAGAAGCGGTCGAAGATGTCGCTCGTCTGCCGCACGGCGGGCCCCACCAGCAGCAAGTCGGCATCCTGGAAATTGACTTGCTCGGCCGCATCGAAGTATTCGTCGCCGATATTGCGCCCGCCGACGAGGGCGACCCTGCCGTCGACGATCCAGGCCTTGTTGTGCATGCGCCGGTTCAGGCTGACGGCGCGCAAGGCCATTTCCACGGCGCGCATCCAGATGCCGTCGCGGTTGCGGCCCGGATTGAAGATGCGCACATCGATCAGCGGGTGGCTGTCGAGCGCGAGGATGGCCGCGTCCTGGCCCCGTGCGTTGATATCGTCGAGCAATACGCGCACGCGCACGCCGCGGTCGGCCGCGCGCAGCAGTTCGCGCACCAGCAGGCGTCCCGTGACGTCGTTATGCCAGATGTAGTATTGCAGGTCGAGACTGCGGCCCGCTTCGCGCGCGCTCAGGGCGCGCAGGGCGAACGCTTCCAGATTGTCGTCGATCAGGGCCGTGCCGCTGTGGTCCGGGCGCTGCGCCAGCTGCGGCGCCAGCACGCGGTCGAGCAGGGTGGCATCGATCGCCACGGGCAAGGCCGTGCCCGGCGCCCCCAGCGAGCGTTCGGCGAAGCGTCCGTAGCTGTACAGGGCGGCGATGCTGAGCACGGCAAACAAGGTGGCCAGCAGCAGCAGTTTGACGAGCATGCGGCGCACCGTCAGCGGACCGCGCGCAGGCTGAGGCTGCGGCTTGCGGGGTGATGGGTGGTCAGGCGCATGCGGTGTCTTTCGTGAGCGGGGCAACAGCCGATTGTAGCAGTTTCTATAATGCACGATTTTCGTCCAGGAACATCCTTGCCCGTCGTCAAAAATGCGAGAATGGCCAGCTCAATCAATCATCGGGGGATGCACGCATGGGACGGATTTTGACGGCAATGACGGCAGCAATGCTGTCGGCGGGCGCGGCGGCGGCGCCGGGCGCCGAACCGGCGCAGCAGCAGATCAGGCAGGTGGTGGCCGACATTTCGCCACAGCGCATCGAGGCGCATGTGCGCAAGCTCGTGGGTTTCCAGACGCGCCACACGATGTCCTATACCGTGTCCGACACGCGCGGCATTGGCGCGGCCCGGCGCTGGATCAAGGCCGAGCTGGAGCGCTGTGGCGCGCAGGCGGGCGGACGGTTGCAGGTGGCGTTCGACAGCCATATCGCGCCCGTGTCGAAACGCATTGCGCGGCCGACGGACATCGTCAACGTGGTGGCGACCTTGCCCGGCACTCAGCCGCAGTCGGCCGGGCGCATCTATGTCGTCAGTGGCCATTACGATTCGCGCGCCACCGACGTGATGGATGCGCAGGGCGACGCGCCCGGCGCCAACGATGACGCGTCCGGTACGGCGGCCGTGATCGAGACGGCTTGCGCCATGGCGCGCTACCAGTTCGACGCCACCATCGTCTTCATGGCCGTGGCGGCCGAGGAACAGGGACTATTGGGTTCCGGCCATTGGGCGCAGCAGGCAAAATTGAAAAATCTCAATATCGCCGGCATGCTCAATAACGACATCATCGGCAGTTCGCGCGCGGAAGACGGCACGGTCGATGGCGGCCAGGTGCGCCTGTTTGCCGAAGGCATCCCGGCCGTGAAGGAGATGAGCGACGGCGTGCGCGCCCTGGTGGCGACGGGCGGCGAAAACGATTCGATTTCGCGCCAGCTGGCGCGCCATGTGAAACAGGTGGGCGAGCGCTATGTGCCCGGCTTTACGGTCAACGTCATCCAGCGCGCCGACCGCTACCTGCGCGGCGGCGACCATATGCCTTTCCTCGCGCAAGGGTACGCGGCGCTGCGTTTCACGGAACCGCACGAAGATTTTGCCCATCAGCACCAGGATGTACGCGTGGAAAACGGCGTGCAGTACGGCGACTTGCCGCAATTCGTCGACTATGACTACGTGGCGAAAGTGGCGCGCGTGAATGCGGCGGCGCTCGCGTCGCTGGCCTTGGCGCCGGCCGCGCCCGCCGGCGTGCAGGTGCGGACGGCCCAGCTGGAAAACGCCACCTCACTGGTCTGGCAGCCGAATACGGAACCGGACCTGGCCGGTTACCGCATCGTCTGGCGCGCCACGACGGCGGACCAGTGGCAGGGCGCGCAGGACGTGGGCAATGTCACCGAGGCCAGGGTGAAGCTGTCGAAAGACAACTATTTCTTTGGCGTCCAGGCCATCGACCGCGACGGCAATGTCAGCGTGGCCACGTATCCCATGCCCTTGCGTTAAGCGCTGTTGACGGGCAGGCGCGCAAGAAAGCCGTGAATCTGGGAAACGACGGCAGCGCCTTCGCCGACGGCGGCGGCCACGCGCTTGGTGGAGCCGGCCCGCACGTCGCCGATGGCAAATACGCCGGGCACGCTCGTTTCCAGCGCGGCCCGGTCGGGCAAGTCTGGCGGATAGATTGCGTGGCCGTGGGCGCGGCATTCGGCGCGCGTGACATCGAAGCCCGTGCGGATAAAGCCCTGTTCGTCGACGGCCACGGCGCAGTCGTGCAGCCAGTCCGTGTTCGGGTCGGCGCCGACGAAAAGAAACACGCGGCGCACGGCGCAATCGGCTTCCTCGCCCGTGCGGTTGTTGCGCCAGCGCACCTCCGTCAAGCCATCGTCGTCGCCTTCGAGGGCGATGATTTCCGTGTGCGTGTGCAAGGTGATGTTGGGCGTGGCGGCGATGCGCTCGATCAGGTAGCTCGACATGCTGGCCGCCAGGCCTTCGCCGCGGATCACCATGTGGACCTTGGCGGCGTGGCCGGATAAAAACACAGCCGCCTGGCCGGCCGAATTGCCGCCGCCAACGAGGATGATCTCTTCCTGCCGGCACAGCTTGGCTTCGATGGGCGAAGCCCAGTAATACACGCCCCGCCCTTCATACGTTTTCAGGTTGGCCAGCGATGGGCGGCGATAGCGCGCGCCGCACGACAGCACGACCGTGCGGGCGCGTACCTGCGTGCCGTCGCACAGATTGACGCGCAGCGGCCAGGTGTCGCACAGCAAGTTGGCGGCGCTGGCCGGCGTGGCGATCTCGACGCCGAATTTTTGCGCCTGCACATAGGCGCGTCCCGCCAGCGCGCGGCCGGAGATGCCGGTGGGAAAACCCAGGTAATTTTCAATGCGCGCGCTGGCGCCTGCCTGGCCGCCGTACGCGCGTTGCTCGAGCGCCAGGACCGATAGCCCTTCGGACGCCGCATACACGGCCGTGGCCAGGCCGGCGGGTCCGGCGCCCACCACCAGCACGTCGAAAATCTTGTCGCCGGACAAATCGGGCAGCATGCCCAGGCAGCGTCCCAGTTCCGCATTGCTGGGATTCTTCATGATCTTGCCGTCAGGGCAGACGACCAGCGGCCATTCCTGCGGCGTGGGCTGGTAGCGTTCGGCCAGCGCGGCGGCGGCCGCATCCGTGGCTGGATCGAGCACCGTGTGCGGGTGGCCATTGCTCGATAAGAAACTTTGCAGGTGGAACAGATTGCCATTGCCGCGCGGTCCCACCAGCACGGGGCCGCCTGAATTCGATTCGATCAGCGCGACGCGGCGCAGGATCAGGGCGCGCACGATGCGTTCGCCCATTTCCGCCTCGGCCACGATCAACGCGCGCAGCGATTCCGAACTGATGTCGAGCAATTCCACGGCGCCGACGGCGCTGCCGTTGACGAGGGTGGGGCGGCCCGACAATTGCGCCACCTCGGCAATAAAGTGACCAACGCCCACTTCGCGCAGCACGGACGCCTGTCCCATCACTTCATGGCGCTTGATGCTGACCCGTCCGGACAGTATCACCAGCATGCCGAAGCTGCTGCTACCCGCCTCGAACAGCGTCTCGCCATCGGCAAAGTGATGGCGCGTGCCATAGCGCTGCAAGCGCTGCAGTTCGGGCGCATTGAAGACGGGCGAGATCTGGTGGCTGCGGCCGTGCAAGTCGAGCGTGGCGAACTGGACGGGATCGTCCTGCGTCGTTTCGGGAATGAATTCAGGTGTGCTGCTGGCCATGGCGAGTCCGTTCGGAGGCTGAATAAGCAAATAACAAAAATAACTAACAGTGACGAGTCTAGCGCATGCGGCGCGCGCCTGCCGCAATACCCCTTGCGCACGCCCGGAAATGGCAGCGCGGCAGGCGCCATGCGGCCAGTGGCGGCGTAGCCGGACGCACAAACGGGCCCGGCGGCTGCCGCCGATCAGCGATACGCCGTCCAGCATCTCATATTAGAATGGGTCTTTGTTGAATCTACTCAAACAGACACGATGGCTTACAAGACACTTGAAGATACGATAGGCAATACCCCGCTGGTGCAGCTGACGCGCTTGCCGGGTGCCGATGCGCTTGCGCGCAACAACGTCATCCTGGGCAAGCTGGAGGGCAATAATCCGGCCGGCTCCGTGAAGGACCGCGCGGCCATGTCCATGCTCAAGCGCGCTGAAGAGCGCGGCGTCATCAAGCCGGGCGACACCCTGATCGAGGCGACCAGCGGCAATACGGGCATCGCGCTGGCCATGGCCGCCGCCTTGCGCGGCTACAAGATGCTGCTCCTGATGCCCGATAACCTGAGCGTGGAGCGCCGCCAGAGCATGGCCGCCTACGGCGCCGACATTTTATTGACGCCGAAGACGGGCGGCATGGAATATGCGCGCGACCTGGCCGAACAGATGCAGAAGGATGGCCGCGGCGTGATCCTTGACCAGTTCGCCAACGAAGACAATTCGCGCGCCCACTATGAAAGCACGGGCCCGGAAATCTGGCGCGATACGGAAGGTCGCGTCACGCACTTCGTCAGCGCCATGGGCACGACGGGCACCATCATGGGCGTGTCGCGCTATTTGAAGGAACAGAATCCCGCCATCCAGATCATCGGCGCCCAGCCTGAGGAAGGTTCGCAGATTCCCGGCATCCGCAAGTGGCCGGAAGCGTACTTGCCGAAAATCTACGACAAGTCGCGCGTGGACCAGGTGGAATACGTGAGCCAGGGCGTGGCCGAGCGCATGGCGCGCAGCCTGGCGGCGGAAGAGGGCTTGTTCTGCGGCATCTCGGCCGCCGGCGCGTGCGAAATCGCGCTGCGCATTTCACAGACGGTGGAAAATGCGACCATCGTGTTTGTCGTGTGCGACCGCGGCGACCGCTATCTCTCGACCGGCGTGTTTCCTGCCTGATAGTTAATACGGGAAATATATCGGCCAGAACGGCCTGAGAACTGCTGGAAATACCCCCTCCCCATGGCGGGGAGGGAAAACCTGCAAAACTGGCAGGATCAGCCTTGTGGCGTTTCGCCTTCTTTTGGCTTGAATTGCTTGTCGCTGATACGGAATTTGTTACGACGGTCACCCATCAGGTAACGCAGGTCGCGGATGCTCAGGTCGCTGACTTCGTGCATGCGGATCAGCAGCGATGCGCCGACCGGCAGGCGGTGGTGGCGGATTTTACTGATGACCGGTGGCGCCACTTCCAGCGCGCGGGACAAGGCTGCGTCGTTTTTCAGGCGCAGGTTTTCGATCAGGGTATCGAGCAGTCTGTTTGGGTTGTACTGAAGCAGATCGTCGGAGTCCGAATCGCTGTTCATATCAATGCCGACTTGGTTTGTCATGATGTTATTGTTCCTTCTGTAGTTGCACTGCAAAGTAAAAAACACTCGGAGCTCGCTCTTGCTGCGTTCATGTTCATTCTTTACTAAAAGGAACGAATTCACACACGGTACGATCCGGGATACAGTTTTTCATGATATATACACAATTGTACAACAGGATTCAATTTCAGGCGGGAAAGCCCAATAATCTTGCTTGGTACAGAACCGGCGTTGTCTAGCTGCAACACCTATTTATTCTTTATTATGCTCTATGATAGAACAAAAATTGTACTTTGACAAAAGTTAAGTATAAAACCATTACTGCATTCCGTGCCGCACAAAGGCTGGCGAGCGAGGCTGGCACATGTTATCGGGCCTACCATAGACCTGTTTGCTGGTCGATTCAATATCCCTTACGCTTTCTTACAAGTAATATTATAACTTTACACTGACTTTCGGTTAGCGTGCGCGCACTTGACTGATGGCTTTGCCCAAGTCGATCACTGACATGGCATAAAAATAACTTCTGTTGTACTGAGTTATAGCAAAGAAGTTATTGGTTGCCAAGTGATACTCAGTTGCTTCTGAACCATTTTGCAAGTCGATCAAGCCGAACAGCATGTTCTGGGGCGTGGACGGGGCGGCACTCACGCTGGCTTCCTGCAATTCCCCCAGCCGGTACTTCGCTTGCAAGCCCTGGCCAATGAACTTTTCCCACGCGCGGCTGGCCGAAACGGTGACGGGATAGGTGCTGATGGCTGGATCATCGCGGCGCCAGCCGTGCTCGACGAGGAAGTGCGCGACGCTGCCGATGGCGTCGGATGTGGAATTGCGCAGGTCGATGTGGCTATCGCCATCGAAATCCACCGCATATTTCATGATGCTGCTAGGCATGAACTGGGGCAAGCCGATGGCGCCCGCATACGAGCCGAGCAGGGTCAGGGGATCGATGCCATCCTTGCGCGCGTACAGCAGCGCGTTTTCCAGCTCTCCCTTGAAAAATTCCATGCGCGCGGCGCGGGTCGGGCTTTCCGGATAGGAAAACGCGAGGGTCGTCAGCGCATCGAGCACGCGGAAACGGCCCGTGTTGCGTCCGTACACGGTTTCCACGCCGATGATGCCGACGATGATCTCGGCCGGCACGCCATATTCGCGTTCGGCGCGTGCCAGCGCTTCCGCGTTCTCTTCCCAGAATTTCACGCCCGCATTGATGCGCACCGGTTCGATGAAGCGGGAGCTGTACGCTTGCCAGTTCTTCGGCTTGCCGGGCGGCGCGGGCTTCATCAGTTGCACGGTTGACTCGACATAGCGCACCTTGCCGATCAGGGTATCGAGTTCGGCGCGGTCAAAGCCGTGTTTGGCGGACATGTCGTCGAGAAAGGCGCGTACTTCCTTCCAGTTGGCATAGTCGACAAATTCGCCTTCGAAGTCGAATTTCGCCGGTGCCTTTTTGGCTGCTGCCTTGGCGGGCGGCGCTTTGGCCGCGCGCACGGCACGGGCGCGGTCGGCAGCGGAAATATTGCTGTTTTCGCCAGCGTGCGCGGTGGCCAGGCACAGGGGAAGGGAGAGGAGCAGGGACAGGGCGGGGTATTTGATCGGTAACAAGGAGCGTCTCATCGGCATTGGGTTAACAGGCGGCGCAAGTGGCGCCGCGCGCGGAGTTGTTCGTCTGGGCTGGCATTACCATACTTCATCGCGGCATAGATTGCCAGAAACTGTGCGATGGCGGCATGCATCTCGGGTGTAGTCTTGCCCGCGGCCAACCGGGCAGCATAACCGTGCGGGCCTTCGTGCGGCGCACGGCTGTACCCGCGCCGCGCCTGTAAATGGCAAAACTGCGCATACAGGGCGTCAAGCGGATCGCCTTGCCGCGCGTGCCGCCACCAGACCAGTGCGCCCGCCACGGCGGACAGCAGGGCCAGCACGGCGCACGCGAGCGCCAGCTTTTTCGCCGGCACGTTTTTCAAGCCATTGAGCATGGTGCGCTGGCGCTGCGGCGTGGTGTCGAGCACCCAGCTGCTCCAGGCGTGCTCGGCCTGCTGCCATTGCTGGCGCCACGCGGCAACCGCCCCTTGCGCGCCGCCATCGAGGCCGGCCAAGGCGCGCCACGCCGTCAGCGGCGACGGGGCCGGCGGCAGGGCGGCGTCGAGGTTGCGCTGCGTGCGCAGGGGGGCGACGGCGCTTGTCGGGTCGACGCGCACCCAGCCCCGGCCCGCCAGCCACACTTCGCTCCACGCATGGGCGTCGGACTGGCGCACCGTCAAGCTGTTGTCCGTACCGTTGCGCACGCCGCCTTGGTAACCGGTGACGACGCGCGCGGGTATGCCCATGGCGCGCATCAGCACGACAAAGCTGCCCGCGTAATGTTCGCAAAAGCCCGTCTGCGTGCCAAACAGGAAGTCGTCGACGCCCTGCTTGCCCAGCAGCGGCGGCTGCAGGGTGTAGCGGAACGGCGCGCGGCGGAAGTGCCCGAGAACGGCGGCGATCGCGCCGGCGGGCGGCAGCGCCCGCGCGCCGCTGCCGCGCAATGCGCGGGCCCAGGCCACGCTGCGCGGGTTGCTGCCAGCGGGCAAGGCCAGCCATGGCTGCTGCTGTTCTGGCGACAGGTTTGCCTGCAGCCGGTAGCGCGGCTGGGAACTGACGCGGTAACGCACGGTCGAAGTAATAGGCTGTATGGTCAGCACTTCCAGCGCGGACGACACGACGTACGGATTGCCGGGCAAGCGTTCGATGCTGCGCGGCACGTCGAGCGCGAAGATGCGCCGCTGGCCGCTTGCTTGCAGGGTGACTTCGTAGTGGCTGGGCTGGCCTTCCAGCGCGATATCTATCCGGCTGTCGCTGGCAGGCGCGCGGCCCTTTGCGCCCCGGCGCGTCCAGGTGGCGCCGTCGAAGTCGCCCAGCACTACGCCGCGCCAATACAGCTGGTCTTGCGGCGGGAGCGGTGTGGAAAAACGGGCCGTGAAGACGGGTTCGCTTGACAGGGCCAGCGAGGCGATGGCGCCCGGCTGCATGCTGTCGGACAAGCCCGTACGTGCCTGCGCGCCTTCCGGTGCCGTTCCCCACAGGGGGCCGTCCGCGCGCGGCAGGGCAAGAAACATCACGGCCGACAGGGGGATGGCCAGCGCCAGCATGCGTCCCAGCAAATTTAACCGTTGCGCCAGGCGGGGCTGCACGGCGCCGTACTGGGCAGACAACAGGCCGGCCAGCAGGACGATGACGGTGGCCAGCATCCAGGCGGCGCTGAGGATGCCTTGCGCATGGAAGAAATTTGCCAGCAGGAGGAAAAAACTGAGGAAAACAAAGACGAAGATGTCGCGCCGGCCATGCATTTCCAGCGATTTCAAGGCCAGCAGCAAGGCCAGCATGGCCACGCCGGGATCGCGTCCCAGCACGGTGCCATAGCTGGCGTAGACGCCGGCGATACCGAGCAAGGCCAGCGGCGCGAGCAGGGCCAGCCGCGGCTGGCGCTTGCCCCGCACGGTGATGACGGCGCGCCACAGCAGAAGGGCTGCTGCGGCGGCCGACAGCCACGGAGGCAGGTGCAGCGCGTGCGGCGCCAGCACCATGGCGGCGGCCAGCAACAGCAGCACGATGTCGGCCTTGTCGCGCGGCAAGTTGCTCAGCCAGGCTTTCATGGCGTCGCCTGAGCTGGCGGAAAATCGTGCCGCCAATCGTGCGGCGAACCGTGTGGCGAACCGTGCAGGGCCAGCGCGCGCAGGCAGGTGTCGCGGTGGCTGGCGCCCAGGGCCGACGCGACAGTCAGCGTGTCCAGGCGCAAGCCATATGGCAGGCCTGTGCGTTCCGCCTGCAGCACCCAGGCGGCCAGGCGCGACAAACGCGCTTCCGGCGCCAGCGCGTGCAGGGAAGCGTGCTCGAGCATGATGCTGCCATGGGCTGCGCCTGCGGGAGAGTCGGCGGCAGGCTGGAATTGCTTGCTGAATACATGCTCGCCATCATGGCGGGCGATCTGGCGCCAGGCCAGGCGGTGCAAGGGGTCGCCGGGCTGGTAGGCGCGCACGCCTGCCAGTTCCAGGGCGCCATCTTGCGTACGTGGCTGCCGTGCCTGCTGTAGCGTGCCGGCAGGCAAGGGCAGCGGCGGCGCATTGTGTTCGGGCTGCGGATACACGAGCACGCGCGCCTCTGGCTGCCAGTGGCACCAGGCAAGGAACAGACCGAGCGGAAAACTGCCGGACAGGCGCACGGGCGGGGCAATCAGCCATCCCCGTTGCTGCGCGGCCACGACGATGTTGACGGCCGTTTCCCCGTGGGCGGCGATGTCGGCCAGGCTGGGCGCTGCCGCCGAATCGCGGATGGCCACGTGGATGGCATGGCGCGGGCGCGCGCTGCGGTTGATCAGGCGCAAGGTGAACGTGGCCTGGCTGCCCGCGAACACGGGGCTGCCCGGCGTGGCGGCCAGGGCCAGGCCCGCCAAATTGCGGCTGGCAAACAGCATGTCGGCGATGGCGCAGGAGGCCGAGAAATACGTGAGCGCATAGCCCAGGCCCAGGCGGTAATTGACGGCGGCGATCCACAGCGCCAGCAGCAGCGCGGCAAACGCCAGGCCCGCGCCCGAGGGACGGATGTGCACGCGCTGCGCGCCCAGCCAGGGGCGCGCCGGAAGCCATTGGATAGTGCGCCAGCGCATGCCGATCAGACGGGGATACTCAACAGCATGTGCTGCAGCAGGCTGCGGCTATCGACGGCCCCTTGCGCGGCATGCAGGCGGTGGGCGCAGACGGGCAGCAGCACGGCTTGCACGTCGTCGGGCGTGACATGGTCGCGGCCTTCCAGGGCGGCCCAGGCGCGCGCCGCCTGCAGCAGGGCCAGCGCGGCGCGCGGGCTCAGGCCATCGGCAAACACACCGGGCGCGCGCGTGGCATGCACGAGGGCCAGCACGTAGTCGACGACGGCAGGCGCGGTGTGGATGGCGCGCAGGCCCGCTTGCGCCTGCAGCAATTCTTCCGCGTTCATGACGGCAGGCAAGGTGTGCAGCATGGCGCGGCGGTCGGCGCCCAGCAGCAGCGCCCGTTCCGCGGCCGCATCGGGATAGCCAAGGGTCACGCACATGAGAAAACGGTCGAGCTGCGATTCGGGCAGGGGGAAGGTGCCCAGCTGGTGCGCGCAGTTCTGCGTGGCGATGACGAAAAACGGCTGCGGCAGCGCGTGCGTGACGCCATCGAGCGTCACTTGCCGCTCTTCCATCGCTTCGAGCAAGCCCGATTGCGTCTTCGGCGTGGCGCGGTTGATCTCGTCGGCCAGCAGCACTTGCGTGAACAGGGGGCCGGGATGAAAGATGAAGCTGCCGCTGCCCCGGTCATACACGCTCATGCCGGCCACGTCGGCGGGCAGCAGGTCGCTCGTGAATTGCTGGCGCTTCCATTGCAGGCCCAGCGAGATGGCCAGCGCGTGGGCCAAAGTCGTCTTGCCCACGCCGGGCACGTCTTCGATCAGCAGGTGGCCGCCGGCCAGCACGCAGGCGAGGGTCTGGCGGATCTGCAAGTGTTTGCCGACGAGAACTTCGCCGATCTGCTGTGCGGCCTGGTGTATTTTCGAAAACATGCTATTTCTATCACAGTAAGACGGATTATTTAATTTACAATCGCTTTGGCCAGGTCAAGCCGTGCCGCCCGCCCGTGCCGTGCACGTGGTAGATTAGTGTAGTAGCGGCACAGACCGGCCAGTGATTTTATGCGAGAACGCGCAGGGCGAACAGGAATGCCATGCAGTGTTCCCGGAGAATGGACAGAGACAGAGGTAACCAGTACAGCGCATGAGCACAGCCATTTATACCCATCCCGATTGCCAGCGCCATGAAATGGGCGACTGGCACCCAGAATCGCCGGCCCGCTTGCAGGCCATCAATGACCAATTGATACTCGCGCACATCAGCGACCTGGTCGAGCACCGCGACGGCGTGCGTGCCCAATTGTCCGATATCGAGCGCAACCACAGCGCCACGGCCATCGGCCTCGTGCGCGATAATGTGCCGCAGGAGGGCGACTACTATCCGCTCGACGGCGACACCTTGCTCAACGCGCACAGCTACGAGGCGGCGCTGGCGGCCGCTGGTTCGGCCGTGGCAGCCACGGACGCCGTCATCGATGGCGAGATCAGCAACGCCTTTTGCGCGATCCGCCCGCCCGGCCACCATGCGCGGCCCAGCGAACCGATGGGTTTTTGTCTGTTCAACAATGTCGCCATCGCCGCCAAGCATGCGCTCGACGTGCGGGGGCTCGAACGGGTCGCCATCGTCGACTTCGACGTGCACCATGGCAATGGCACGGCCGAGTCCGTGGCAAATGATCCGCGCATCCTGATGGTGAGCTTTTTCCAGCACCCGTTTTATCCGTACAGCGACGTGGAATCGTATACGGACACGCGCGTCAACGTGCCCGTGCCGGCCCGCTCGAAAGGCGACGCCGTGCGCCAACTGGTGCTCGACCACTGGCTGCCCGCGCTGCACCGGCAGCAGCCGCAGATGATTTTCATTTCCGCTGGTTTCGATGCCCACCGCGAAGACGACGTGGGCGGCATGGGCCTGGTCGAGGCCGACTATACGTGGATGACGCAGCAGATGATGGCCGTGGCCAGTCAGTACGGCAAGGGCCGCATCGTCAGCTGCCTCGAAGGGGGCTACAACCTGTCGTCTCTGGGCCGCAGCGTGGCGGCGCACGTGAAGGCGCTGGCGGAATTGTAAGGGGCCCGCGCTACAGCAACGTGGGGCGGCTGCTGGAATTCGTGTGGCGGTGCGTCTGATAGTCGAGCGCGTCGCCGGCCATGAAGCGGTGCCAGGCTTGCGTGTAGACGAGCGATGATTTATCCGCATCAAAACTGTCGAGTTGCAACATGTCGCGGTGGTGCTTGATTTCATTGACCAGTTGGTCATACAGCATTTGCAAGCCATAGCTGTCGGCGCTCTGGCGTTTCAGGCGCTCTTCCAGCTGTGCTACTTGCCCCTGCAACTGCCGGCATTCCTTCTTCCAGTCATTGCGCAGCACGCGCTTGGGTGCCTTGCCAGTGTGTTCCATCATCATATCGAGCTATTCCCCATCGCCTATCTCCCCGCATCTGGCGGGAGCCAGCCTGGAAATTATTGCTTTTCATTTAAGAGGCGATATTAGAGCACACTTTTTTATTACTCTCAGTAAATAAAAGAATCCTTGCGGAAATACTTGACCTGGCTTTCAGCGCGTGTATCACTGGCGAAACGCTGCAGCCGGGGCGGCTTGCGCCATGTTGCCGTCATCGGCATACGTGAGGGTCAGCAGGGTGTTGTCGTCCCAGCTCTGGTCGTGCAACGGCGGCACATAGCGCTGGCGGTCTTCCGTGATGCGGACGTCCAGCGTGCGCTCGCCCGAGCGCGCCTGCACGGCAAGCAGCTTGCGGAACACGGGATACGGCACGTGTATCAGCGACGAGTGGCACGGTCCGCCGGCCATGCGGAACAGGTTGCGCCGCACAAATGACAAGTCATCCTGCTCGACAGCCCAGCGTATTTCGCATTCCAGGCGCAAGTCGCCCAGGCGGCGCACGTTCGCGGGCAGACCCGGCGTGTGGATGTCGGCGCGCCAGCGCAGGGTGTCACGCTTCTTGTTGCTGATCAGGTCGGCATTCGCGTCGTAGGCGGTCTTGTCGCGCGTCAAGGTGAAGCCGCCGTCCGCCGCCAGCGGCACGGGGATCGACAGATTGTCGGCCGACAGGTGCAGGGTCACGCCATCGAGCCTGGCCTTCGGCGTGGCGGGGATCAGCATGAAGCGCAGCGGCGCGCCCGGCGCCAGGCGCTGGTGGTCGGCATACGCGTCGAGTCCCTTGAGCATGGTGCGGTAGGGGCGCAGGTCGGGATCGCGTGTGCCTTGCACATCGACAATCTGCTGCATTTCCTGGAGCACTGCATCGCCCGGCGCCGCCGCTTGTTCCTGGGCCATGGCGGGCAAGAGGCAGGCGCAAAGGGGAGTGAGGAGGAAAAAACGGGGAAGATGCATGGAATGCGTGCCAGGTAGAACTTGCAATGGGGAAACCGGCCAGGCTGGACGGACTGCGGATCTTATCATTCGAGTAACTGCTAAATTATCACCAATTGTCTCGTTCGCGTCGCACGGCTGGCGCTGGCGGCGGAAAATGGGACGTCGTGGCGGCAACCACGTAAAATAGCGGATTGACTGAACGATTTTGAAAGCAAGAGCATGGCGATACAATGGTACCCAGGACACATGAACGCGGCCCGCAAGAAAGCGGCCGAAACCATGGAAAACACCGATCTGGTGATTGAAGTGGTGGACGCGCGCCTGCCGGCAGCCAGCTGCAATCCCATGGTGGACGAGCTGCGCCTGTTCCGCCAGCGCCCTTGCCTGAAAATCCTCAACAAGACCGACCTGGCCGACCCTGCCGCGACAGCCGCCTGGGTCGCATATTTCAATGCCCAGGAAGGCGTGACCGCGTATGCGATGACGACCAAGAAGCCGGGCGACGTGGCGCGCATTCCGGACCTGGCCAAGTCGCTGGCGCCGCACCGCGGCGTGCCGACGAAGCCGTTGCGCATCATGATCATGGGCATCCCCAACGTGGGCAAGTCGACCCTGATGAACGCGCTGCTGAAAAAGCGCGTGGCCAAGGTGGGCGACGAGCCGGCCGTGACGAAAATGCAGCAAAAGCTGTACCTGGACAAGAACACCATTCTCGTCGACACGCCCGGCATGCTGTGGCCGAAGATCGCCATCCCCAGCGATGGCCTGATGCTGGCCGCCAGCCACGCCATCGGCTCGAACGCGCTGATCGAAGAGGAAGTGGCCGTCTTCCTGGCCGAGGAGCTGCTCAAGCGTTACCCGGACTTGCTGGCAACCCGCTATGGCACCAAGATCGGCGAAGTCGATGCCATCGGCGTGGTCGAAGGCATCGCCGCCAAGCGCGGCTTCCGCATCAAGGGCGGCGACTATGATTTCGAGAAAGCGTCGCACACCTTGCTGCTCGACTACCGCAGCGGCATCCTGGGACGTATCTCGCTGGAAACGCCGGACACGCGCGCGGCCCTGATGGCCCAGCACGCGGCCGAGATGGCTGAAAAAGCGGCCAAGGCGGCCGAGATCGCTGCCGAGAAGGCGAAGAATGCGGCGCGGGGCAAGCGCGGGACGTAATTCACTAAAAGCCGCTAGTTCGCGGCTTTTTAAAATTCTGGGGTCAGACTCCCGGTGCCGTTGGCGCTGAACCAGCCGTTAGCGGTGTTGAGGGTCTGACCCCGGCTCGTTGCTAATTTCCGCCAGTCGTTCCAAACCGGAAACTCGTCACCGCCAGCGCCCCAAAAAAATCCTCCTCGTGATACGCCACGTGCGCCGCTTCCTGCTCGGCCGCGCCGAGCGCCACCATCAGCGGCAGCAAATGGTCTTCCTGCGGATGGGCCTGGCGTGCGCCCGGTGCCTGGTCCCAGGCCAGCAGCTGCGCCAATCTCTGTTCCGGCGGCAAGGCCATCGTCTGGCGCAGCCAGGCGTCGAACTGGTGCGAGGCGACGGCGCCCGCCTGGCCGAACTGGCGCAGGTTATGGTAAGACAGGCCGCTGCCCAGTATCAGCACGCCCTGGCGGCGCAGGCTGGCCAGCGCCCGGCCCACCTCGATGTGGGTGAGCGGGTCGTAGCCGTGTTTCAGCGACAGCTGCACCAGCGGCACGTCCGCCTGCGGGTAGACGGGGAACAGGGCGCTGAAGGTGCCATGGTCGAAACCGCGCTCATGGTCGAGGCGCGCCGGATGGCCGGCCGCGTCCAGCAACTGTTTTACCTGCGCCGCCAATTCCGGCGCGCCGGGTGCCGGGTACTGGATTTGATAGGTGTGCGGCGGAAAGCCCGAATAGTCATAAATCATGCCCGGCCGGGGGCTGGCCGAGACGAGAAATTGCGCTCCTTCCCAGTGTGCCGTGACGACCAGCACGGCTTTCGGACGCGCGCCGATCTGGCGCGGGATATCCTGCAACGACGCTTCGAGCACGTCGTAGCGGCCGCCGAACTGGTCTTTCATGAACGGCCAGGGGCCGCCGCCGTGCGACAGGAAATAAGTGGGGAAGGTGTGCTCTTGCATGGCGGCTCCGTAGTGGAATGGCTGATGCTATCGATGATAGTCATGCCCAGCCAGTTGATCAAGATCGCCATTATTGATATATCATTTCCATTTTGTTGATGATCGGGCAGTCATGGATACCTTGCGCAGCATGCGCGTGTTTCGCGCCGTGGTGGAACTGGACAGTTTCGTGCGCGCCAGCGAGCGCCTCGATCTGTCGCCGGCCATGGTCAGCAAGCACGTGATGCATCTGGAGCGCCACCTGGGCGCGCGCCTGCTGAACCGCAGCAGCCGCCACCTGAGCCTGACGGAAATCGGCAAGGTGTATTTTGAACAGTGCCGCGACATGCTCGACAACCTCGACGAGGTGGAAGCGACGGTGGGCCGCACGACGGTGGTGCCGCGCGGCATGCTGCGCCTGAGCGCCCCCGTCTGGTTCGCCAACGCCATCTTTACGCGCACCCTGGTGGCCTACCGCGAGCGCTTTCCGGAAGTGACGTTCGACATCGACTTGAGCGGGCGAGTGGTCAACCTGGTGGAAGAGGGCTTCGACCTGGCCCTGCGCGTGAGCCAGGCGCCGTCGCCGGCCCTGATTGCGCGGCCCATCGGCAGCATCGCCTTTCACCTGGTGGCCGCGCCCGCCTATCTGGCGCGCGCCGGCCAGCCGCAGCTGCCGCAAGATCTGGCGCAGCACGCGATGATCAGCTATTCCTTGTTGGCGAACGGCAATGAGCTGGCCTTCGACGGGCCGCAGGGGCGCGAGACGGTGAAATTCTCGCCCGTCCTGCAATGCAATAACGAAAGCCTGCTGCACGCGGCCGCGCTCGACGGCATGGGCATCGCGCTGCTGCCATCGTGGCAGACGGATGCGGACCTGGCGGCCGGGCGGCTGGTGCGCCTCTTCGACGGCTACCAGCTGGCGGGCGGCAAGGTGTATGCCGTCTACACGAGCCGCCGCTACCTGTCCTCGAAAGTGCGCACCTTCATCGACTTCCTCGCCGATGAAGGGCGCCTGGGAGCTTGATCACGCGAGCGAACGCTTGACGCTGATCAGCGCGAACAGGCGCGCGCTGCGCATCCACGCCAGCACCAGCGCCGCCAGCTGCGTCGCCAGCAAGCCGGCCACGATGGCCAGCGGACCCGGGCCGGCCAGGTTCAGGCGCGCCACGCCCAGCAGCGCATACAGGGCCAGTCCCAACACGGTGATGGCGAGGTAGATGGCCAGGCAGGCCAGCGGACGCCGGCGCAGCATGCCCAGGCCGCGCCACCACGCCTTGACGGCCGACGTACGGCGCCGGTCGACGGCCAGCGCCGCGCGGCCCGCATCGAGCGTGGCGCAGGCCAGCAGGAACAGCACGCCCGCGAACAGCAAGGCCAGGTGACGGGCCAGGTCGGCGTCCGCTTCCAGGATGGCTGTCGCCGCGTGCTTGTCGGCCAGTTTCAGCGCGCCGGCACCGATCGCCAGCGCGAGGCCCAGCGGCACGATGCTCCACAACAGCATGCGCAGCATGCGGCCGTATGCGCTGAAGGCGCCCGTCAGCAGCGCGCCGAAGCCCAGTGGCGCCGGCGCGCGCGCGGCCGTCACCACCAGGCCGCTCAGCAGCGGCGACAGCAGCAGGGTCAGGACGACGCCGGCGATGGCGGCCTGGCTGATGGCGGCGCCATTGCGGCTGGCATTGGCTGCCAGATCGGCCAGGGTCATCAGGTCGAGCTGCTGCGCCAGGGCCGCCGCATGCACGGCCTGATCGAGGCTGGCGCTCAAGGTGCGCCAGAGCGGGATGACGGCAACGATGGCGGGGATCAGCAGCAGGCCGGCCCATAGCAGCAGCAAGCGCCATTGCAGGGCGGCGCGGCTGGCGCGCGTGGTCAGTGTCAGGCCGCTGGCCCGTGTCGTGGAAGTGGCGCTCATACGGTGGCAATCAGGGAAAAGAGGTATTGGAAGGCGGCGGCGAGGTCGACGCTCCAGCGCCGCGCGGCGGACTTGTCGGCTTTCAGGGTGCGGCTGTCATCGAGCTTGTTGACGTCGAGGTAGTGCACGCGGTCGGGGTCCAGTTCGGCCGAGACGGCCTTCACGGGCTTGCTCCAGGTGTAGCGCTGCCACAGCTGGTCGTTGTCCCACACCACGCGTTCGGAGGTGCCGTCGGCGAACTTCACCAGCAGCACCTGCGGCACGGGCGCGCCGCGGCGGCGCAGCACCACGCTGGTCAGATACGGATAGGGACCCGTGCCTGGCTTGGCGTCCGGGTGCGCCTTGTCCCACGCCTCGCGCACCTTGTCCTCTTCTTGTTCCAGCGCCTCGGGCGTGCGTTCCACGCGCTTGCCGTTCACCAGCGCCATGCCGGCCAGCGGCGTCTGCTCGTCGCTGGTAAAGCTGCCGATGCGGTCGTCGATATTCGCGCTGGCATACACTTGCTGCGCGAAGACCTGTTCCACGATGCGCCGCTGGCCCGTCGCTTCGGCCAGCGCTTCGCACAAGTCGGCCACGCTCGGGTGGCGGAATTTCCACTGTTCATAGTAGGCCTTGAAGCCCCGTTCCATGGCCTCGCTGCCGATGCGCGCTTCCAGGTCGCGCAGGGTGGTGGCCGTGCGGGTGTACACGGGGCCCACGCCCTGCAGGCGGTCCCACGCGTTCTGGCCCAGCGGGTCGGCCGCGTCCTGGCGCGGTGCGGCCGTGCGCTCGAACTCGAAGACCTTGAAGGCGGGAGCGAAGCCCAGGTGCTTGAGCAGGGACGTGGTGGCGTGGATATCCTGATTGCGTGCGCGCAGCATGCGCTGGTCCCAGTACTCGTTCAAGCCTTCGTCGAGGATCGGTTCCTCGAACTCGTTCGAGGCCAGTATGCCGTAGAAATAGCCATGGCCGAATTCATGGATGGTGACGAAATCGAGGCCGAATTCGGCCGCCGTCTTCGGCTGCAGGCCGGCGTAGCCCGAGGCCGTGAAGAAGGTCGGGTATTCCATGCCGCCCGCTTCGGCCGCGTTAAATGGCGGAATCACCACCGTCAGGGTCTTGTACGGATACGGGCCCAGGGTGCGCGAAAAATACGTGAGTGTATCCTTGGCAGCCTGCAGCGCGGGCGCCGCGTTCGACGCGTACTCGGGCGGGTACAGCACCTTGATGGCCACGGGCGGGCTGCCAGGGCCGCTCCAGCTGCCCAGCAGCGGTTGCGCGCTGCGCTTGTCGGCCGTCCAGGCGAAATCGTGCACGTCGCCCTGCACATAGTGATGCGTGAGCATGCCGTTCTTTTCCTGCGGCGCGCCCTGCAGCTCGCCCGTGGCGCCCACCGTGTACTCCTTGGGCACGGTCAGCTTCACGTCGTAGTGACCGAAGTCGGCGTAGAACTCCGAGTTCAGGTGGAATTCATGCGCGTTCCAGCGCGGCGCCGTGGCGCCCCGTTCGCCGGGCAGTTCCAGCACGGCGATCTTGGGAAACCACTGGCCCACCAGGTGGAAGCTGCCGAAATAGCCGGTGCGCGCGATGACGCGCGGCAGCTGGTCGAAGAAGCCGATGTCGAGCGTCGTCTCGGCGCCCGGCGCGACGGCCTGCGGCAAGTCGACGCGCACCACCGTGCGGTCGGTGGCCGGGCCGTTGTCGGGCTGGACGAAATGCCAGGGCGCCCTGGCGCCGTTCTGCGTCATGCTGCGCAGTTCGATGTAGCCCCACTCGCCGTCGCGCGTATCGACGCCCGAGCGGAAGCCCGTGTCGAGCTTGCGCTTCTCGGTGAAGAAAGTCGAATGCTCGCCTTCGAACGCGTTCAGGTACAGGTGCAGGTAGACGCTGCTGACGGCTTGCGCGCTGCGGTTGCGCCAGCGCAGTTTCTGCCGGCCGTCGATCGTATGCTTGACGGGATCGAGAGTCGCTTCGATCTGGTAGTCGACCACGCGGTCCGACAGGATCGCTTGCGCGCCCGTGCGCGCACCGCCCCAGGCGTTGCTGGCGCTGGGCGTGGTGACGGCCGACGCATGCGGCGAAGCGAGGGCGATGCCGTCGGCCGATGGTGCCAGCGGCAGGGGTGCGCTGGCGGGCTTGCCCTGATCCGGCTGGGCGAACAGGTCGGCTTGCAGGGCCAGGCCGGCCAGCAGCAGGGCGGCGATGGAAAGGGCCTTGAGCTTGCCCGGGATGAGGGAAATGCGGCGGCGCGGTGTGCTACGACTTTCCATGCGTGACTCCCACAGTGACTTCTGATTGATGATCTTCAAATGCAGTCGGCTGCGCCCAGGATCGCCGGGCGTTCCTTAATATACCTGTAAAAATTACAAATAAGCAATGAATTGTGCTGGCAGCTTTGCCGGCTGTTGCGGCGCCGCGCGCCGTGCGTATAATGATTCGCTTTTGCCATCCCTCCTGCTGCCGTGCGTGCGCGCCCCGGTGGCGCACCCAGCTTTCCGCCATGATGCCTGCCCCTTCCGCCCTGACCATCGCCATGCGCACCCTGCTGTTGTGCGCCCTGGCCATGCCGGCGTGCGCGCAGGAAGGCGCGGATGGCGGCGCGGCCGGCGTCACGCATGGCGACTTGTCCGCCGAACTGGCGCAGGGCGGCCAGCACAGCGTGCGCGGCGCCTTGTCGCGCGACCAGGGCGGCATGGTGCTCGACGTGGCCATCGACGGCCTGCGCAACGGCAATTACCGCGACGGCAGCGTGTTTCACCAGCGCGGCTTCAACGGCGGCGCGGAATGGAAGCTGCGTCAGGGCCGCTTCGGTTTCAGCGCCGACCAGCTGAACCAGGACACCCGCTATCCCGCGCCCGAGGCGCCGTTCCTGGCCTTGCTGGCGGCCCGCCCGGAAGACCTGTACCGCTATGAAGTGCGGCGCGCCAGCGCCTTCGTGCAGCGCTATGTGGGCAGTTTCGAGCTGGGCGTGGAACTGTCGCAGCGGGAAAAACGCGCCACGGCCCACTATGCGGGCGAGGACGGCAGCAGCGAATCGACGTACAGCAGCCGCCGCCGGCAGCTGGCGCCACGCCTGCGCCATTACGGCAAGGTGGGCGGCGTGGGCACGGATACGGAAGTGGGCCTGGACCTGATGCAGTGGCAGCGGCGCTCGGGCCGCGCGGGCGATGCGCAGCGCCGCCAGTATTCGCGCGCGCTGCTGCTGCGCGAAGAGCTGGCCTTTGGCGGTGCGTATGCGCCGCGCCTGCTGCTGGGACTGCGGCATGAACAGTTCCAGCTCGACCCGGCCGACATGCCCGCCGGCGGCAGCGACTGGGAAAATCAGAATGCCTGGGACGTGCAGGGCAGCCTGCAGCTGCGCCCGCAACTGAGCGTGTATGCGAAGGCCGCGCGCAGCTACCGCATCGACGACGATGGCTATACCCGCGCCGGCTACCGCCCGCTGGCGGGACAGCTGCGGCGCGAAATGGAAGTGGGCGCCACCTTTGGCGATGCGGCGCGCAGCGCTTCCGTGCGCGTGTTCAGCGAGCGCCTGAGCAACCAGATCGTCTTCGACCAGAACCTGGGCCAGCTGGGCTTTGCGGGCAACCTCGATCCCTCGCGCCGCGACGGCGTCGCCATCGAGGCCAGCATGGCGCTGGCGCGCGACTGGCGTCTTGACGGGCAGCTGCGGCAAGTGCATGCGCGCTATGACGATTACGCCTACGATGGCCCGGACATCGCTCTCGTGCCCAAGACCCTGGCCAGCCTGCGCCTGTACTGGACGGGGCAGGCGGGCGCCAGTGCCGATGTGGGCGTGCAATGGCTGCGCGCGCTGCGCTATGGTCCCGATTTCGCCAGCAGCTGCCTGGCGCAAGTACCCGCGTTTGCCACCGTGGACGGACGCTATGTGCGCAAGCTGGGCGCCTGGGAGCTGGAACTGGCCGGCAGCAACCTGGCCAACCGCCGCCATTACGGCGATGCGCCGGGCTGCCGCTCGAGCATTTACCTCAATGACGCGCGCCAGTTGCGCGTGTCGGCGCGCTACCATTTTTGAGGCAGGGGCGCGGCGGGGCTTAAATGCGGCTTAAGCGGGCGCAAACGGAGCGGATAAAAGCGCTTTTTTTCCGGCCGGGCGACATCGTCCGGCGCAAAAAGTGGTAATCTCGCCCCGTTCACGACCACTTATGATGAAGGATTTATATGCGTTTTCTGCGTTTCTTGCGTCCCCTGCTTGCCGCCGTCACCCTGGTGGCGGCCACCGGCGGCGCCATGGCGGCCGATACCGGCTTTACCACGCTCACGACGCCAGTGCGCACGGACACGGGCAAGAAGGTGGAAGTGGTCGAGTACTTCATGTATTCGTGCCCGCACTGCTACGTGTTCGATCCGCTGATGCACGACTGGGTCAAGAAGCAGGGCGACAAGATCGCCTTCCGCCGCGTCCACCTGGCCGCCACCGGCCCGAAAGACCCGCAGGCGCACGCCTATGCCACGCTGGAAGCGATGGGCCAGCTGGACCAGTTCCACGACAAGATCTTCCGCGCCATCCACGTCGAGCGCAATCGCCTGAATCGCGATGACGCCATCCTCGACCTGCTGGTCAAGAACGGCATCGACAAGGCGAAATACCTGGACATGTTCAACTCGTTCGGCGTGCAGACCAAGCTGAAACGCAACGAGCAGCTGATCACCGCCAGCAAGATCGAGAGCGCGCCGACCATCGTCATCGATGGCCGCTTCGTGACGTCGCCGGCGCAGCTGTCGCGCCCGGGCCAGTCCGAACCGCAAACCCAGGCCGCGACCCTGCGCGTGATGGATGAACTGGTGGCGCGCGTGCTGAAAGAGCGCGCACCGGCGCCTGCGAAGAAGTAAGCGGAGACGTCATGAAACAGCTGCCCTGGACCCTGTGCGTACTGGCCCTCGCCCTCGTGGCGTGGCTGGCGATTGCCATCGTCAACGTGGAAAACCAGCGCAATGCGCTGGCCAGCAAGGCATGCGTGGACCCCGCGTTCAAGAACGAGGTCGATGCGAAATGCCTGGCGTCCGTGCAGTCGCGCGAACACTGGTGGCAGCATCTGACGTACGCCATGACGCATTTCCGGAATTGAATGTGTCAGTACGAAAAACCCGCCGCGCGCGGGTTTTTTTTCGTCCGCGTATGATGAAGCCACAACTATTCAGGAGGGACGATGAAGGAAGTGATCTTGATTACCGGCAGCAGCCGCGGCATCGGTGCGGCGACGGCGCTGCTGGCGGCGCGCCAGGGCTATGCCGTGTGCATCAACTATGTGCGCGACGCGCAGGCGGCCGAGGCACTGTGCGCGCGCATCGTGGCCGACGGGGGCGAGGCCATCGCCGTGCAGGCCGATGCCAGCGATGAAGCGGACGTGGCGCGCCTGTTTGCGGAAGTCGACGAGCGCCTGGGGACGCTCACGGCGCTGGTCAACAATGTGGGCGTGCTGGAGCAGAAATGCCGGCTCGTCGACATGTCCGCGCAGCGTCTCGAACGCGTGCTGCGCACCAACGTGATCAGTTATTTTCTGTGCTGCCAGCAGGCCGTGCGGCGCATGTCGACGGCCCATGGCGGGCAGGGCGGGCGCATCGTGAATGTGTCGTCGGCGGCGGCCCGCCTCGGCTCTCCGGACGAATACATCGATTACGCGGCTTCGAAAGGCGCCGTCGATACCCTGACCCTGGGCCTGGCGAAGGAAGTGGCGGCCGAGGGCATCCGCGTCAATGGCGTGCGGCCCGGCATCATCTATACGGAGATCCACGCTTCGGGCGGTGAACCGGGACGGGTGGCGCGCCTGGCGCCCGGCGTGCCGATGCAGCGGGGTGGCCAGCCTGAAGAAATCGCCGACGCCATTTTGTACCTGCTGGGGCCGGGCGCCAGCTATGTGACGGGCAGCATCCTCGACGCGGCGGGCGGGCGCTGATTTTCAAATCCTGCAAGTAATTGCTTCAAGTGCGGGGCCAATTATCAAGTACGGCAAGCGAGTCCAGAATGGCGGTGTGCCATGTGCACGCCGATCAACTCATTTGGAACTACTATGCCCGCTTTTGCCCCCGCCCTCCTGGCCCTGTCGCTGCTGGCCGCCGCGCCAGCCCATGCCGCCATGGATTTGCCCATGCCGGCCCACCTGTCCGGCGCGAAAGCCGATGCCACCGTGGCGCTGGCCGCGCGCCGCTATGCCGCGTTCTGGCAAAGCGGCGATCCGGCCCTGGCGCGGCTGGCGCTGGCTGACGATTTCACCGACCGTACCTTGCCCGCCGGCCGGCCGCAGGGCTTGGCCGGTCCGCTGCAGGCGTCGCAGGTATTCCATGCGGCGGTGCCGGATTTGAAGGTCGCCATCGAGCAGATGCTGGTGGCGGGCGACCGGGTCACCTTGCGCCTGCATTTCACGGGCCGCTTCACGGGCGTCTTCCCCACGCCGCAGGGCCCCTTGCAGGGGCAGGGCCAAGCCATCGATTTCCATGCGTTCGATCTGTATCGCGTGAATGCGCAGGGACGCATCAGCGACAACTGGCACCTGGAAGACAATCTGACCCTGCTGCGCCAGCTGGGCGTGCTGGCGCCGTGATGGCGGCCCGCTAACCGTGCGCCTGCAGGTCGGCGAACTGCCGCAGCAGGAACTCGGCCAGCAGGGTGACGCGTGGCGGCTGGAAGCGGCTGCGCCGGTACAGCAGGTTCAGGGGGACGCTGTCGGCAAAGTAATCGTCGAGCACCGTTTGCAAGTGCCCCGCGCGCAGGTCGTCGCCGATGTCGAGCAGGGATTTGTAGGCATAGCCATGGCCGGCCACGGCCCAGCGGCGGATGATTTCGCCGTCGTTGCTGTGCCAGTCCCCCTGCAGGCGCAGGCTGTGGCGCTTGCCGTTTTCGCGGTAGCGCCATTCCTGCGGCGCGCCGTCGCCGGCCTTGAGCACGAGGGTCGGCAGCGATGCCAGGTCGCGCGGCGCGGCCGGCACGCCGACCCTGGCGGCCAGCGCGGGCGCCACGCACACGACGCGCCGGCCCGGGTGCAGCAGGCGCGCCACCATGTCGCTGTCGGGCAGCTCGCCGTAGCGGATGGCAAGGTCGACGTCGTCCTGCACCAGGTTGGCCGTGGCGTCCGTCAGGGTCAGCGCATGGCGCACCTGCGGGTGCAGCGCGGCAAAGCGGTCGAGCATGGGCAGCAGCAACTGGCGGCCGATGTCGGACGGCGCCGAAATGCGCACCACGCCGCGCACGGCGCCGCCGCCCGCGTGCAAGCCGTCTTCGGCCTGCGCCAGCAAGTCCAGCGCCTGTTCGCTGTAGCGGCGGTAGTGCAGGCCTTCTTCCGTCAGGCGCAGCTGGCGCGTGGTGCGTTCGAACAGGGTGGCGCCCAGCGCCGCTTCCAGGCGCGCAATGGCGGCGCTGGCGGCGGCCGGCGACAGGCCGTGCTTGCGACCGGCCGCGGAAAAACTGCCCAGCGCCGCGGCGTCGAGGAACAGGGCGATTTCCGCCAGGCGTCCGGCGCCGCCGCGTATCATGCGGGGTGCGCGGCCGCTGGTTTCGGCGCCGGTGCAGAGTGGGGCGTGATCACCACGGTGCACGTGGTGCCGGCCACCAGCAGTTGTCCTTTCGGCTGCTCGTCGATGTGGATGCGCACGGGCACGCGCTGCGCCAGGCGCACCCAGTTGAACGTGGGGTTGACGTCGGCCAGCAGTTCGCGGCCCGTGGCGGCGTCGCGGTCGGTGATGCCGCGCGCGATGCTCTCGATGTGGCCATGCAGCGTGCCGCCGCTCATCAGATTCATTTCCGCCTTGTCGTCCTGCGCCAGCATGCCCAGCTTGGTCTCTTCGAAGTAGCCGACGACGTAGTACGAGGCGCTGTCGATGACGGCCAGCTTGGCCGCGCCGACGGCGGCAAAGTCGCCCTTGTGCACGTTCAGGTTCGTCACGTAGCCGCTGACGGGCGCACGCACGGTGGTGCGCTCCAGGTTCAATTGCGCCAGCGCGCGGGCGGCCATGGCGGCCTGCACTTGCGAGGTGGCCGAGGTGGCGGCGAACGCCGCGCTTTCGCGGCTTTCCGTCGAGATGATGCTGGCGTCAAGGCCTGCGCGGCGCTGCGCTTCCTTGCCGCGGCGGCCCTGTTCCGTTTTTTGCGCTGCCAGCACGGCGTCGGCCTGCGCCAGCGCGCTCGCATAGCGTTCCTTGTCGACGACGAACAGGATATCTCCCTTTTGCACGACCTGGTTGTCGCGTACCAGCACGTCCGTGACGGTGCCGGCCACGTCGGCGCTGATGTTGACGATGTCGGCCTTGATGCGGCCGTCGCGCGTCCACGGCGACTCCATGTAGCGGTCCCAGACAGTCTTGCCTATCCACAGGGCGGCTGCCAATAGCAGCACGGTGATTGCATAGCGGGTCAGTTTGCTTACCATGTCGGCAGCCTTTCCTTGATCGGGTTGAACGGTTTTTTTTATTTGTAAAGCGATAGCGCCAGCGCGCCGAAGATGGCGATGAAGATGCACAGCCGCGCCAGCGACGGGTGCCACACCATGCGGTACACGCCCAGCCAGCCCAGCACGCGGTCGAGCAGGGTTTGCAGGGCTATGCTGAGGAGGAACAGGGGCAGCAGGGTAGGAATCAGAATTCCGAACAGGGCGAATTCACGCGGCATGGTGGTCTCCGGCGCCAGGCGCCATGTGGTCGAGCAATGAGGTATAGATCGAGTGCAGGTCGGCCAGCGCCGTCTGCAGGCGCGCGCTGCGCTCGCCGGTCGCATCGGCTTCCGTCTGGGCCGTGCGCACGACGGCGCCCGCCTGCAGGGTGGCCGCCAGCGCCGCCTGCAGTGCCGTATCGCTGCGCGTGCGCAGCCAGCCGGCGATGTGGTCCACGCACTGCTGCAGCGCGTGGCGCGTGGCGCCTGGCCGGGCGGTGGCGATCAGTTCGCGCAGTTCGATCACGGAGTGGCCGATTTCCAGCAGGGTCAATGCCTGGCGCACGACGGCGCGCGTGGCTTCGCCCGGCGCCGGGCCGGCCGCCGCATTGAGCTGGCTGAGCAAGTCGCGCACGCGGTTGTCGAAACGGTGTTTGACACGGCGCGCAGGCGCCGTGCAGGCATGCAGCGCTTCGCGCCACAGGGCACGGCCGATGTGGTCCTTGTGGCCCATCGTGTGCTCGGGCAGCAGCACGGCAAACACGAGGGCGGCCAGCATCAGTCCCACGATCAGGGCCATGCCCGTGTTGAGGAAAGCCGCGCCATCGACATGCATCACATTCGTCGGCGCCATCTGCGTGATGAAGGTCGACACGCCCAGGCCCACGCCCAGCTTGGCGGGATTCGTCATCAGGTACAGGCCGACGGCGAGAAACGGCGCAAAACTGAGTACCAGCATGGGGAAGCCGTCGCCGTGCACCAGCACGAAATACACGCAGATGAGCGACAGCGGCATGGCGATCAGAAAGCCCGCCAGCACCTGGCGGATCATCATGATCGGGCGCGGCGAGGACGAGGCCAGCGCGCAGAACACGGCCGCCATCAGCATCGCCGTGCTGGCGTAGGGCCAGGCGAGGAAGTAGGCGCCCAGCGCCAGCAGGGCCAGGCTGATGCCGGCGCGCGCGCCGCTGGCAAGCACCAGTGCGGGCGGCGTCTTCGGTGCATATGCCTGCGGCGTGCTCACGTCCAGCGGCGTGTCGTGCACGAGGCTGAAATACACTTCGTGAAAGCGGCTCATGTCGCGCGCGAAGCGCTCGAGCAATTCGCACACGGTGTCGAAATCGATGCGCTGCGCATGCGCGATGGCCGCGCCATCGATGTCCGCGCGCGCCTGGCCCAGCGCCGTTTGCAGATGCCGCTGCATGGTGTCGAGCGAGTCTTGCGAAGGCGTCGCTTGCAGCGCTTCGGCGACGATGGCGTACAGGGGCGCGCAGGCCTGCATGACCTGCGTCTCGCCATCGCGCTGCAGGCGGTCGAACAGGCGGTGGAAGGTATAGAAGGTGGTCAGCGCCGTCATGAAGGTGGCGTTGAAGGCGTGCAGCTTGCGGTTTTGCGCACGCACGTGACTGACCTTGCTCGTCACTTCGAACAGGGCGGCCGAGCGGCCCAGTTCCAGCGCCGCCACGTCGGCGGCAAACTGCAGATGCGTCAGTTCCACTTGCGCCGGCGTGAGTTTTTGCTGCAGCACATCCTGGCAAAAGGTGAGGAATTTGCCGTAGCGCGCCTGCACCGTGCGCATCACCTGCGTGCCCTGGTGGCGCGGCAGCAGCACGCTGGAGACGGCTGCCGAGCAGATGATGCCCAGGCTCACTTCAGCCACGCGCGTGACGGCCAGCGAGAAGACCTGCATCGGCTGCTCGATGGCGGGCAGCACGATCATGCAGGCCGTGTAGCCGGCCAGTACGTACACATATGACTGGGCGTTGCGGTGCAGGGCCGAGCCGCTCGTGCACAGGCCCACCCACAGGGCCAGGCCAGCGAACAGCAGCACGGGCTGCTGCGGGAACAGGCCGATCAGGGTCAGTGCGGCCGTGCAGCCGAGCAGGGTGCCGCACAGGCGGTAAAAGCTTTTTTCCAGCACCATGCCGCTGCTGGGCAGGGCCAGGATGATGGTGGTGGTCATCGCCGTGCTCGGTGAATCGAGGCCCAGGCGGTAAGCCAGCCACAGCGCGCAGAACGCGGCGATCAGGGTCTTGCCGACGTAGATCCAGCGTTCGCCTTCCGTCGCGCGCCAGTCCTGCAGCGCCAGCGCCAGCCAGCGGGCCGCCCGGGGCAGGGGGCCGTCTATAGGTGTTGTTGCTGTGGCTGGCGTCATCGATAGGCTATCAGTTCTGGTTGTTGAGATTGTTCAAATTGCGCAGCTGGCGCATGTACAGCTTGTCGAGCACTTGCAGCTCTTCTTCCGTGAACCCTTCGTACAGGGCCGAGGTTTCCTGGTACACGTCGGGCAGCGCCGTTTCGATCAGCGCGCGGCCCTTGTCGGTCAGCGAGATCATTACCGAACGGCGGTCGCCGGGACGCGTGCCCCGATGGATCAGGCCACGCGTTTCCAGGTCGTTGCACACGCGCGTCAGGTTGGCCGGCTTTTCATGGCAGGCCATGCCCAGGGTGCAGGCGTTCGAGGTTTCGTCGTCCGTGCCGTACAGCACGGCCAGCACCATGTAGCTGGCATCGACCAGGTCGTGCTTTTTCAGCGCGGCGTTGGTCAGGTCCTTCATGCCTTTTTGAATGTGGTACGTCATGCGCAATAAACGCATCAGTTCCATGGGGAAGCCTGGCATGCGCGTGCGGATGTTTTGCAGCCGCTTGGCGGTGGCGTCAAAAGCGGTCATGTCATATTCCTTCATGTGTGAATAAAGTTCCGATTGTATCTTGTTGAGCTAGGGCAATGCCAGGATTGCAAGCTTATATGCCGCCTCCCAGTGCATTCATCAAGGAAACGTACAGATCGAGCTCGCGCGCCCCATTTTGCGCCTGCTGCTGTTCTTCCGCCAGCAGCGCCACTTGCGTGTTGAGCATGGCGATGGCGTCGCTCATGCCCGCCTTGTACGCCTTTTCCGCCAGGTCGCGCGCGCGCTGCGCCGTGGCCAGCGCCTGCGCGGTCAGCTCGTGTTGCTTGGCCAGCGACTGCGCCTTGGTGACGGCGTTGGCCACGTCCGACATGGCGTTGATGACGGTGGCGTTGTACTGCTCCACGGCGACGTCGTACACGGCTGTCTGGCTGCCCAGCTGGGCGCGCAGACGGGCGCCGGCAAAGATGGGCAGGCTCAGCGCGGGCGAGGCGCCGCGGATCTGCGAATTGGCGTCAAGAAAATGGCTGAAGCCGAAGGCCTGGAAGCCGGCAAACGCCACCAGGTTCACGTTCGGGTAGAACTCGGCCTTGGCCGCGTCGATGCGCTGCGCCGCCGCTTCGACCCGCCAGCGCTGGGCGGCGATGTCGGGCCGGCGGCCGATCAGGTCGGCCGGCAGGGCGGCGGGAATGGCCAGCGGCTGGTCCAGGCGCAGCACAGGGCGCGTGAGCGCCGCACCCGCTGCCGGGCCCTTGCCCGCCAGGGCCGCCAGCTGATTGCGCAGCAGGGCCAGCGATTCGGCCGACTGTTCCAGCTGGCGGCGTCCGGCCGGCAAGGTGGTTTCGATCTGCGCCACGTCGATGTCGGTACCGATACCGGCCGCCTTGCGCTGGCGCGTGATGTCGAGGATGCGGGCGCGCTGCGCCAGGCTGCGTTCGATCACGTCCTGCAGCTGGAATTCATACGACAGCTGGATGTAGGTGCGCACCAGCGCCGTTTCCAGCGCCAGGCGGGCCATCTGCGATTCGGCCGACGCCATCTGCACGTCGCCCAGGGCGGCGGACAGGGCGGCGCGGTTGCGGCCCCACAGGTCCAGGTCATACGAAGCCGTGACGGTGGCCTGGTTACGCCACGCGTAATTGCCGGCCAGCGGCGCCGGCGTGCTGCCGTGCTGCGAATACAGTTCGCGGTTGATGGAAACATTCGCGTCGGCCTGCGGACGGGTCTTGTCCTCGGCGGCACCGGCCAGCGCCTCGGCCTGGCGCACGCGCGCCTGGGCGCCGCGCAGGGTGGGGCTGTCGGCCAGCGCCTGCTCCATCAAACGGTTCAATTGGGGGTCGTGCAAGTCTTGCCACCATTGCGTACGCGGCCAGGCGATCGCTGCGCTGGCGGCGGCATCCATGGCCTGGTTCGTCTGCAGCTTGTTGGCGTCGAGCATGGCCGATTGCGGCGCGATATGGCCCATGTCGGCGCATGCGCTCAAGGCAAGGATCAGGCTGGCGGCAAGCAAACGGCGGTGCAGGGACATGCAGGAACTCCGGAAGAAGGTGTTGGGGTACTGCTGACAGCTCGCCGCGGTGAGCGCCGGGAGTGGCCCGGGTGCTGCGCCGCAACTGAGTTGTTACTGACTGAAACCGGCTGACTGGTTTCTTATTGCACGACGTGTTTTGCCGTTTGCGCGACGTCAAAGTCCGCTTCCGTTTGCGGGATCAGACCAGCTTTGCGGGCGGCGTAGAACTCGGCCATGACTTGCTCGCGCGTCACTTGGCTGGCGGCGGTGGCCGGTGTTTTCGGATAGTCGACTTCGCTGGTGGCGATTTCGCCGGCGTTGCGGGCACGGACGTATTCGGCCGTGACTTGTTCGCGCGACAATTGCTGGCCCGTGGTGGCAGGCGCGGCGCTTTGGGCGAAAGCCGAAGTCGCGGTGGTGACGGCAAACAATGCTGCGATAAGGGATTTGGCTTGCATGATAAGACTCCAAAATGTGCTTGATGGCTGGGTGGATGGGCCGGATCGCCACGTACCGGTCGGTTCGGCGGCATGGCGCTGGTGGGCGCCGTGCCGGCGATGAAGCAGTTTCTGGGTGAGAAGATGCTTACTTGAATTAACTATAGCAATGAATAGTACATTTGTGAAGTAATTTATGAAAATAGTTGTGCGCCGCCGCATTCCTTGGGGAAAATGCCGTGCAGGCGTGCGCCGCTGGCCGGGCCAGGGGAGTAAGCTGGTTTTTTTGTTAACGGAGGCCGCCATGAGCAGCAGTTCACTCGATCCGGACAATTTGCCCGTCATCCCCGACCGCGTCCTGGGCAGCGGCCATGGCAAGGGGGCGCTGGGCCCCAGCGACAGTTCCGACAGCGGCAGCGACATGCAGGGCGTACCGGGCCAGGACCCGGAAGAGCTCGATAACGACAGCGATGCCGCGGGCACGGGCGAGCGGGCCGGCGTGGAGCCGCGCAATACGGCGCCTGACGGCGGCGACATCGACGTCGACCACGTGGAAAGCATGGCGCCCGTGCGGCCGGCAGAGGACGGCGATGGCGAACCCGGCGCTCCCCAGGCGCCAGTGCCACGGCCCTGATGCCAGAGGCCGGCCGCAAATTGCCGCCGCTGTGGCGCCATCAGCGTAAAATGGCGGCAAGGCGGCGTGCGCGCCGCCATGGCCAGCCGGCCGGCACAGGATAGGATGTCAGAGGATGCAAACGCAGATGTCGCAAGAGAAAGAAAAAGACTTGATGTCGATGTACCGCGAGACGCGGCCACGCGAGTTTTTTGGCGAAAAAAGTAATACCAATCACCTGGCCTGGAGTTTGCTGGTGGTCTTGCTGGCGCTGGCGTTCTGGCTGATCGTGGCCCTGGCGGCGGCGGAAAACCAGCGCTATGCCCTGGAAACGAAGGCTTGCCAGGATCACGTGTTTCCCACGGAAATCGACACGTCTTGCCTGAAACAGGTCAAGTCGCGCGATCACTGGTGGCAGCACGTGGGCCATGCGCTGGTGCGCATGGGCGCCTGACCCTGGCGCAAGCTGGCTGAACCTGGCGGCGGCGAAGGCCGCTGCGGTGATGGAGCGATAGTGCGGGAGGCGCCATGCCACGCGATCACTCGCGCGAGCAGCCGCAATGGCTGCTGGCGCGCCACAGTGCCTTGACGGCGCGCCAGTTGCTGCGCGCCTATGGCTTGCTATGCCTGTTTTCCCTCGTCATTGCCGCCGCCTTTGCGCTGCGCGGCCTCTGGTACATTCCCGTCTTTTCGTTCGTTGAACTGGGCTTGGTGGCCACCGCCCTGCTGCATTACCTGCGCCACGCGCGCGACTATGAACACATCGCCCTGCGCGATGGCGAGCTGATCATCGAACAGGTCAGCGGCGGGCATTGCCGGCGCCACCACTTTGCGCCGTGGCGCACGCGCATCGCCATGCCGCAAGGGCCGCGCCAATTGATACACATCAACGATATGTATGATGCTACCCGGCACGTGGCGGTGGGCGTCTTCGCCACGCCCGAACGGCGCCGGCAAGTCGCGCAGGAACTGGGCGCGTTGCTGCCGCCCTATTTGGGCCCGTAAAACTGGAATGTCTGTACCACCAGCAAGGTAGTAGGGAAGCCCGTGATGGTCTTGAATTCCTTCACGCCCGTGATCTTGTAGGCGCCGGCCTGGAACGCTTCCCCTTCCGCCCAGCTGTGATCCTTCATGGCAAACTGCAGCAGGCGTTTGTCGTTATAGCGGTAGCTGAAGATGGTGTAGGCGCCGACGCGGCTGGTGACGACGAAGTTTTCATCCTGCGCGTTGGCGATGAGCAGGATGCCCGGATAGCGCCCGATGCCCGCCTCCTCGTTCTGGATTCTCAGGATCACATCGGTAAAACTGCATTCGGCGTCGCGGATCTTGTCGCGCTTCGTGGCGATCTGCATCACCTCGTCGTAGCTCTTGTTGTGCACGATCGACCATTGCGGCGAGTCGCAATAATTGGCCGCGCGGGCGTTGGCTGCGCAGGATAGCAGCAGGCAAAAGGTGATGGCGGGGATGGCGTGCATGGAATCTTGTCGCGGAAGTTGGGGGCGGCGGCAGTCTACCTGCCCGCTGCCGCCGCCACAAGCGCAGGACGGTGATCAGGTCGCCCGCGACGGACCTTCCCACAGATTGATATGGCCTTCGCGCGCCTGCACGTCGATGGCGGCCAGCTCGTCGGCCGTGAACGACAGTTGCTGCAGCGCGGCCACGTTTTCGCGGATTTGCGCGCTGCTGCTCGCGCCGATCAGGGTCGAGGTGACGCGGGGATCGCGCAGCACCCAGGCCAGCGCCATCTGCGCCAGGGTTTGCCCACGCTGCGCGGCGATCTGGTTCAGGGCGCGCACGCGGGCCAGGTTTTCCGCGCTCAGATGCTGTTGCATCAGCGAGCCGCCGCCGGGACGGTTGACGCGCGCATCCTGCGGCACGCCATCGAGGTACTTGTCGCTGAGCAGCCCCTGCGCCAGCGCCGTGAACGTGATGCAACCGATGCCTTCCTGCTGCAGGGTATCGAGCAAGCCGTCTTCCTCGATCCAGCGGTTGAGCATGTTGTAGGCAGGCTGGTGGATCAGACACGGCACTTTCCATTCCTTCAGCAGGGCGGCCGCCTCGGCTGTCTTTTGCGGCGAATACGACGACAGGCCCACGTACAGCGCCTTGCCCTGCTGCACGGCGGTGGCCAGCGCGCCCATGGTTTCTTCCAGCGGCGTGTCGGCGTCGTAACGGTGCGAGTAAAAGATGTCGACATAGTCGAGGCCCAGGCGCTTCAGACTTTGGTCCAGGCTGGCCAGCACGTATTTGCGCGAACCGCCGCCCTGGCCGTACGGCCCCGGCCACATGTCCCAGCCCGCCTTGGTGGAAATGATCAGTTCATCGCGGTAGGGCAGGAAATCATCGCGCAGCAGCTTGCCGAAATTGCTTTCCGCGCTGCCATACGGCGGGCCGTAATTATTGGCCAGGTCGAAATGCGTGATGCCCAGGTCGAACGCCGTGCGCAGCATGTCGCGCTGCGATGCCAGATTGTTGCTGTCGCCAAAGTTATGCCACAGTCCCAGCGACAGCAGTGGCAGTTTCAGCCCGCTGCGCCCGCAAGTGCGGTATTGCATGCTGTCGTAGCGGTTCTCGGCGGCGTGGTAGGTCATGGCATCTCCTCGTTGAATGAAGCGCTTATTTTCGCGCAAAATCAAGGTCCGTGTGCGTGCGCCGTACGCGTGGCCGCACGCGCCTTACAATGGGCGATCAGGAGTCTCGCAAGGAGCGGTCATGGAAATTGAATTGAAATTATTGCTGGCACAGCAAGATGTATCGCGTTTGCGCGCGCACCCGCTGCTGGCGCAATCCACGCAAGGTGAGCCGCAACTGTTGCAGATGCACGATATCTATGTCGACACGCCCGATCTGCAGCTGTGCCGCCACCAAGCGGGCTTGCGCGTGCGCCAGGTTGACGGACGCTGGGTGCAAACCCTGAAGGCGGGCGGCACGGTCAGCGGCGGTTTGCACAGCCGCCACGAATGGGAGGGCGAGGTGCCGGGGCCGCAGCCGGACCTGGCCGCGCTCGACTCAGTCATTGGCCGCAAGCAGCCCATCCGCGCGCTGCTGCGCCAGGACGCCATCCGCGACGCTTTGCGGCCCGTGTTTACCACGCGCATCGAGCGCACCGTATGGCAGTTGCGCACGCCGCAGGGCGACGAGATCGAATGCGTGCTGGACCAGGGTGTCATTGAAAGCGGCGCGGATGGCGCCGATGGTGCCGCGCGCAGCGTGCCCGTCAGCGAGATCGAACTGGAATTGAAGCAGGGGCAGGCCTCCAGCCTGTTCGATGTGGCGCTGGCCCTGCTGCAGGACGTGCCGCTGCAGCTGGGCCACATGAGCAAGGCGGAGCGCGGTTACCGGCTGGCCGCATCGCATCCCTTGCAAGCCGTCAAGGCGCAGCCTTTGCGGCTCGATGACGGCATGACGGTGCAGCAAGCCTTCATCGCTATCTGCGGCAATTGCCTCGAGCAGGTGAGCGGCAACCAGGATGGCGTGGCGGGAGGCGAGGACGTGGAAAGCGTGCACCAGATGCGCGTGGGCCTGCGCCGTTTGCGCTCGGCGTTGGGCATGTTCAAGTCGCTGCTGGTGCTGCCGGACGTCTTGAAGGGCGAACTCGAGTGGCTGGGCGGTGCGCTGGGCGAGGCGCGCGACTGGGATGTGTTGGCGGGTAACACCCTGGCGCAGATCAATGGCGAGGCGGCCACGGATGCGGCGGCGCTGGCGGAGGCGGCGCACGCGCAGGCGCGCCTCAAGCACGAACTGGCTGCCCAGGCTGTCACCTCGGCGCGGTACACGGCCTGCATGCTGGGCTTGCAGCGCTGGCTGCAGGCGCGCGCCTGGCGCGACAGCTGTTCCGCGCGCCAATTGCGGCGCCTGGATGCGCGCGTTTCGCCATTTGCCCGCGCGACCTTGCGCAAGGACCAGCGCCGCCTGATAAAGCGTGGCAAGCGTTTGCTGCATGCGACGCCGCAGCAGCGCCACCGGGTGCGCATCGCGGCCAAGAAGACGCGCTATGCGACGGAATTTTTTGCCTCGCTGTTTGCGGGCAGGGCCGTGCATCCGTATGTGGGGCGGCTGTCGGCCTTGCAGGATGAACTGGGCTGGCTCAACGACGTGCAGGTGGCCGACCGGCTGCTGCGGCAATTGCCCGAAGTTCCGGCCGACCAGACCGGCCAGACTGACCAGTCGGCCCAGGACCGGTTGCGGCTGCATGCTGCCTTCGTGCGCGGCTATCTGGCGGCGCGCGCGCAGGCGCAAGGCAGCGATGGCCGCATGCACAAGGCCTGGCGGCGCTTCAAGGCGGTCCGCTTGCCGGCCTGAGCCCCGGCTAGGCCAGCGGGCGTTGCAACTGGCGCTCGAGGATGGCCAGCGGCGACTTGTGCGGAGCGGCCATGGCGTGCACGGGCAGCAGCCAGGTTTGCTCCAGCGCATGCTGTCCCCGCAGGGCAGCGTGCGATACCGTGTCGCTGAAGACGATCCACGTCTGGCCCGGCGCGAACGCATGCGTGTACTGTTCCACCTGCGCCTGGTAACCGAGGTCGGCCTTCATGGCGTCGTGCAGCTGCAGCATGTAGTGGTCGTAGGCCGTGCGCCGCGATTTGGTGACGCGCAGCCATTGCAGCATGGCCGCCAGCACCGGTTGCGGACGTTTCGCGACGGGCAGGAAATGCTGCGCCACCTGCTCGAATGGCGCGCCCAGTTTCCACACGCGGGGCGCATCGCGCGGATGGATGTTGGTGAACACGCGCAGGATGCGCCGGCCCTGCGTGGGCGAGGAGGGAAAGCTGTCGACGTGCAGGCGTGTATCGTCCTTGCGCCACGAGGTCACCCTGCCGGCAATTTCCACGGGCCGAAAGCTGCCCTTGCCTTGCTGCAGATGAGCCGAATAGCCAGGCAGCAAGCCGGCCAGCAGGCGCTGCGTGTGCCGCGCATAGCGCTGCATCAGCGCGGCCAGCAGGGTCGCATCGTAGGCGTCTCCGTGGCCGCGCACGCCGCGCGCCGGTTCCCAGCTGATGTTCTTGGCGCTGCCGGCGCTACCCACGGCGCCGTTCAGCAGCGCATGCTCTTCCTGCCGCAGAGAAAAGCCCAGCGCGGGCAGCAGCAGCACCTGCCCATCTTCGAGTGCCTGCTGCGCCGCCGCCTGCTGCGCGGCGCTGCCGCGGGCGTCCCACCGGTCCAGGGAGATATCGATGAGTTTGCTCATGGCACAAACGGGTAAGACATCGGAGCGGCCAGTATGGGCGCTTGCCGCCCGCTCCCGTTTGCGCTGGCGCAGATGCAGTTCACGGTGCGGCGCGATCGCGGTTCACATAAAACCAGCCCGGCGGCCGGCGCGCCCTCAGTAAGCGAGGCGGCCCGGCACGCTCACTTCGATCTGCGTGCCGGCGCCGGGCCGGCTGTCGATGCGCAGGCTGGCCGCGATGCCGGCGGCGCGCTCGCGCATGCCGACCAGGCCCCAGTGGCCGGGCCGCTGGCCCGTTTGCGCCACGGCGTCATCGAGGCCGCAGCCGTCGTCGCGCACGCGCAGGGTGAATGCCTGCTCCGCATAGTCGAGTTCCAGCACGATGTTGGCCGCTTCGGCATAGCGCGAGGCGTTGAACAGCGCTTCGCGCGCGATCGCATAGATCTCGTCATGCACGCGCGGCTGCAGGCGCCGGCAGGTGCCGCTCACATGCACGGTGAACGCGTGCGCGCGGTGCTCGGCCAGGCCCTTGCCGAATTGCTGCAGCGCCAGGCGCAGTTCGTCCGGTTCGGCCGAGGCGCGCAAGTCCATGATCTGGTCGCGTCCTTCGATCAGCAACTGGTCGGCCAGGTTGAGGGTGCCGTCGAGGCGCGCCCGTTCGCGCGTGCCCTTGGGCAGCATGTCCGCATGCGCATGGAATGACAGGATCAGGCCCTGCACGCTTTGCAGCAGGGTGTCGTGCAGCGAACGGGCGATGCGCGAGCGTTCGGCCAGGCGTTCCTGCAAGCGTTCCTGCAGCCGCTCCTGCATGTCGCGCGTCAGGTGGCGGATGCGCAGCACGTAGCCGCCATACAGCAGCAGCGCGGCGCCCAGCGCCAGCAGCACGATGAACCACGGCGTTTGCACGAAGGCGGGCGCGATGACGATGGCTAGCCCTGTCCCTTGCGTGTTCCACACGCCGTCTTCGTTGGCGGCCGTGACCTCGAAGCGGTAGCTGCCGGGCGCGAGGTTGGTATAGTAGGCTTCGCGGCGTCCGACCGCTTCTTGCCAGCCGGCATCCACGCCCGTCAGTTTGTAGCGCAGGCGCACGCGTTCCGGCATCGACAGGCTCAGGGCCGTGAAGCCGATCTGCAGGGTCTTGCTGCCTTGCGGCAGGTGTTGCGGCTTGCCATCGTCCAGCGCGTAACGCACGCCATTGGCCAGCAGGCTGTGGATCTGCACGGGCGGCGCCAGGGCGTTGCGGCGGATATGCAGCGGGTCGAGCATGCCGATGGTGGCCGAGGTGGAAAACCACAGCTTGCCATCGGGCGCATGGATCAGCGACGGCACGGGGCGCAGCTGCGAGGCATGGCCCTGCAAGCCGTCGAGCGCGTCGAAGCGCTCCGAGGCGACGGCGCTGCCGTCGCGCATCCACGCGGCCAGGCTGGCGGCGCCGATATGGGCTATGCCGTCCGCGCCATGCAGCCACAGGTCGCCGTCCGGCAGGCGCACGATGCCCGACACGCCGCGAAATACCGTGCCGCGCGCGCCGCGCAAGGTGTGGAAGCGGCCGGCGCGGTACAGGGCCACGCCGTTTTCGCCGCCGGCCCACATCGTGTCGCCATCGCGGTACAGCTGCAGCACGGTGCCCACTTGCAGGCCCTCGGCGGCGCCGAGCCGCCTGACGGCGCCCGCGCGCTGGCCGTCGGCCACCAGGCTGATGGTATTGTCGGCATGGCCCAGCCAGACGGTGCCGGCGCCATCCATCGCCATGGCCGTCGTCAGCACCGTCGGCAAGCCCGACAGGCCGCCGTTGGCGATCCATTTCCCTTCGCTCCGGCGAAACAGGCCGCCACCGGAAAACGAGGCCCACAGGGCCCCCGAGCGGTCTTGCTGCAGCGCCTGCGGATCGAGTCCCTGCACGGGCGTCGCCACGCGCGTCATGGCGCCGTTGCGCGCGCGATGGTGGAGTTCCTGCTCGTTGCCCAGCCACAGCGTGCCGTCGGGCGCCCAGTGGCTGGCCGCCAGCGCCCCTTTCAGGATCACTTTTTTCATGCCATCGGCCGTAAAGCTGCGCACGTCGCTGACGTAGTCGCCGATCCACACGTCGCCGTCGGGCCCCGGCAGCATGCCGGGATGGTCGAAGGGCACGGCCACGGCCAGGGTCTTCAGGCGGTTCGGCCGCAGCCGGTCCAGGCCCGTCGAGGTGCCGAACCACAGATTGCCTTCGCGGTCCTGGAACGATGTCTGCGGCAGCGGGCCGCTGATGCCGTTCTGGCGCGTCAGGCGCTGGGCCGGCAGGCTGGGGCCGGAAGGGTCGAACTTGCGTTCGATGCCATCGGGCTGCATCAGCCACATGGTGCCGGCGCGGTCGAAGCGGATGCTGTTGCCCCTGGCGTCGGGCCGGATGGGCGCATCGCCGCGCGGCGCGCTGGTGCGCACGCGGTAGTAGTTGCTTTGCGCATCGACGGCCCAGATGGCGCCATCTGGCGCTTCATCCATGCCGGTGAGGATGGTGCGCGGCCAGGCGTGGGAAAAGCGCGTCTCGCCCGGCTTGCGGAAGTAGGCGCCAAGCATGGTGCCCACCCACTGCGTGCCATCGCGGGCGAACAGGATCTGGTAGACGCGCTTGTCGGGCAGACCCACGTTGGCCGCTTGCGCAACGAAACGGTCCGCGCCCGGCGCCAGGCGCGCCGCGCCATCGCGCGTGCCGACCCAGATGGCGCCGTCGGGTGCCACTTCGATGTGGAACACGGCGCCCGGCGGCAAGCCGTCCGCTTCGCGGTAGGTGCGCGTGCCATCCTTGCGAAAGACGCTGACGCCGCCGAGGCGGTAGCCGACCCACACGGCGCCATCGGCCGGCGTGGCCAGGCCCAGCACATTGCTCGACGGCAGGCGGTGGCCGTACACGCTGTCGACCCTGTCGAAGCGCACGCTGTCGTAGCGGTACAAGCCGGTGGCCGTGGCGATCCACAGCCAGCCATCGTTGCCCTGGGCGAATTTCAGCACATCGACGGGCGCGCCTTGCAGGGCGCCCCAGGCGTTGTGCGTGTAGTCGGACAGCAGGGGCGATGGGGCGGCTGCGCACGCGTGCAGGTGGCACGCCAGCAGGGGCAAGATCAACAGGCGGCGCAGCAGGCGAGCGGACATCGGGGCAGAGGGAGATAGCGGTGGCGGGGCAGTGATTGTAGCGCAGCGCCGTGCCTTTCAGCAGGCAAAAAAAAGCCTGCGCGGGATGGCGCAGGCTTCTTTTCGCCCTACGTTGACAGGAACTGGCGCTTACGCGAAGTTCTTGGCAACGAAGTCCCAGTTGACCAGGCCCCAGAACGTTTCCACGTACTTGGCGCGCAGGTTGCGGTAGTCGATGTAGTAGGCATGTTCCCAGACGTCGCAGGTCAACAGCGGCTTGTCGCCGGTGGTCAGCGGGCAGCCGGCGTTCGAGGTGTTGACGATGTCGACGGAGCCGTCGGCTTTTTGCACCAGCCAGGTCCAGCCCGAACCGAAGTTGCCCACGCACGACTTGGTGAATTCTTCCTTGAACTTGTCGAACGACGACCATTTGGCGTTGATCGCGTCAGCCACGGCACCCGCAGGTGCGCCGCCGCCGGCCGGCTTCATGCCGTTCCAGTAGAAGGTGTGGTTCCATACCTGGGCTGCATTGTTGAAGATGCCGCCCGACGATTTCTTGATGATTTCTTCCAGCGACAGGTTCTCGAACTCGGTACCCTTGATCAGGTTGTTCAAGTTGGTGACATACGCCTGGTGATGCTTGGCATAGTGGTATTCCAGGGTTTCTTTCGAAATATGCGGCGCCAGAGCGTCCATTTCATATGGCAGTGGTGGCAGAGTATGTTCCATGTGATGTCCCTTTATGGTGAGTGTTCGGAGTCTTCCAGCCTGTGGCCGGAGGGTTGAGCCAAGCTTGCTTGAAGCAGGCATTCTTGCTGAACGAGCCACTATTGTAAAGCGGATGCGCCATTGCTGCAGATTCCGGCACGCGTCGCGGATGCCTTTGGCGTAGTGATTCTCGTTCAGCCTGAATCGGGCGGAAAAGTTCCCAGCCGCAAGCCTCAACGGATGCGCCGGGTGGTCTCGCGAACGATCAGTTCCAGCGGTGGAATGGCCGCCTGCACGGCCTCGCCATTGATCAGCCCCAGCAGCGCTTCCGTGGCGATGCGGCCGATGTCGTACAGGGGCTGGTGGATGGTCGTCAGCGGCGGCGTCGTGTAGGACGAGCCGGGCAAGTCATCGAAACCGACGAGCGAGATATCGTCGGGCACGCGGATGCCCTTGCGGTACAGACACAGGCGCACGCCGTAGGCGGACAGGTCATTGGCGGCGAAGACGGCGCTGAATTGCTGCTGTGTATCGAACAAATGGTTCATGGCCAGCATCCCGCTTGCCTCATGGAAATCACCTTCCACCATCAGCTTCGGGTCGATGGCGATGTCCGCTTCGCGCAGCGCGCGCTGGTAGCCCGTCAGGCGCTCGGCCGCATCCGTGTTGTTGGCGGGGCCGGCCACGAAGGCGATGCGGCGGTGGCCCAGTTCCACCAGATGACGCACGGCCAGGTAGGCGCCGTATTCGTTGTCGAGTTTAAAACCGATGGCGCTTTTCGTGGCCAGCAGGCGGCCCGTCGAGACGATGGGCCGCTGTTGCGAGAAATCGAGCACGCTCTCGTCCGAAATGCGCCCCGACAGCAGGATGATGCCGTCGACCTTTCTTGCCAGCAGCAAGCGGATGCGGTCCGCCTCTTCCTGCGCATTCCAGTGACCGCTGACGATGACGGAGGCGTAGCCCGTGTCCTTCAAGCCGTCGTCCACGCCACGCAGGCTTTCGTCGAAGAAGGGGCTGGAAATATCTTGCACCACGATGCCGATGGTCATCGAGCGGCCCTTCTTCAGGCCCTGCGCCATTTGGTTCGGCGCGAATTTCATGTGCGCAATGGCCGCCAGCACGGCGTCGCGCTTGTCGTCGGAGACCCTGGCCGTGCCATTGAGGATGCGCGAGACGGTGCTGGGCGACACGCCAGCCTGGCGGGCCACGTCGAGCAGGGTGGAAGGGGGAGCAGCGTGGGCGCTATCGTTCAAGGTGATTCCTGGGTATCAAGATGGCTGGTCCTCAGTGCTCTGAAAACCTTTTCATCGAAAGATTACCATAAATGCCCACAGGGGACCGTCGCTCGGGGTAGGTCGGGTTAGCCCGCAGGGCGTAAGCCGACACAGCGTAGCCAACAATGCCTCGGACCATGCCTCTTGCGCCAACAATGTTGTCGGATTACGCGCGTAGCGCTAATCCGACCTACGCTTGAAAACGTTTTCACAAAAAACAACAGCAAGCTCGGCAGCCCGATTTTTTGCCTTTTTCATAGGAGAATACGCGCCATGGCGTGGGCCTTGCCACACTGCCCTCAATAAAAATGACAACTTTTTCGATTGACTTGATTTTCTTTGCGGTGTTAAATGGACACATGTTGTGAAAACGTTTTCAAGATAGAAGACGCTCAATAAACGGAGATGAAATAATGAAGTCAAGCATCCTTGGCGCCGCCCCTCTGGCGGCGCTGACCCTGGCCGCCGGTGTGGCCGCCGCTCCCGCCGCCGTCCCGCCGGCCGCACCGTTGCCGGCGCTGGCCCCGGCCACGATTACCGTCGCCTCGTTCCCCGACCTGGACCGCGCCGTGAAAACAGCCTTGCCCCTGTGGGAAAAGCTGTATCCGCAAGTGAAGGTCAAGCTGGTCAGCCTGCAGATCGACGACCACCATAACTCGATGACGACGGCGCTGGCGGCCGGCGCGCGCCTGCCCGACGTGATGGCCATCGACTTCCGCTATGTCGGCAGCTTCGCCGAATCGAAGGGCATGGAAGACCTCTTGCTGCCGCCATACGGGGCAGGGCAGTACCGCGCCCAGTTCGTGCCATTCACGTTCGTGCAGGCGACCAGTTCGCGCGGCACCCTGGGCGCCATGCCGGCCGACCTGGGACCGGGCACCTTGTTCTACCGCAAGGACTTGATGGACAAGGCGGGCATCAAGGAAACCGATCTGACGCAATCGTGGGAGTCATATATCGCCGCCGGCAAGAAGCTCAAGGCCGCCACCGGCACCTATCTGCTGGCCGGCGCCAGCGACCTGGCCGATATCTATATCCGCGCCAATTTGAAAGATGGCGAAGGCATCTATTTTGGCGACAAGGGCCAGGTGCTGGTCGACTCGCCCCGCTTCGTCAAGGCGTTCGAACTGGCCAAGGCGGCGCGGGTCGCCGGCATCGATGCGCGCACCGTGGCCTGGACGGGCGAGTGGGCCGAAGGCTTCAAGCGCGACAAGGTGGCCAGCCAGATGATGGGTTCGTGGTTGAGCGGCCACCTGGCCAAGTGGCTGGCGCCCGATTCCAAGGGCCAGTGGCGCGCGGCGAGCCTGCCGGCCGGCGCGCTGGCATCCTACGGCGGCTCGTTCTACGGCATCCCGAAAAAGGCGGCGAATAAAACCCAGGCCTGGGAATTCATCAAGTTCATGACCGTCAACAAGGATATCCAGCTGCACTCGCTCAAAGAGATCGGCGCCTTCCCGGCCCTCAAGGCCGCGTATGCGGACCCGATGATGGACGAGCCGCAGCCGTATTTCGGCGGCCAGAAGACGCGTTTGCTGGCGCGCGACACGGCGGCGAAAATCCCCGTCATCCGCGTCGACAAGTTCGACGCCGTGGCGCGCGACATCGTCAACATGGAACTGGAAAGCGTGCTGGCGCAAAACAAGGATATCAAGACGGCCCTGGCCGACGCCAAGGCCCTGATCACCCACCGCGCGCGGCGCTAGGAGCAGCATGACTACTTCCATGCCTTGTACCGATGGCGCGCCCGCTGCAGCTGCAGCGAGGCCCGCCAGGAAACGCTTCAACATGAAGAAGTGGGCTCCGTATATTTTCATCAGCCCCTTCTTCATCCTGTTCGCCGTCTTCAGCCTGTTCCCGCTGCTGTTTTCCATCTATCTGTCGTTCAACCAGTGGGAAGCGGCCAGCGGCGTGGAAGCCATGCAGTGGGTGGGCCTGGACAACTACAAGTACGCCTTGAGCGACCCGTGGTTCTTGCGCTCGCTGGGCAATACCGTCTGGCTGGCGCTGGCCTCGGGCGTGCCGCAGCACCTGGTCGCCATTCCGCTGGCAGCGTTCATCCACAACAGCTTCAAGCGCTCGCGCAACCTGGTGATCGGCATTTACTTTTTACCGTTCATCACGTCCAGCGTGGCCATCGCCATGGTCTTCAATACCCTGTTCTCGCGCGATTATGGCCAGATCAATGTGCTGATCCAATGGTGCGCCAGCCTGCCGTTAATCGGTGGCCTGTTCCCTGCCGAATCGATCGACTGGCTGGGCAGCTCGCTGTTCATCAAGCCGGCCGTCGCCTTCGTGATTTTCTGGCGCTACCTGGGCTGGAACCTGGTGCTGTATCTGTCCGCGCTGCAGGTGATCCCCAAGGATTTGTATGAAGCGGCCACCATCGACGGCGCGTCGAAACGCCAGCAGTTCTGGTACATCACCTTGCCGCAGCTGCGCCCCATGATCTACCTGGCCGTCACACTCACCATCATGGGTAACCTGCAGCTGTTCGAGGAACCGTTCGTGCTGGTGGCCGAATCGAGCGGCGTAAGCCAGTCGGTGATGACGACGGCCATCTTCGTCTACAAGACGGCGTTTTCCTCGGGCGACTTCGGCACGGCGTCGGCCATTTCCTGGCTGCTGTTCCTGATCATCGCCAGCACCACCTGGGTCAACAACCGCATCTTCAGCCGCAATGAACGCAAGGAGGTCCGATGAAAACCACCTGCTGGACGGCCTACGCCATGGTGGCCATCGGCGCCCTGATCATGGTCGCGCCGTTCTACTTCATGTTCGTCTTCGCCACGCACACGAGCGCCGAGATCTACAGCCTGCCGCCGCCGCGCTGGTTCGGCACGGCCCTGCTCAACAACCTGGAATTGCTGCAGGAGCGCCTGCCGTTCTGGCGCAATATCGGCATCAGCCTGTACGTGGCCCTGATGACGACGGCGCTGACCTTGTTCTTTTGCTCGCTCGGCGGCTATGCGTTCGCCATGTACGAGTTCCGCTTCAAGCGGCCCCTGTTCACCCTGGTGATGGCGTCGATGATCATCCCCTCGTTCATGAACATGATTCCGACCTTCATGCTGATGGATTTCCTCGGATGGCTGGACCAGCCGCGCGCCCTGTACGTGCCTGGCGCGGCCGGCGCATTGGGGATTTTCCTCATGCGCCAATACATCGGCACGGCGATTCCGAAGGATCTGATCGAGGCGGCGCGCATCGACGGCTGCGGCGAATTCGCCATCTACTGGAGAGTCGTGCTGCCGCTGATCGGTCCCGCCATGGGCACCCTGGGCCTGATCACCTTCATCAACTCGTGGAACAACTTCATCACGCCGCTGGTCGTCATGCGCTCGGTCGAGAACTACACGATCCCGCTGGCCCTGCGCAGCATGCAGGCGCCGAACAACACGGAGTGGGGCGCGCTGATGACGGGCGCCGCCATCGCCGTGCTGCCGCTGCTGCTGATGTTTTTTGTCGCCTCGAAGCGTTTAATTGAAGGACTGACCCAGGGCGCCGTCAAAGGCTAGCACTTTTTTTCATCCACTCACACTGACATGACCACCATGCATAACGACGATATTGACACCAACTTTCCCGCCACCTTCACCTGGGGCGTGGCCACCAGCGCCTACCAGATCGAGGGCGCCGCCGCCATCGACGGCCGCGGCCCATCCATCTGGGATACCTTCAGCCATACGGATGGCAAGATCATCGACGGCAGCAATGGCGACGTGGCCTGCGACCACTATCACCGCTACGCGGAGGACGTGGAGCTGATCGCCAGCCTGGGCGTGAACGCCTACCGCTTTTCCATGTCCTGGTCGCGCGTGCAGCCCACGGGTTCCGGCGCCTGGAACGAGGCCGGCTTCGATTTCTATGGGCGCCTGCTCGACGCCCTGGCCGCCAAGGGGCTCGATGCCCATCTGACCCTGTACCACTGGGACTTGCCGCAAGCCTTGCAGGACGAGGGCGGCTGGCTCAATCGCGCCACCTGCTACCACTTTGCCGCCTACGCGGCCGAAGTGGCGCGCCGCTTCGGCCACAAGGTCGCCAGCATCGCCACCCATAACGAACCGTGGTGCACGGCCGTGCTGGGCCACGGCACGGGCCAGTTCGCGCCCGGCATGGCCGACCCGGCCGCCGCCGTGCAAGTGTCGCACCATCTGCTGCTGTCACACGGCCTGGCCATGCAGGCGATGCGCGCCGTCAATCCGCCCGCGAAACTGGGCATCGTGCTCAATCAATGGACGGCCACCCCGGCCACCGACAGCGCCCAGGACCGCGAGCTGGCCGAACTCGAATATGCGCGCTCGGTGCAGTGGTATATGGACGCCATCTTCAAGGGCCGCTACCCGGCGCTGGCCCTGAAACACGTCGACGCTTCTGCTTTAGCTATTTTTGAAAACGATTTCATAGATATCAAGCAGCCCATCGATTTCCTTGGCGTGAACTACTACACGCGCGCTTTCATGAGTGCCGAGACGCCGCCGCGCAAGCCCGAGTGCAAGCTCGGTGTCAACGACATGGGCTGGGAAACCTATCCGCAAGGCTTGACGGAACTGCTCGTCGGCCTGCACCGCGAATACCGGCTGCCGCCCGTCTACATCACGGAAAACGGCATGGCCGTGGCCGACAAGCCCGTCGACGGCAAGATCCACGACGCGCCGCGCATCGAGTACGTGCAGCTGCACCTGGACGCCTTGCGCGCCGTGATCGCGCAGGGCATCGACGTACGCGGCTATTTCTACTGGAGCCTGATGGACAACTTCGAGTGGAACTCGGGCTATGCCAAGCGCTTCGGCATGGTCTACGTCGATTACGCCACGCAGCAGCGCAGCTTCAAGGACAGCGCCCTGTGGTACCGCGACTTCATCGCCGCGCAGCGCGCGTCCCACGCCGCCGTGCTGGCCGAGGAGCACTGACATGGCCGCCATTTCCCTGCGCGGCATCCGCAAGACCTATGGCGACGGCCCGGAAATCGTCAAGGGCCTGGACCTCGATATCCACGACGGCGAATTCATGGTCTTCGTCGGGCCATCCGGCTGCGGCAAGTCGACCCTGCTGCGCATGATCGCGGGACTGGAAGACATCAGCGCGGGCCAGTTGCGCATCGGCGACCTGCTGGCCAACGACGTGGCGCCGGCCGAGCGAGGCATCGCCATGGTCTTCCAGAGCTACGCGCTGTACCCGCACATGACGGCGCGCGACAACATGGGCTTTGCCTTGAAACTGGCCGGCAAGCCGGAAGCGGAAGTGCGCGTGGCCGTGGGCAAGGTGGCCGAGATATTGCAGATCACGCACCTGCTCGACCGCAAGCCCAAGGCCTTGTCGGGCGGCGAACGCCAGCGCGTGGCCATCGGCCGCTCCATCGTGCGCCAGCCCAAGGTGTTCCTGTTTGACGAGCCGCTGTCCAACCTTGACGCCTCGCTGCGCGTGCAGACGCGCATCGAACTGGCCAAGTTGCACCAGGAACTGGGCACCACCATGATCTACGTGACGCACGACCAGGTCGAAGCCATGACCCTCGGTGACCGGGTCGCCGTCTTCCACGGCGGCCACCTGGAGCAGGTGGGTGCGCCGCTGGACTTGTACCGCCAGCCGGCCAGCCAGTTCGTGGCCGGCTTCATCGGCGCGCTGCGCATGAATTTCTTGCCGTGCGCCGCCGTGCCCGCACTGGCCAGCCAGCTTGGCGGCGAGGCGGGCATGCTGGTCGGCATACGCCCTGAACACCTGCGCCTGGTGCCGCGCCAAGAAGGCTATGGCGCCACGGTGACCCTGATCGAGCAGCTGGGCGACGCGCAGATCATTCACGCGATGCTGGACGGCAGCCCGCACGCGGTGGCCATCAAGCTGCACGGCGAGGCGCGCCACGCGCTGGCGCAGGGGAGCGCCATCGGCTTTGCGCCGGAAGAAGGCCATGCCTTTCTATTCGACACGGCCGGTCGCGCCGTGGCTACCCATTGACCCCGCACGGAGGCGACATGACTTCAGATTGACACCCAAAAAATGTGCAGCAATAGCCAAAGAGCTATGTGATCATCAATCAACCAGCGGTACAGGAGACAACAACAATGCAACAGCTCAAACCCAATACCATCGCCCTCAGCCTGGCGCATGCGACCTTCGCCCAGTTCATCTTGCTGGGCAGCGGCGCCGCCATGGCCCAGGAGGCTGCAGCCACCGACGCGGCAAAGCCGGCCGCCGAACAGATGGACCGCATCGTCGTCACGGCCACGCGCCGCAATACCTTCGTGCAGGAGACGCCGCTGGCCGTCACCGCCTTCAACCAGGACACCCTGCAAAACAACCAGGTCAAGGATCTGGCATCGCTGGCCACCATGGTGCCCAGCCTCGTCGTCGAGCAGCATGGCGACTCGGGCGGCGTGCACGTCTACATGCGCGGCGTCGGTTCGGCCAACCACACGGAGCTGGGCGACCCGGCCGTCGCCTTTTATGTCGATGGCGTGTATTCGCCGCGTCCCCAGGGCGCCACGGCGCTGATGTACGACTTGTCGCACGTCGAGGTGGCGCGCGGACCGCAGGGCACGCTGAACGGCCGCAATTCCACGGCCGGCGCCGTCAACCTCGTATCGGCCGCGCCTAGCACGGCCAAGTTCATGGGGTCAGCCGGCATCACGGTGGGCGACAAGCGCCATCTGCAGACGCAGGGCATGATCAATATCCCGTTTTCCGACGACGTGGCGCTGCGCATCGCCGCCATCAAGGATAGCCACGACGGCACGGTGGACTTCCGCCGCGGCTCGAACGTCATGCCGGGCACGGCCAAGTATGGCGCCGGCGACCAGATGGGCGTGCGTGCCTCCTTGCTGTGGAAGTTCACGCCGCAGCTGCGCGGCACCTTCATCGCCGACTACTTCCTCGACCAGGGCGCCGGCAACGTCTACCTGGCGGCTGAACCGAAACGGGGCGAGAAGCTGCGCTCGGCCCTGATCGACACGCCGGGCACCCTGGACCAGTCGATTTTGACCTACAAGGGCAAGCTCAATTACAAGCCGACGGACGCGCTGGACTTCACGTACCTGGGCAGCTGGAGCCGCTACAAGCGCCAGAACAGCAACGACTCCGATGCGGGCCTGTTCCCCGGCTTCAAGTCGGAGAACCGCACGGACTGGGCGCAGTTCGACAGCTATTCGCACGAGCTGCAGGCGCGCTCGGACGACGACGCGCCGTTCCAGTGGGTGGCCGGCCTGTTCCTGTTCAATGAAAAGAACAAGGTGCGCTTCGATATCGACCGCAGCCAGATTTCGCAGGCGGCCGTGCAGCAGGATATCGCCAACGGCGCCGTGATCTTCGTGCAGCCGACCGTGGGCCAGTATGCGTCGTCGATGTCCTTCATCCAGGGCGACCGCCAGCTCAAATCGAAAGCCGTGTTCGGCCAGGTCAGCCAGCAAGTGACGGACCAGATCAAGCTGACGGCCGGCGCGCGCTACACGAAAGACCATAAATTCGACATCGGCGGCAAGAACTGGGCATGCCCGAACTGGCCCGCCAACACCCCGCTGGGCACCACGGTCCTCACTGCCGACCAGCTGCGCCAACTCGTCACGCCGGGCACGGGCCTGGCCAACACGCACAATATCGGCCCGGGCGGCGCCATCACGGCCGCCACCTGCGGCAATACGCCGGGCGACAATACGGCCGACCTGAAATACGGCCAGGCCACCTGGCTGGGCCGCATCGAGTACAAGCTGCGCCCCGACATCCTGCTGTTCGGTTCCGTGACGACGGGCTTCCATTCGCCGGCCATCGGCGACGGCGGCGCCACCACCAAGCCGGAAAAACTGACCAGCTATGAAATCGGCTTCAAGTCGGACTTGCTGAACCGCGAACTGACGCTGAACCTCGATGCCTTCCTGATGAAGTACAAGGACAAGCTCGAGTCGCAGGTGGTCAACAGCGTGCTGGCCAACTTCAACGCGGCCGGCGCCACCGTCAAGGGCCTGGAAGCGGAGTGGGTGTGGCGGCCAACGAAGGTCGACCGCCTGACGGGCAACGCCACCTGGTTGAAAGCCGTGTACGACGACTTCATGTCCTGCGACGTTGATGCGGCGCGCGCGAATGGCCAGTCCTGCGGCTCGACGGCGCCATTGGTGAACGTGGGCGGCAGCACCATGAAGCATGCGCCGAAGTTTTCCACCACCGTGCAGTACGAGCATGATTTCAATGTCGCCGGCGGCCAGATCACGCCGCGCGCTTCGGTGCACTATGAAACCATGTCGTACGTGGGGGCGGGCGCGTTCAACGGCGACGTGCCGGGCCATGCCGGCGTCAAGCGCCAGGAAGCCTACACGACCCTGGACCTGAGTCTGCGCTTCCAGCCGGCGAACAAGGCCTACACGGTGGAAGCGTTCGTGCAGAACGCCACCGACAAGGCGGTCAAGCTGGACGTCAATGAAATCTGCACGGACGTGGGCATGCCATGCCAGCCGACGCAGCAGATCTACGGCGCCTTCTACAACGCGCCGCGCACGTTTGGCGCGCGCGTGTCGATGAAGTTCTAAGTCAGGTAGTGTGAAAGAGCAGTTGCGGTAGCAGTCCACTCAGTAGGGAAGGTGTTGGGCCGGGGTTCTTCCCCGGCCTTTTTTATTCCAACGCTTATTCCAGGCTGGCTTGCACGCTGCCGATGCCGACCTGCGCGCTGCCTTCGGCCAGGCGCACGTTGACGTTCTGGCGCGCCTGCAGTTGCACCGGCGAGCGCACGATATTCCCCTTCTCATCGCGCAGTATCGCGTAGCCGCGTTCCAGGGTGCGCTGGGGATTGAGCAGTTCCAGCTGCGCCGCCAGGCCGTCGAGGCGGTGGCGCCGCTGGCCCAGCTGCTGCGCCATGGCCGCGCCGCTGCGCCGCTGCATTTCTACGAGCCGCGTGCGCGATGCCGTGACGTCGGGCCGCAGGTTGGCCCAGCGCGAGCGCAGGCGTTCGAGCGCGTACTGCGACTGGTTCACGGGCGCGCGCGCCGCATGCGTCATGGCCGTCGACAGGGCCAGCAGCTGCAATCGCTGCTGCTGCAGCTGCGCCTTCGGGTTGAGCAGGCGGCGGCTGTGGCGGTCCAAGGTTTGCGCCGCGTCATCGAGGCTGCGGCGCATGGCGCGGCGTAGGTCGGCCGCATCGGCGCGCAGGGATGCCATCCAGTCGGCGCGCGGCGTGGCCGCCAGTTCGGCCGCCGCCGTCGGCGTGGCCGCGCGCAGGTCGGCCGCGAAGTCGGCGATGGTGAAATCCGTCTCGTGTCCCACGCCGCTGATCACGGGCATGGAGCAATCGGCAATCGCATGCGCGACGGTTTCATCGTTGAACGACCACAGATCCTCGATGCTGCCGCCGCCACGGCACACGAGCAGCACGTCGCACTCGGCCCTTGTCGATGCCGTGCGGATGGCGTGCGCGATCTTTTCCGGCGCCTGCTGTCCCTGCACGGGTGTCGGGTACAGAATGATGTTGACGTGCGGCGCGCGGCGCTTGAGCGCGATCAGCACGTCGCGCAGGGCGGCCGCCTGCGGGCTGGTGACGATGCCGATGCTGCGCGCGAACATGGGGATGGCGCGCTTGCGTTCCTGGTCGAACAGGCCTTGCGCTGCCAGCTTTTCCTTCAGGCGCTGGAACGCTTCGTACAGGGCGCCCACGCCGGCGCGGCGGATGGCTTCCACGTTGATCTGGTAATCGCCGCGCGCGCCATACAGGGTGACGAGGGCGCGCACTTCGACCTTGTCGCCTTCGCGCGGCGTGAAGCCCGCGTACTGGGCGCGGCCGCGGAACATCACGGCACGGACCTGGGCGCCATCGTCCTTTAAGGTGAAGTACCAGTGGCCGGAAGCGGCGCGCGTGAAGTTGGAAATCTCGCCGGCGATCCAGGTCAGGGGGAACGAGCGCTCGAGCAGGCGCGCGACGGCCTGGTTCAGGGCGCTGACGGTCAGCACGGGTGGGGCGGCAAAGCCGCTGTCAGTCGGGTTGTCGGTCATCATAAAGCTGGGAGCGGGAAGGGAACTGTCCACATATTATCGGCGAGGTCATGCTTATGTCATATATCGCGCAAAACAACAAGTTCTATTTCTAAGTAATTGATTTCATGACGAATTCCCGTATGCCTGATTTGCGTGCAGAGGGAAAAAATCCTTTAATATCAAGCACATCAGTGTAGCCCCTGCCACTTACGCACAAAGTTATCCACAGAAAGTGTGCGGAACTTTTTGCCTTGGACAAACATGGCTGGGCTGGCCTTGTCCGAGCGATAAAAGTGCCTTGCTACATTTTTGCGCACGGAAATAAAGTGCCTATGAATCAAGCGCTTAGTATGCCATGCATGGCCTTGCGCACAATCTTATCCACAAAAAATGTGCAGAACTCTGGCGCGGCACCGGATTTATCCACGGGAAGGCCCATAGCATGGCTTGCCTTAATTTTGCGCAGCATAAAAATAGTCTTACAAATCAAGGGTATAGCATCGTACCGTGCGCCTTGCTCACAATCTTATCCACAGAATGTGTGCAAAACTGCATAAACCGTTTCGTGGTTTGTCCGGGTTTTCCACCGTGTGAGCATGTTGAATTGCTGCCTTATTTTTCAGCAGAGAAAAAAATCCCTTTAGAATCAATGCTCTTGCATGGAGTCAATCGGCTTGCTCACAATCTTATCCACACTTTATGTGTGGAACTGCGCTGGCGGTGGAAAACTGCTGTTTTGAAGTGGAATCGGACCGTGAAAAACACGCTTTTCAGCCAATGCCACATTTTTATGCATGGCAATAAAAACGATATAAATCAATGTACTTGGCGCGTATCCTTACGCTTGCGCACAATCTTGTCCACAGATTGTGTGCAGAACTTTGAGGGCCTGTCTGGCGCCGATTGCGCGCTGCCTGCCACTTTTTTACGCATTGATTTAATTTCCTTTAAAATCAATGACTTGATTACATTCCTCGGCTTTGCGCACAATCTTGTCCACAGTAAATGTGCAGAACTCTTCAAATATTAACTTATTGACATTGACTACTGCCGATAAGCTGCTATGCCTGTATTTTGCGCAGCACGATAATTCCCATGTAAATCAATGACTTGCATGCTGTACTTCATGCTTGCTCACAATCTTATCCACACAAAGTGTGCAAAACTGGGCTCCCGCCAGCGCGCTGGGGACAGGTACCATGCAGGCGCCACTTGCCGCCGGCGCGGCAACGCGCTACATTGCGCCATTCCTGCGCGCACGTACAATCGGTCTTTGGCGCTCGGTACAATACAGGCTGTTCGGGCGCTCCATCGCCTTCCCTTTACCAGGAGTTTCTTTTGCTCGCTATATTTCAAGCCGCTGGCTGGCCCATCTGGCTGTTGTTGATCGCTTCCATCGTCGCCCTGGCCCTGATCATCGAGCGCCTGCTGTATTTGCGCCGCGCCAAGATACTGCCCCGCAAGCTGTTCGATGAAGTGGTGCAGGTGTATCGCAGCGGCAAGATCACGCCGGACACGGTGGCCAAGCTGGAAAGCAATTCGCCGCTGGGCGTGGTGCTGGCCGCCGCCTTGCGCAATGTCGACGCGCCGCGCGATGTGATGAAGGAGTCGATCGAAGAGGCGGGCAGCGGCGTGGCCCACACGCTGGAACGTTTCCTGACGACCTTGGGCACGATCGCCACCCTGGCGCCGCTGATGGGTCTGTTCGGCACGGTGGTGGGCATGATTGAAATCTTCGGTTCGCAAAACGCCAGCGGCTCGAATCCCGCACAACTGGCCCACGGTATTTCGGTGGCCCTGTATAACACGGGCTTCGGCCTGGCCATCGCCATGCCGACCCTCGTCTTCTACCGCCACTTCCGCGCCCTCGTCGACAGCTTCGTCATTGACATGGAGCAGCAAGCGGTCAAGTTTGTCGACATCGTCCACAGTGGCCGCAAATGAACTTCCGCAAAGGCAAGGGGCGTGAAGACCCCGAAATCAACCTGATCCCGTTCATCGACGTGCTGCTGGTGATCCTGATCTTCCTCATGGTCAGCACCACCTACAGCAAGTTTACGGAGCTGCAGATCACCTTGCCGACGGCCGACGCCGAGCAGGCGAAGGAGAAGCCGCAGCAGATCGACGTCACCATCGACGCCAAGGGCAACTACACGGTCAACCGCGAGCCCATCTCGTTCCGCGACGTGGCCGGCCTGGCCGACGCCCTGCAGAACGCGGCAAAGGCAGCCAATGGCGGCAAGGTCCCGGCGCAGACGCCCGTGGTCGTGGTCAACGCCGACCAGTTCGCCATGCACCAGATGGTCATCCACGTCATGGAAGCGGCCCGCCTGGCCGGCTATGAAAAGCTGACGTTCGCGGCGCAAGCTGGGGGCAAGTAAGCTTCGACCGTTACCGGCAACAAAATTGGGGTCTGACCCGCCGGGTCAGACCCCAGCCCTTTACTCCTCCCCCCATGCCCACATCCTCCCCCGCCAAGCTTGAAACCACACTGACCCGCGCCTGGCTGACGCGCGGCCCGCTGGCGTGCGCGCTGTGGCCCGTCTCCCTGCTGTTCGGCGCTTTGAGCAGTGTCAGGCGAGGCCTGTACCAGGCAAACCTCCTGACATCCGCGCGACTGCCCGTGCCCGTCGTCGTCGTCGGCAACATTTTTATCGGTGGCACGGGCAAGACGCCGCTGACGATCTGGCTGGTGCAAGCCTTGCGCGACGCGGGCATGCGTCCGGGCGTCATTTCGCGCGGCCATGGCAGCGCCGACCGTTCGCCGCGCGCCGTCACCGCTGCTTCCACGCCGCAGCAGGTGGGCGACGAGCCGCTGCTGATCTTCCAGCGCGGCGGCTGCCCCGTGATGGTGGGGCGCGACCGCGCGCAAGCGGGCAGGGCGCTGCTGGCCGCGCACCTGGACGTCGACGTGCTGGTGACGGACGACGGCTTGCAGCATTACGCCTTGCGGCGCGACGTGGAAATCGTGCTGTTCGACGGCCGCGGCGCGGGCAATGGCTGGCTGCTGCCGGCGGGCCCGCTGCGCGAATCGCCGCGCCGCCGGCGCGACGTGACGGTGATCAATGCGCCCGAGCTGGCGCCGGATCTGGTGGCCAGGGTCGCGCCGCAGGGCGGGCTGGTGGTGCAGATGCTGCTGGCCGGCGGCGTGGCCGAACGCCTGGTGAACCGAAGCGAAAGCGTGGCGCTTGCAACCCTGGCGGCCAGCGGCCAGCGCATCGTGGCGGCGGCCGGCATCGGCAACCCCCAGCGCTTCTTTGCCATGCTGCGCGCCGCCGGATTGGACTTCACGGAACTGCCCTTGCCCGATCATCACGACTTCCTCGACCGGCCATTTGCGGCGCTCGACACGGATGTGATCTTGATCACCGAGAAGGATGCAGTAAAATGTGCGCAAATTGAATATCTCAAAGACGACCCGAGACTGTGGGTCGTCCCCGTCAGTGCGCGCATCGATAGCGCGCTGGCCCAACAAATTGTGGAGAAATGTCGTGGACGCTCGACTGCTTGATATCCTGGTCTGCCCTGTTTGCAAGGGTCCGCTTGAACACGATAAGAAGGCGCAGGAACTGATTTGCCGCGCCGACCGCCTCGCTTATCCGATCCGCGATGGCATCCCCATCATGTGGGCGGACGAAGCGCGCACCCTGCAAGACGCAGTGGAATAACGATGGCGTTCATCGTCATCATCCCGGCCCGCCTGGCCTCGACGCGCCTGCCGGGCAAGCCGCTGGCTGACCTGGGCGGCAAACCCATGGTGGTGCGCGTGGCCGAGCAGGCAGCCCTGTCGGGCGCCGCGCGCGTCATCGTCGCCACCGACCACGAATCCATCCGCACCGCCTGCGCCGCGCATGGCGTGGAAGTGTGCATGACGCGCAGCGACCATCCGTCGGGCACGGACCGCATCGCCGAAGTGGCGCGCACGCTCGAGCTGCCGCTCGATACCGTCGTCGTCAACCTGCAGGGTGACGAACCGCTGATCGATCCGGCCTTGCTGGCCGCCTGCGCGGCGCAGATCAGCGCCGCCGTCCCCATGGCCACGTGCGCCCATCCGCTGCACGATGTGGCCGATGCGTTCAACCCGAACGTGGTCAAGGTCGTGCTGGACAAGAATGGCCGCGCCTTGTATTTCTCGCGCGCGACGATTCCGTGGCACCGCGACGGCTTCGCGCAGTCGAAAGACAGCCTGCCGGCCGGCTATGTGCCGCTGCGCCATATCGGCCTGTATGCCTACAGCAATGCATTCCTGCAAGAGTATCCGCAATTGTCCGCGTCGCCGCTGGAAGCGATCGAGGCGCTCGAGCAGTTGCGCGTGCTGTGGCACGGTGTTGCCATCGCCGTGCATGTCACGGACTCGGCCCCGGCCGCCGGTGTCGACACACCGGAAGATCTTGCCAGGGTGCAAGCCCACTATCGCGCCCAGTAAGCGCGTTACCCGCAAAACGGCAGGCGTGCAAATATAATTTTGTGCGCCTGCAGCAAAAACCACATTTTGAAACGTCTGCTTCGCTAATTGCTGGCTTTGATCAATCAGGGCATAGCAATTCGACAGCAAACTGGCGTTCCGGGGATTTTTTGTGGTAAGTTTCGTAGGGAAAGATAGCCATAGCAACATCATCTAAAAATAATTACACATACCACCATCCAAAATCTGTTTTTTAGGAACTTTTCAATGCGTCTGATACTTTTAGGAGCACCCGGTGCCGGCAAGGGCACCCAAGCTAACTTCATCAAAGAAAAATACAATATTCCACAAATCTCCACGGGCGACATGCTGCGCGCGGCGATCAAGGAAGGCACGGAACTGGGCCTGGCAGCGAAAAAAGTCATGGATGCGGGCGGCCTCGTGTCGGACGACATCATGATCGGCCTGGTCAAGAACCGCCTGCAGGAAGCCGATTGCGCCAATGGCTATCTGTTCGACGGCTTCCCGCGCACCATCGCGCAAGCGGATGCCATGAAAGATGCCGGCATCAATGTCGACTACGTACTGGAAATCGACGTGCCTGACGCGTCGATCATCGAGCGCATGGATGGCCGCCGCAGCCACCCGGGTTCGGGCCGCGTGTACCACGTCAAATTCAATCCGCCAAAAGTCGACGGCGTCGACGACATCACGGGCGAGCCCCTGATCCAGCGCGACGACGACAAGGCGGAAACCGTCAAGAAGCGCCTGGACGTGTACCACAACCAGACCAAGGTTTTGCTCAACTACTACAATGACTGGGCCAAGTCCGGCCTGCCAGGCGCGCCGAAATACCGCCGCATCGCCGGTGTCGGTCCGGTCGAGCAAATCCGCGACAGCGCATTTGCCGCCCTGGCGGAATAAGCAGTGTTTGAAAAGCGGACCTGAGTGTCCGCTTTTTTTGTGCCCGCGCTTCAGGCGGGCGCCGTATCGTTTTCGTGGTTCAGTTTTTTTGCAGGTCGTGTTTTCCTGGCTGCGCGTGCCTACCCGGTGCGGTCTGCAGCTGTTGGCAATGACGTCGGATAAAAACAGAAGGGGACGATATGGCAGCCAGTTTGTGGTTTGCGGTAGCCTGCGGCGTGGTCGCAGTCATTTACGGTTTGGTGTCGCGCAGCTGGATCCTGAGGCAGGATCCCGGCAACGCGCGCATGCAGGAAATCGCGCTGGCCATCCAGCAGGGCGCGGCCGCCTACCTGGCGCGCCAGTACCGCACCATCGCCATCGTCGGCGTGGTGCTCCTGATCGCCATCTATCTGCTGCTCGGCCTGCATACGGCGCTGGGCTTCCTGATCGGCGCCGTGCTGTCGGGCGCCTGCGGCTTCATCGGCATGAATGTCTCGGTGCGGGCCAATGTGCGCACGGCGCAGGCGGCCACGCATGGCATCAACCAGGCGCTGAACGTGGCTTTCAAGGGCGGGGCGATCACCGGCATGCTGGTCGTCGGACTGGGCCTGCTGGGCGTGACCCTGTTCTACTGGCTGCTGGTGACGACGGGCGCGCCGGGCCTGACCCAGCATGATTTGATCAAACCGTTGATCGGCCTGGCCTTCGGCGCCTCGCTCATTTCCATCTTCGCGCGGCTCGGCGGCGGCATCTTCACCAAGGGCGCCGACGTGGGTGCGGACCTGGTGGGCAAGGTGGAGGCGGGCATCCCCGAGGACGATCCGCGCAACCCTGCCGTCATCGCCGACAACGTGGGCGACAACGTGGGCGACTGCGCCGGCATGGCGGCCGACCTGTTCGAAACCTATGTCGTGACCCTGATCGCCACCATGCTGCTGGGCGCCTTGCTGATGGCAGAAGCGAGCAGCACGGCCATCATCTATCCGCTGCTGCTGGGCGCCGTGTCCATCCTCGCTTCCATCGTCGGCTGCTCGATGGTCAAGACCAAGCCGGGCGCGAAAATCATGTCGGCCCTGTACACGGGCCTGTGGTGGGCCGCCGGCCTGTCCCTGGTCGGCTTTGCCGTGGTCACGTGGCTGCTGTGGCCCGACGACGCCATGCGCTACAAGATGCTGGGCGCCACCGTCGTCGGCATCGTCCTCACGGGCCTGATGGTGTACATCACCGAGTACTACACGGGCACGGATTTCAAGCCCGTGCGCCACATCGCCGAAGCGTCGACGACGGGCCACGGCACCAACATCATCGCCGGCCTGGGCGTATCGATGAAGTCCACCGCCTATCCGGTGCTGGCCGTCTGCGTCGCCATCCTCGTCTCGTATCAATTGGCGGGCCTGTACGGCATCGCCATTGCGGCCACGGCCATGCTGTCGATGGCGGGCATCATCGTCGCGCTCGACGCGTATGGCCCCATCACGGACAACGCGGGCGGCATCGCGGAAATGTCGGGCCTGCCCGACTCCGTGCGCGCCATTACCGATCCGCTCGACGCCGTCGGCAACACGACCAAGGCCGTCACCAAGGGCTATGCCATCGGCTCGGCAGGCCTGGCCGCGCTGGTGCTGTTTGCCGACTACACGCATGCGCTCGAATCCGTGGGCCAGCACATCACGTTTGATCTGTCGAACCCCATGGTCATCGTCGGCCTCTTCATCGGCGGGCTGATACCATATTTGTTTGGCGCCATGGCGATGGAAGCCGTGGGCCGCGCGGCCGGCGCCGTGGTAGTCGAGGTGCGGCGGCAGTTCCGCGACATCAAGGGCATCATGGAAGGCACGGCGCGGCCCGAATACGACAAGGCCGTCGACATGCTGACGGCGTCGGCCATCCGCGAAATGATCGTGCCCTCCTTGCTGCCCGTGGTGGTGCCCATCGTCGTGGGCATGCTGCTGGGGCCAGCGGCGCTGGGCGGCCTCTTGATGGGGACCATCGTCACGGGCCTGTTCGTGGCCATCTCGATGACCACGGGCGGCGGCGCCTGGGACAATGCGAAGAAATACATCGAGGATGGCCACTTCGGCGGCAAGGGTTCCGATGCGCACAAGGCGGCCGTCACGGGCGACACGGTGGGCGACCCGTACAAGGACACCGCCGGTCCGGCAGTGAACCCCCTGATCAAGATCATCAATATCGTCGCCCTGCTGCTGGTGCCGCTGCTGCCGGCCACGGGCTGGCTGGCGGTCAAGGCGCCGGCGCCCATCCACGCGCCCGTGCCGCCCATCCTGGCGCCGGCCACACCGGTGCAAAGCTTGCCTGCGCAATAAACCCCACGTCAAACAGCCCCGTTTCCAGGGGCTGTTTTTACGTCGGGCATGTCAAAATTTCCTGATTTCCATATCGTGTACGTATCAAAAGTGAGCAAATGTTACACCGCCTTGCCTGCGCCGGCCGTCTGCCAATAATGAGGGAATCACTTCAGGCAGCAGAAGGCAGGAGGCATCATGGACAAGGCAGACAAACGGCGCTGGCTGATGCGGGGGCTGGCCGTGGCGGTGGGGCTGGCGCTGGCCGGCAGCGCCTGGGCCGATCCTGGCAGGCATGGACGGCACGGTGGACACGGCTTCCATGGCCATCATGGTCATCACGGACACGGCCATTTCCGTGGCCGCTCGCATGTCGGCGTGTGGCTGGGTTCTAGCTGGGGCTACGGGCCGGGGTGGTACGGCGACCCGTGGTACCGCCATCCGTACGGACGGACGGTCGTGGTACAGCCGCTGCCCGTCGCGCCGCCCGTGTATGTCGAGCAGGGCGGGGTGCCGACGGCGCCGATGTGGTACTACTGCCGTCAGCCGCAAGGCTATTATCCCTACGTGACAAGTTGTACATTGCCGTGGCGCGCCGTGGCGCCGGGCAGCGTGCGCTGAAAGCGAGGTGCGACATGAACGGGAAAACAGGCGCAGTGTGCGGGGGCGTGCTGGCGCCCCTTGTGCTGGCGGCATGCACGGTGATGCCGCAAGGGCCATCGGCCATGGTGTTGCCCGGCACGGGCAAGAGTTTCGCGCAATTCCAGGGCGATGACGCCCAGTGCCGCGGGTATGCGCAGGCGCAGCTGGGCGGCGGTTCGGCGCAGCAGGCTGCGGCCGACAGCGGCGTGCGCAGTGCGGCCCTGGGCACCTTGCTCGGTGCGGTGGCCGGCGCCGCCATCGATGGCGGCCATGGCGCCGGCGTGGGTGCCGGCACTGGGCTGGTCTTTGGCGCGCTGGCCGGCACGGGCGCGGCCGACAGTTCGGCGTATGGCATGCAGCGCCGCTATGACTACGCCTACCAGCAATGCATGTACGCGAGCGGCCACAAGGTGCCCGTGGCCGGGCAGATGCTGAGCAGCGTGCCGGCCAATGCCGCCACGCCGCCGCCAAATACGCCGCCGCCCCGCTATTAGAAGCGCGACGTCAGGCCGACGAACATGCGCCGTCCCGGCACGTAATAGTCGACCAGTCCATCGGCCAGCGGGCCTTTCTTGAACAGGTTTTCCACGCCGCCGCGCACGGTCCATTGTGGCGTGACCTTGTACGACACGACCGTGTCGACGATGGTGTAGGCCTTGTTGGCCGCCTGGCCCGCGTCGAGTTCCTTGCCCGTGTACTGGGCCGATACTTCGCCGAACAGCTGGTCGTTGACTTGCCAGCCCAGGGCCGAGTACCACGACAGTTTTGGCGTCGACAGCAGGTTGGCGCCCGTCGTCAGGTTTTTCGCTTCCGCCATGTAGGTCACGTTGTTACGCCAGTTCAGGTTTTTCGTCAGCGGGATGGTGGCCGTCGCTTCCACGCCGCTGGTGCGCGCTTTCTGGATATTCGTCATCTTGGTCCACCACTGCTTCTGGTAAAAGCCCAGCGGCGCGTAGTCGATCTTGTTCTTGAAATCCGTGTGGAAGTACGTCACGCCCACGTCCCAGCCATTCTGTTCCCACGCCACGCCGATTTCGCCGGCCGTGCTCGTTTCCGGCTTCAAGTCCGCATTGCCGGCCATGTAGCAGCCGCCCGTGATGTAGCCCAGGGGTTTGAGGCTGCCGCAACCGCGTCCGCCCGACTGCGTGGCCGCCGCCGGCGAGTTTTCCTTCAGGCTCGGGGCGCGGAAGCCTTGCGACACGCCGCCCTTGATGGTCCAGGCGGGGGCAGGGTGGTACACCAGGTACAGGCGCGGGCTGTAATGGTTGCCGAACTTGCTGTGGTGGTCGAGGCGCAGGCCGGCCGTGGCCGTCAGGTTGTCGCGCAGGAACAGCTGGTCTTCCGCAAACAGGGCCGATGTGGTGCCGGACAGGGTGGCGCCGCTCACGGGGTTGCCCAGGTAGTCGGTGGGGATGGTGCCGATGGTGTCCGTGTTCGTCAGTTCCTGGTGCTTCCATTGGCCACCCATCACCAGCATCTGCTCGATGCCGCCCCAGCCGACCCGTTTTTCCAGGCTGGCGTCGAGGGTGCTGTCCTTGGATTTTGCCACCGTGCCGACGACTTCGTTGTCGAAATCGTTGTGGTACAGGTTGACCATGGCCTTGCCGAAGTCCCAGCGGCCTTCATAGCCGATGCTGGCGCTCTTGCGTATCAGCTTGCTGGCGCCCCAGGCGCCGAACAGCGGGTAGCCGTCCGCGTCGAGCGTGGTCGAATCCGTCGATTGCTGCTTGCCGTAGCTGGCGTCCAGCGTCAGGTTCTGTTTCTTGTCCAGCGCCCAGCTCAGCTGGCCCGTGACAGTCTGGTTGCGTTCGCCGCCGATGCCGCCCGATTTGCCGATGGCTTTTTCATCGGGATTCTGGCGCGTCTGGCCCACGCCCAGGCGCATGCCGACCGTGTCCGACAAGGGGCCGGCCAGGTTCACGCCCAGCTGGTGCGCCGTGCCGCGGCCGCTGTCCTGCGGCTGCGTGTAGTTGGCCGTGGCCGAACCGTTCCACTTGCCCGGCACCTTGCGCGTGATGATGTTGATCACGCCGCCCATGGCGTCCGAGCCGTACAGCGAGGACATGGGGCCGCGCACCACTTCGATGCGCTCGATCATGTCGGGCGAGATCCAGTTCAAGTCCTGGCGGCCCAGGTCCGGGCGGTAAGCCGTGTCGGCCGAGCTGCCCACGCGCTTGCCGTCGACGAGGATCAGGGTGTATTTGTCGGGCAGGCCGCGCAGCTTGATCTTCGATTCTTCGCCTACCGGGCTGGTGCCGCCCGTCACGCCGGGGATGCGGCGCAGCAGGGTGTTGAGGTCGTACACGGGCTGGCGCTCGATTTCCTCGCGCGTGATGACGCTGATGCTGGCCGGCGCATCCTTGATGTCGATGGCCGTGCCGGACGCGGTGACGACAACCGTGTTCATGGTGGGATCGGCGGCCACATTGCCTTCGGCCCAGGCGCTGCTGACGGCCAAGGACAGCAGGCAGGGCAGGATCAGGGTGGTGCAATGGCGGGGACGGGCGGGAATGGCGGCTGGGACTGCGAAGGTTGCGAAGGCGGGACTGCGCTTGGTCATGGTGAACTTTCCGGATGTTGTTTTTTCCTGGCTGCCTTCCGGGTGGCTCGGGTATGAATGATTGAAAATGCAATAAACTGCGCTCCCATTCTGCTAATGAGAATAAGAATCGTTCTTATTGTAATGCTATCCTGGCAAGAAGGAAAGTGATGAGAGGAAATAAAACACCGTTGCAGCATATGCATGGCATCTGGCGCCGCGTGTGCCAATAATGAAAGCGGTATGATCGATGCATGGGGAGGTGGCATGAAGACGATGATCAAAACCATACCGGCGCTGGCGTGCGCCCTGCTGCTCGTTGGCGGCCATGCAGGCGCCCAGGAGCAGGCCGTTTCCGATGATTTGCCCGTGTGCCAGCTCGATCCGCGCGACAGCGGCAAGCTGGCCGTCGAACCTTGCCGCCCGGCGCCGCCCGTGCAGCCGCGCCGTTCCGTGCCGCAAGTGATCGGCCGCATGCCGGCGCAGCCCGAGCCTCCCGTCGTGCCCATGGCGCCCCTGCCGCCCAGCCCGGCCGTGCCCATGCCCCGTGCGCCGCAGCCCATCGGCGCCTGCGACACGGGCGGTTGCCGCGATGCGGCCGGCGCGCGCTACAACGGCGCGGGCAATGCCACGCTCGACGCCAACGGGCGCATCTGCCATCGCAATGGCGCTTTCATTCAGTGTTTTTAGCCTATCCGTTCTCTAACGCTGCAAGTTTTCGCTTGGTGCGCTCAAAAATGGCTACAATTGTCGCCGACATTACGTTTACGTAAACGTAACTATGGCACCATGTAACCATCAGGCGCCGGGAACACGGCCCTTATTACTCAGCATACTCAGGAGATTTCATGCAGATTCAAGACAATGTATTCATCATCACGGGCGGCGCATCGGGCCTGGGCGCGGCCACGGCGCGCATGCTGACGGCGGCGGGCGGCAAGGTCGTGCTGGCCGACGTGCAGACGGAGGCGGGCCAGGCGCTGGCCGCGGAACTCGATGGCGTGTTCGTGCAATGCGACGTGACGTCGGAAGAAGACGGCCTGGCCGTGGTGGCGGCCGCTACCAAACTCGGTACCTTGCGTGGCCTCGTCAACTGCGCCGGTGTGGCGCCGGCCGTGAAAACCGTGGGCAAGGATGGCCCGCACCCGCTGGCCCTGTTCCAGAAAGTCGTCAACATCAACCTGGTGGGCACCTTCAATATGTGCCGCCTGGCGGCCGACGCCATGGCCAAGCAGGATGCCACCGCTGAAGGCGAGCGCGGCATCATTATCAACACGGCGTCCGTGGCGGCCTACGATGGCCAGATCGGCCAGGCAGCCTACGCCTCGTCGAAGGCGGCCGTGGTGGGACTGACCTTGCCGATGGCGCGCGACCTGTCGCGCAACGGCATCCGCGTGATGACGGTGGCGCCCGGCATTTTCGAAACGCCAATGCTGCTGGGCATGCCGGCCGAAGTGCAGGATGCGCTGGGCAAGATGGTGCCGTTCCCATCGCGCCTGGGCAAGCCCGGTGAATACGCGCAGCTGGTGAAAGCCATCGTGGAAAACGTCATGCTCAATGGCGAAACGATCCGCCTGGACGGCGCGATCCGCATGCAACCGAAGTAAGCCCTAGACGAGGGTGCAGCGCCGTGGCCGGCATTTGAGGTAGCATACCCGGGTATCTTTACCGGAGTAAGCATGATCACATTGAAGCCGCTGGCGCTGAGCCTGACCTTGCTGGGAGCACTCGCTGCCAGTCCCGTATTTGCCGAGGTGCCGCAAAAGGCGCCGGAAGTCGCCACCGCGTATGCGGAAAAATCGGGTTGGGCGGCGCAGAAATTCATGGTCGCCGCCGCCAATCCGCTGGCTGCCGATGCGGGCTACCAGATGCTGAAAAAGGGCGGCAGCGCCATCGACGCGGCCATCGCCACGCAGCTGGTACTGACCCTGGTCGAGCCGCAATCGTCGGGTATCGGTGGCGGCGCATTCCTGCTGTACTCCACGGCCAAGGGCGTGCAGGCGTTCGACGGACGCGAAACAGCGCCGGCCGCCGCCGATGAACACCTGTTCCAGAATCCGGACGGCAGCCCCGTCTCGCGCGCCACGGGCGTGGTGGGCGGGCGTTCCGTGGGCGCGCCGGGCGTGCTGCGCATGCTGGAACTGGCGCACAAGGAACACGGCAAGCTGCCGTGGGCGACCCTGTTCGGCCCCGCCATCAAGCTGGCGCACGGCGGCTTTCCCGTCAGCCAGCGCCTCAACGGCTTGCTGAACTGGGACCAGGCCTTGAAGCGCGATCCTGTCGCCGCCGCGTATTTCTATGACAAAGAGGGCAAGGCCTGGCCCGTCGGCCACGTGCTGAAGAATCCCGAACTGGCGCGCACCCTGCGCGAGATCGCCCGCGGCGGCGCCGACGCTTTTTACAACGGCCGCATCGCGCGCGACATCGCCGCCAAGGTGGCGTCTCACCCGACCAACCCGGGCAAGCTTACGGCGACCGACATCGCCGGCTACAAGGCCAAGGTACGCGAGCCCGTCTGCAGCGATTACAAGGCCTGGACCGTGTGCGGCATGCCGCCGCCATCGTCGGGCGGCATCGCCATCGCGCAGATGTTGGGCATCCTGGAGGTCAAAGACATCCGGCCGTATGCACCCGTCGACGGCGTGCTCGATGCGCAAGCGATCCACCTGTTCTCGGAAGCGGGGCGCCTGGCCTACGCGGACCGCAACCGCTACGTGGCCGACACGGACTTCGTGCCGCTGCCGGGCAATGGCGTCGCCTCGATGCTCGATAAAACCTACCTTGCCCAGCGCGCCGCGCTGATCGGTGAAAAATCCATGGGCAAGGCCAAACCTGGCACGCCGCCCGGCATGCAGGTGGCGTGGGGCATGGACAACGCCTTGCAGCGCCCGTCGACCTCGCACCTGGTGGCCGTCGACGCTTTTGGCGGCGGCCTGTCGATGACCACCAGCGTGGAAGACGCGTTCGGTTCGCGCCAGATGGTCGACGGCTTTTTGCTCAATAACCAGCTGACGGATTTCTCGTTCGATTCGCGCGATGCGGACGGCCCGATCGCCAACCGGGTCGAAGCGGGCAAGCGGCCGCGCAGCGCCATGTCGCCCACCCTCGTGTTCGAGAAGGGCACGCACAAGCTGGTGCTGGCCACGGGTTCGCCCGGCGGCTCGTCCATCATCAATTATGTGGCCAAGGTGCTGGTCGGCACCATGGACTGGGGCTTGAACGTGCAGCAGGCGATCAGTCTGCCGAACTTCGGCAGCCGCAACGGCCCGACGGAACTGGAAAAGGGCCGTGCGCCGGCAGCGCAAGTCGAGGCGCTGCAGGCGATGGGCCACGAGGTGCGCGTGATCGAGCAGAACTCGGGCTTGCAGGGCATCATGCGCCTGAATGCGCATGGCAAGGATTTCTGGTTTGGGGGGGCGGATCCACGGCGTGAAGGCATGGTCAGGGGCGATTAGGGGCACCGGACCAAACCTACTGCGCGTCGGTATAGGCGGCCTGCGATGCTCACCGTACTAGAGTACGGTTGCGCTTCTTAGCCGCCTCTCCCTTCCGCTCGCTACGATTTTGTCCGGCGCCGTGCTGCCAACAATATACCTGCAGGAACTGGCGTCTACCTTCCAAACTTTTCCACAAAGCATCCAGACCCTGCTAATCTGCCGGCATGGGAATGCAAAATAAAACAGGCTTGATACTCACGGGAGGAGGCGCCCGTGCCGCCTACCAGGTGGGCGTGCTGCAGGCGATTTCAGCAATACTGTGGGAAGCGGGCTGGGCGCCGGCGCGCAACCCGTTCGACATCATCTGCGGCACTTCGGCCGGTGCCATCAACGCCACGGCGCTGGCCTGCCGCGCCGATAACTTCGGCGAAGGCGTGCAAAAGCTGCTCGACGTGTGGCAGCACATCGAAGTCGAGCAAGTGTACCGCGCCGATTCGCTGGGCGTGATCCGCTCGGGCGCGCGCTGGCTGTCTCTGCTGTCGTTCGGCTGGCTGCTGCGCCAGTGGCATGCGTCGCCGCCCAGTTCCCTGCTCGACAATACCCCGCTGGTCAGCCTGCTGCACCGCATGCTCGACCTGCCGCGCCTGGACGCGGCCTTGGCCGACGGCCTGCTGCATGCGCTGGCCGTGACGGCGTCGTCGTATTCGGGCAGCCGCCACATGACGTTTTACCAGACGGCCGAGGATATCGCGCCGTGGGTACGCACGCAGCGCCTGGCCCTACCGGACCAGATCGGCGTGGAGCATTTGCTGGCCTCGGCCGCCATCCCCTTTATCTTCCCCGCCGTGCCCCTGTACGTGGGCGGCCAGCGCGAATACTGCGGCGACGGTTCCATGCGCCAGCTGGCGCCGATCTCGCCGGCCATTCACCTGGGCGCGAACAAGGTGCTGGTGGTGGGCGCCGGGCGCATGACGGAGCCGGCACCCGCCGCGTCCGAAGCGGCGCGCTACCCGAGCCTGGCGCAGATCGCCGGCCACGCGCTCTCGTCGATCTTCCTCGACGGTCTGGCCGTCGACATCGAGCGCCTGAACCGCATCAACCTGACCCTGTCGATGCTGCCGCCCGAGTTGCTGGGCAAGACGGCCTTGCGACCGGTGGAATTGCTGGTCATCGCGCCGTCCGAGCGGCTCGACGCCATCGCCAGCCGGCATATCGGCAGTTTGCCGCGTCCCATCCGCACCATGTTGTCGGGCATCGGCGCGGCAGAAGCGCGCGGCGCGGCGCTGGCATCGTATTTATTGTTCGAATCGACGTATACTAACGAGCTGATCCGTCTTGGACAGCGCGATACGCAGGCCCGCAAGGACGATGTACTGGCGTTTTTTGGTTCTTGAGACGGCCCTTGGAGCGGTGTGCGGGTTTTTCGCGTTTTTTTGACAGGACGATTGTGCGGGTATTTCGACGTGTTTGCGATGTTGCCTTACTGTTAATTCTGCTGATGGGAGGTCCCGCCATGGCGGGGCCTGCGCCCACCTTGCGTTTCGACCAGCTCAGCGTCGACCAGGGCCTGGCGCAGGAATCGGTGCTGGCCATCGCCCAGGACCGGCAGGGCTATATGTGGTTCGGCAGCCAGTCTGGCCTGAGCCGCTACGACGGCTACCGCATGGTCGTCTACAAGAATATCGAGGGCGACAAGACCAGCCTGGCCGACAACTGGGTCGGCGAACTGCACGTCGATAGCCAGGGCCAGCTATGGGTGGGCACGGACAATGGCCTGGACCGCTTCGACGCCGCTAGCCAGACCTTCATCCATTACGGCCCGGCCGAAAAGAGCAAGCGCGGCAACGGCAACCGGCATATCCACGCCATTCTCGACGATGGCGCGCGCGGCTTCTGGATCGCCACCTCGGACGGCTTGCAGCATTTCGATCCCGCCACGGGCGCTTTCCGCACCTGGCACCATGAAGAGGGCAACCCGCACAGTCTGGGCGACAATGAAATCAAGGCGCTGGCGCTGGACGCGCAACAGCGCCTGTGGATAGGCACGGTGACTGGCCTGGACATGCTGGCGCCGGGCAGCGAGCGCTTCGAGCATTTCGCCGTCGATGCGGCGCCCGGCTCGAAGTACAACGTGATCCAGTCGCTGCTGATCGACCGCCAGCAGAACCTGTGGATCGGCACCATGGCCGGCGCCGAGCGCTGGCGCCTGGGCGCGGCCGGCCAGCCGCCGCAATCGAGAGTGCGCTTGGGCGAGAAACATGGCTTCTCCGCCATCCGCGTGGCCAGCCTGTACCAGGATGTCGACGCCACCGTCTGGCTGGGCAGCAATGCCGATGGCCTGTTCCGCTGGCTGCCCGAAAGCGACACCTTCCTGCAATACCGCCACCAGACGGGCGACAAGTTCAGCGTCGCCGACAACCAGCTGTCGTCGTTGTACCGCGACCGCGCCGGCACCTTCTGGGTCGGCTCCTGGTACAACGGCGTGAGCCGGGTCGACCTGGGCAGCGGCGGCTTTTCGCGCATGGCGCGCGCCCCCGGCGATGTGGGCGCGCTGGCGGACAAGAAAGTGCGCGCCGTGGCCGACGCGGGCAACGGCAAGCTGTGGCTGGCCACCAAGGGCGGCCTGAAACTGTACGACACGCGCGACGGTAGCTCACGCCTGTTCGACCTGCGCAGCGCGCCCGGCATGTCGCGCGACGAGCAAGTCACGACCCTGTACAAGGCGCCGGACGGCGTGCTGTGGGTGGGCGGCTCGACGGGCTTGCACCGCTTTGATCCGGCCTTGGGGCGTTTCTTCACCATGCGCTTTGCCGCCGGCGATCCGAACAGCGACACCATCCGCAATATCGTCAGCGACCGCAGCGGCATGCTGTGGGTCTCGACGCGGGGCGGCGTGCACCGCTTCGATCCCGTCAGCCGCCGTTTTACCACGTACCGCCACGACCCGGCCGACCCGAACAGCCTGTCCGACAACATGGTGCGGCCCGTGCTGGAAGACGGCAAGGGGCGGCTGTGGATAGGTTCCTTCCACGGCCTGGACTTGCTGGACCGCGCCAGCGGCCGCTTCCGCCATTTCCGCCACGACCCGCAAAACCCGCAGAGCCTGAGCCACGACGAAGTGCATTTTCTGCACGAGGACAAGCGCGGCGTGCTGTGGGTGGGCACGGCCAATGGCCTGAACCGCATGGACATCGACGCCAAGGGCGAGATCCGTTTCCGCCGTTTCCTGCGCAAGGATGGCATGGCCGACGATGCCGTCGCCAGCATCCTCGGCGACGACAACGAGCAGCTGTGGCTGAGCACGAATAGTGGCATCACGCGGCTCGACATGCGCAGCGGCCTGTTTCGCAACTACGACAGCGCCGACGGCACGGTGGAAGGCTCGTACTTCGATGGCGCGGCCCTGCGCGCGTCCGATGGCACCATGTATTTCGGCGGCTTCAACGGCATGACGGCGTTCATGCCGCAGGATATCCACGACAACCGCGTGCCGCCGCTGGTGGCCGTCACGGAACTGCAGATCTTCAACAAGCCGGTGGGCATCGGCCGCGGCGAGTTCGCGCATGTGCTCAAGACGGCCATCGACCATACGCGCGAGCTGGTGCTGACCAGCCGCGAAAGCGTCTTTTCGCTGGAATTCGCGGCCCTGCATTTCGCCGCGCCCCAGCGCAATATGTTCGCCTACCGGCTCGAAGGCTTCGACCAGGACTGGGTCATGACCGATGCGGGCCGGCGCTTTGCCACCTACACCAACCTCGATGCGGGCAACTATGTGTTTCGCGTCAAGGCGGCCAACAAGGACGGCGTGTGGAACGAGAGCGGCACCACTTTGGCCATCACGATCTTGCCGCCGTTCTGGAAAACCTGGTGGTTCCGCACCCTGATGGCGGCGCTGCTGCTGGGCGCCGTGTATGGCGCCTACCGCCAGCGCGTGCGTACGCTGCGGCGCCAGCAGAACGAACTGGAAAAACTGGTCGGCGAACGCACGGCCGAGTTGCAAAGCAAGGAAATCGAAGTGCTGGCCCAGTCGGAAAAGCTGGCGCAAGTCAACAGCAGCCTGACGAAAAACGAGGAAAGCCTGCGCCAGGCCAAGCGCAAGGCCGAGGATGCGACGCGCCAGAAGTCGGAATTTTTGGCCAATATGAGCCACGAGATGCGCACGCCGCTGGCCGGCGTGATCGGCATGCTGGGCTTTGCCCTGCGCGACGAGCAGCTGCACGACGCCACGCGCGAGCAGATCCTGCGCGGCCAGGCCAATGCCCAGTCGCTGCTGGTGATCATCAACGACTTGCTCGATTTTTCCAAGATCGAGGCGGGCAAGCTGAGTATCGAAAACATCGACTTCGCGCTCGGCGCGGCGATCGAGACGGTGGTGACCCTGTTCGAAGAGCAGGCGGCCGCGCGCAGCATCGGTTTCTCCATCGATTTCGCGCCCGACCTGCCGCCCTTCGTCGTGGGCGACCCGACCCGCTTGCGCCAGGTGCTGGTCAACCTGGTCGGCAACGCCTTCAAGTTCACCCAGCGCGGCGGCGTCAGCGTCTGCGTCGAGCGGGCCGGCGTGGCCAGCGGCAGGGGCGGGCGCCGTGTCAACCTGATCCGCTTTACCGTCAGCGACAGCGGCATCGGCATCGATGCCGATGCGATGGCGCGCCTGTTCCAGAAGTTCGAGCAGGCCGACGCCAGCACCACGCGGCGCTACGGCGGCACGGGCCTGGGCCTGGCCATCTGCCGCCAGCTGGTCGAACTGATGGATGGCGAGATCGAGGTGGCCAGCACGCCGGGGCAGGGCAGCACGTTTGCCTTCACCTTGCCCCTGGCCGATGGCGTGGCGCCGCCGCTGGTGCCGCAGGTGGCACTGGCGCCGCACAGCCACCAGCTGCGCGTGCTGTGCGCGGAAGACTTCCCCACCAACCAGATCATCATCCGCGTGATGCTCGAGGAACTGGGACACCGGGTCGACGTGGTCGCCAACGGCGTGCTGGCGGTGGCGGCCTGCGTGCATACGCGCTATGACCTGATCCTGATGGACGGGCGCATGCCGGAGATGGACGGCGCCACGGCGACGCGGTTGATCCGCGTGGGCGGCTGGCCGGACCAGCCCGTGCGCGACCAGGAGCTGATGATCGTGGCCCTGACGGCGAACGCCAGTGAAGAAGACCGCAGCCGCTATCTTGGCGTCGGCATGGATGATTTCCTCAGCAAGCCGGTGGACGAGGCGGCGCTGCATGGCTTGCTGGCGCGCGCCATCGAGCGCCAGCTGCAGCGCGGTTTCATGCTGCCGCGCATGCCGTCGAACGCGCCGCGCGGCGCCGCGCGGGGGCAGGCCGAACTCGATGCCCTGTTCGGCATCGCGCCGGCAGTTCCTGTTCCGGCGCCTTCCCAGTCGGTCCGCAGCGGCGAGCTGCAACGGCGTATCCGCGTCGCCTTCGTCGCCGACCTGGAAGGGCGTTTGCGCGAACTCGACGCCGCCCTGGCGGCGCAGGACCGCGATAACGCCGGGCGCCTGCTGCACGGCTTGAAGGGCAGCGCCGCCTATCTCGATGAAACGCAGCTGCACATGCTGTGCACGGAAATGGAAGAGGCGGCGGATGGCGGGCGCTGGACGCAGGTGGCCCTGCATTTGCCGCAATTGCGCGCACTGTTGGCGCAAATAGCCGTTTCGGGTCAAGAAATGTAAAATAGGCAATGCCGGCCTTCGGGCGCGCGGCGAAACTGGGTAGAATACGGCCAGGCACCTTGACGCTGCCGCCAATGGAGAAAGCAATGAAAGTACTGGTGGTTGACGATGATGTCGTGTCGCGCATGGTATTGATGCATTTGATCGACAGCTGCGGCGTGCACGATATCGTGGAAGCCGAAGATGGCGCGGCGGCGTGGGAGCAGCTTGAAGGCGGCTTGCGTCCCTCGCTGTGCTTTTGCGACTTGCGCATGCCGCGCCTGTCCGGCATGGAGCTGCTGCAGAAAATCCGCTCCGACAGCGCGCTCGACGCCATGCCGCTGGTGCTCGTTTCGTCGGCGAATGACCAGGACACGGTGCGCGACGCCGTGCAGGCCGGCGCTGCCGGCTACATCGTCAAGCCCTTCCAGCCGGAGCAGGTGCGCCAGCATATCGATGCCTGCTTCGACGTTTCCGCCTTGTCGGCCGAGGCGCCGCGCGACACCTTGCAGCGGCTGGGCATCGACGGCGAACGCCTGCTGGCGTATCTGACGGGCTTCCAGGGGCAGATCGGCGCCGCCAGCGAACAGGTCGACGCCTTGCTTGCCCGCGGCGAACCAGCCCAGGCGCGCCAGCAGCTGGAACGGCTGCACCTCGGTTGCCGCACCTTGGGACTGCATGGCGCGGAAGCGGGCATGAGCGCGCTGCTGCAATCGGCGGTGCTTGACGGCGGCCAGATGCAAACGGCCCTGGCCGCACTGGCGCGCAGCGTGGCACAGCAGGCGCGTTTGCTGCAGCAACAGGACAGAGACGACTGAATCTGCTGTTTTCCGCTTGCCGGAAAAATACTTTAGGTTTAAAGTATCTGCTTCCGGGCTTTGTGCACGCGCCCGCTACCCGCCAGGATGAGCATGAGCAGCGACCCTTCGCCTACCACAGCATCTCCCCAGGACGACTTTGCGCGCACGCATTTGCCGCCGCGCGCACTCTGGCCGCAGCTGTGCCTTGATTTGCCCGAGCTCCAGTATCCGGCGCGCCTCAATTGCGTCGCCGCGCTGCTCGATGCGGCCGTGGCCAACGGCGGCGGCGAGCGTACCGCCATCCTTGCCGACGGCCAGCGCTGGAGCTACGCCGAGCTGGCGCGGCAAGTCGACCGCATCGCCCATGTGCTGCGCGCCGACCTGCGCCTGATCCCCGGCAACCGCGTGCTGCTGCGCGGCGCAAATACCCCGATGATGGCCGCCTGCCTGCTGGCCGTGCTGAAAGCCGGCTGCATCGCCGTGCCCACCATGCCGCTGCTGCGCGCGCGCGAACTGTCCACCATCGTGGCCAAGGCGGAAGTGAATGCCGTGCTGTGCGCGCAGGGCTTGCGCGCGGAACTCGATGGAGTGCCCGGCTTGCCGGCCATGCTGTGCTTTGGCGCCGCCGATGCGGAACTCGAACAGCGCATGGCGGCCCACGCTGCGCCGTTTGCCGCGCACGACACGGCGGCCGAAGACGTCTGCCTGATCAGCTTTACCTCGGGCACGACGGGCGTCCCCAAAGGCACCATGCACATGCACCGCGACCTGCTGGCCATCTGCGACTGCTTCCCCCGCTCCATGCTGCAGGTGCGTGCCGACGACATTTTCATCGGCACGCCGCCGCTGGCGTTCACCTTCGGCCTCGGCGGCCTGCTGCTGTTCCCCCTGCGCTTTGGCGCGGCCACCGTGCTGCTGGAAAAGCTCACGCCCGAGGGCCTGCTGCGCGCCATCGGTGCTTACGGTGCCACCATCTGCTTCACGGCGCCCACCTTTTACCGCCAGATGGCGCCCCTGACCGCTCAGCACGACTTGCGCAGCCTGCGCTTGTCCGTATCGGCCGGCGAGGCGCTGCCGCTGGCCACGCGCGACGCCTGGCAGGCTGCCACCGGGCTGGCCATGACGGACGGCATCGGCGCCACCGAGATGCTGCACATCTTCATTTCCGCCACGGGCGAGGGCATACGCCGCGGCGCCATCGGCAAGGCCATACCCGGCTACCAGGCATGCATCGTCGACGATGCGGGCGTGCCGCAGCCGCCCGGCGTGACGGGCCGCCTGGCCGTGAAAGGCCCCACCGGTTGCCGCTATCTGTCCGACCCGCGCCAGCGCGAGTACGTGCAGAATGGCTGGAACCTGACGGGCGACACCTTCGAGATGGATGTGGACGGCTATTTCTATTACCGCTCGCGCAGCGACGACATGATCGTCTCGGCCGGCTACAACATCGCCGGCCCGGAAGTGGAAGAGGCGCTGCTGCGCCACCCTGCCGTGGCCGAATGCGGCGTGGTCGGGCGCGCCGATGCCGAGCGTGGCCAGATCGTCGAGGCGCACGTGGTGCTGAAAGACGGCAGCCAGGCCAGCGAGGCGCTGGCTGCCGAACTGCAGGACTTCGTGCGCCAGCAGATCGCTCCCTATAAATATCCGCGCGCCATCCGCTTCCTGCCTTCGCTGCCGCGCACGGAAACGGGCAAGCTGCAGCGCTTCAAACTTCGCACGGACACCCCATGAATATTGTCTGCATCGGCGGCGGCCCCGCCGGCCTGTATTTCAGCCTGCTCATGAAAAAGCAGAACCCGGATCACCGCATCACTGTCATCGAGCGCAACCGCCCGTACGACACGTTTGGCTGGGGCGTCGTGTTTTCCGACCAGACCCTGGGCAACCTGGCCAACGCGGACGAACCGACGGCGCGCGCCATCCTGCAGGCGTTCAACCACTGGGACGATATCGAGATCCACTTCAAGGGCCAGACCGTGCGCTCGGGCGGCCATGGCTTTTGCGGCATCGGCCGCAAGCGCCTGCTCAACATCCTGCAGGCGCGCTGCGAGGAGCTTGGCGTGCAGCTGGTGTTCGAGACGGAAGTACAGGACGACCAGGCCATCGCGAAGCAGTACGGCGCCGACATGGTGATCGCCAGCGATGGCTTGAACAGCCGCATCCGCACGCGCTATGCGGCCAGCTACCAGCCCGAGATCGAGCAGCGCCATTGCCGCTTCGTCTGGCTGGGCACCCGCAAGAAATTCGAGGCCTTTACATTTGCCTTCCGTCAGACGCCGCACGGCTGGTTCCAGGCGCATATCTATCAATACGATGGCGACACTTCCACCTTCATCGTCGAGACGCCCGAACACGTGTGGCGCGCGGCGGGGCTGGACAGCATGAGCCAGGAAGCAGGCATCGCCTTTTGCGAAGCGCTGTTCGCCGAAGAACTCGATGGCCACGGTTTGCTGAGCAATTCGCCGCACTTGCGCGGCTCGGCGCAGTGGATCACCTTCCCGCGCATCGTCTGCCGGCAATGGGTGCACCGGCAGGATGGCGTACCCGTCGTGCTGATGGGCGACGCGGCCCACACGGCCCATTATTCGATCGGCTCCGGTACCAAGCTGGCGCTGGAAGACGCCATCGAGCTGGCGCGCTGCTTCGGCCAGCATGCCGAGACGGCTGCTGCGCTGGTCGCCTACCAGCAGCTGCGCGCCATCGAAGTGCTGAAAATCCAGAGCGCGGCGCGCAATTCCATGGAGTGGTTTGAAAACGTCGAGCGCTACAGTGCCATGGAAGCGCCGCAGTTCGCCTATTCCATGCTCACGCGCAGCCAGCGCATTTCGCATGAAAACCTGCGCCTGCGCGACCCTGCCTACGTGGCCGATTATGAACAGTGGCTGGCGCGGCGCGCGGGCGAGCAGGCCGGCGTGGAGATGGGGGACGAAGCCTTGCCGCCCATGCTTACACCGTTCCGGCTGCGCGGCGTGCTGCTGAAAAACCGCATCGCCGTCTCGCCGATGGCGCAGTACAGCGCCGTCGATGGCGTGGCGGGCGACTACCATTTGATGCACCTGGGCGCGCGCGCCATGGGCGGCGCGGGACTCGTGTTTGCCGAGATGACATGCGTGTCGGCCGATGCGCGCATCACGCCCGCCTGTCCCGGCATGTACAGCGAAGCGCACACGCAGGCGTGGCGCCGCATCGTCGATTTCGTGCATGCGAACAGCGATGCGAAGATCGCCCTGCAACTGGGCCACGCGGGCGCGAAAGGCTCGACGCGGCCCATGTGGGACGGCATCGACCAGCCGCTCAGCGAGGGTAACTGGCCCTTGATCTCGGCCTCGGAACAGCAGTATTTACCGGGCGTGTCGCAGGTGGCGCGTACGGCCACGGAAAGCGACCTGGCGCGCATCGAGCAGGACTTCGTGCGCGCCACCCTGGCCGCGGCCGTCGCCGGTTTCGACTGGCTGGAACTGCATTGCGCGCACGGCTATCTGCTGTCGAGTTTTATCTCGCCGCTGACCAACCACCGCAGCGACGAATATGGCGGCAGCCTGGAAAACCGCTGCCGCTATCCGCTGCGCGTGTTCCGCGCCATGCGCGCGGCCTGGCCGCAGGATAAACCGATGAGTGTGCGCATCTCGGCCCACGACTGGGTCGAAGGCGGCATCACGCCCGACGATGCGGTGCGCATCGCGCGCCTGTTCAAGCAGGCGGGAGCCGACCTGATCGACTGTTCCTCGGGCCAGGTGAGCAAGCTCGAACAGCCCGTGTACGGACGCATGTTCCAGGCGCCGTTCGCCGACCGCGTGCGCAACGAGGCGGGCATCGCCAGCATGGCCGTCGGCTCGATCTTCGAAGCCGACCACGCCAACAGCATCATCGCCGCCGGACGCGCCGACCTGTGCGCCGTGGGCCGGCCGCATCTGGCCAACCCGGCCTGGACCTTGACGGAAATGGCGCGCATCGGCTACAGCGGCGCCGGGGCAGGCGCAGCGTGGCCGAAACAGTACCGCCCTGGCCAGCAACAGCTGGAACGCAATCTGCAGCGCGAACGCCAGCTGGCCGCCGCCAACACGGGCCTCACCCCGCAACAAGTGGCCGCGCGGCTGCTGGAAGGATGACATGAGCAAGGAACGACTGGATGGCGCATTGGCCGACAAACATGCGCTGGTGACGGGCGCCGGCAGCGGCATTGGCCTCGCTTGCGCGGGTGCCTTGCTGGACGCGGGCGCCAGGGTCACCCTGGCCGGGCGCGACGGCGCGCGGCTGACGCGCGCGCGCATGCAGCTGGAAGAGGCGGGCCACGCGGGCAGGGTGGCCATCTGCTTGCTCGACGTGGCCGTGGAAGTATCCGTGCAGGCGGGCTTCGCGCAGGCGGCCGCGCATTTCGGCCGCGTCGATATCCTGGTCAATAACGCGGGCCAGGCGCATGCGGCGCCTTTCGGCAAGACGGACGCCGCCATCTGGCAGCAGATGCTGGCCGTGAACCTGACGGGTGTGTACCACTGCTGCCAGGCGGCCATGCCGGCCATGCTGGAAGCGGGCTGGGGGCGCATCGTCAACGTGGCGTCGACGGCGGGCTTGAAGGGGTATCGCTATGTCAGCGCCTATGTCGCGGCCAAGCATGGCGTGATCGGCCTGACGCGCGCGCTGGCGCTGGAAGTGGCGCCGCGCGGCGTCACCGTCAACGCCGTCTGTCCCGGCTACACGGAAACGGACATGGTGGCGCAGGCCGTGCAAAACATCGTGCGCAAGACGGGGCGTGGCGAAGACGCGGCGCGCGCGGAACTGGCGGCGTCCAATCCGCAGCAGCGGCTGGTGCAGCCGCAGGAAGTGGCCGATGCGGTGGCGTGGCTCTGCCTGCCCGCGTCGTCCGCCATGAATGGACAATCGATCGCCGTCGCCGGCGGCGAAGTCATGTAACTGAATGAAGACCATGGATAAAGAACCCGAAAATTTGCACGACGAACCCGTGCTGGACCTGGCGAGCCGGCTGACGCAGGACCACCACCAGTCGCTGAAATTGTGGCTGCGCATGCTCTCGTGCACGGTGAAGATTGAAAATGAGGTGCGCACGCGCTTGCGCGCCACCTTCGGCATCACCTTGCCCCGCTTCGACTTGATGGCGCAGCTCGAGCGCTTTCCCGATGGTTTGCGCATGGGCGAACTGTCCAAGCGCATGATGGTCACGGGCGGCAATATCACGGGCATCACCGACCAGCTGGAGCAGGAAAAGCTGGTGGTGCGCGTGGTCGATCCGAAGGACCGCCGCTCGTACAGCGTCAAGCTGACGCCAGCGGGCCGGCGCGCCTTCGACGAGATGGCGCGCGTGCACGAAGGCTGGATCGCCGAACTGCTGCACGGCGTGACGCCCGACGACAAAACCCAGTTGATCGACCTGCTGTCGCACATGAAGCAGCAACTGAATGACACCTCAATAAAGGACTGACCATGCGCCACCTCCCCGGCCAGCCGCAAGACCTGCCAGGCAACCGTGCCAGCCTGGCACATTACGCGGCGCGGCATTTTCTGTTTGCCGTCGACGCAGGCGTTGCCACACTTACCCTGCACCGCCCTGAGCGCAAGAATCCGCTCACTTTTGACTCGTATGCGGAATTGCGCGAGCTGTTCCGCGCGCTCGCGCATGCGGACGACGTCAAGGCCGTCGTGATCACGGGCAGCGGCGACAATTTCTGTTCGGGCGGCGACGTGCACGACATCATCGGCCCGCTGACAAAACTCGACATGCCCGGCCTGCTGGCGTTTACCCGCATGACGGGCGACGTGGTGAAAGCCATGCGCGCCTGCCCGCAACCCATCATCGCCGCCATCGACGGCATATGCGCGGGCGCCGGCGCCATGCTGGCGCTGGCTTCCGATATCCGCATCGGCACGGCGCGCAGCAAGACGGCCTTCTTGTTTACCCGCGTGGGCCTGGCCGGCTGCGACATGGGCGCCTGCGCCTTGCTGCCGCGCGTGATCGGCCAGGGCCGCGCCGCCGAGCTGCTGTACACGGGACGCTCCCTGGCCGGCGCCGAGGCGGAGCGCTGGGGCTGGCTCAACCGCCTCGTCGAACCGGAAGAATTGGCAGAGGCGGCGCAGCTGTTCGCCGCCGGCCTGGCCAGCGGCCCCACGTTCGCGCACGGCATGACGAAAAAAATGCTGCAGCAGGAGTGGAACATGGGCGTCGATGAAGCGATCGAGGCGGAAGCGCAGGCGCAGGCCATTTGCATGGCCACCAACGATTTCCACCGCGCCTATCACGCTTTCGTGGCGAAGAAAAAACCACAATTCGAGGGTAACTGACATGCGTGACATGAGCTATCTGGACTGGCCATTTTTTGAAGCGCATCATGCAAAGCTTGAGTCCGAGCTCGATGCGTGGGCGACGCAGCACCTGGACGACGCCCATGTTGCCGATGTCGATGCGGCTTGCCGCGCGCTGGTGGCGCAACTGGGGCAGGGAGGCTGGCTCGCGCATGCCACAAGCGCCGATGGCAAGATCGATACGCGTGCCATTTGCCTGATCCGCGAAACCCTGGCGCGCCACGATGGCCTGGCCGATTTCGCCTTTGCCATGCAGGGACTCGGTTCGGGCGCCATCGGCCTGTTCGGCAGCTTGGACAACAAGGCGCGCTATTTGCCGGACGTAGCCAGCGGCAAGCGCATCGCCGCCTTTGCCCTGTCCGAGCCGCAGGCCGGGTCCGACGTGGCGGCCATGGCGTGCGCGGCGCGCCGCGACGGCGACGACTACGTGCTCGACGGCGAAAAGACGTGGATCTCGAACGGCGGTATCGCCGACTTTTACGTGGTGTTTGCCCGCACGGGCGAGGCGCCCGGCGCGCGCGGCATCAGCGCCTTCATCGTCGACGCCGACAATCCCGGCCTGGAAATCGCCGAACGCATCGCCGTGATCGCGCCGCATCCGCTGGCGCGCCTGCGCTTTGCCAATTGCCGCGTGCCCGCGTCGCAGCGCCTGGGCGAAGCGGGGCAGGGCTTCAAGGTGGCGATGGCGACACTCGACGTGTTCCGCACATCGGTGGCCGCCGCCGCCCTGGGCTTTGCGCGGCGCGCGTTTGACGAAGCGCTGCGCCACGCGACGTCGCGCCAGATGTTCGGCCAGACCCTGGCGGACTTCCAGCTGACGCAGGCAAAACTGGCGCAGATGGCCACCGGCATCGACTCTGCCGCCTTGCTCACCTACCGCGCCGCCTGGCAGCGCGACCAGGGCCGCAAGGTGACGAAGGAAGCGGCGATGGCCAAGCTGACGGCCACGGAAACGGCGCAGCAGGTGATCGATGCGGCCGTGCAACTGTTTGGCGGCATGGGCGTCGTCACCGGGCATCCGGTCGAGCGCCTGTACCGCGAAATTCGCGCCTTGCGCATCTACGAGGGCGCCAGCGAAGTACAGCAATTGATTATCGCGCGCGAACTGCTGCGCGAGGCGGGGAACGCATGAGCAGCATGAACCGCATGAACAACGAGGAAAACAATATGCAAGTGTTACAACCAGCGGGCTGGGCCAGGCCGCGTGGCTATGCGAACGGCATCGCCGCCAGCGGGCGCACGGTGTACGTCAGCGGCATGATAGGCTGGGATGCGCAGGGGCAATTTCATACGGACGATTTTGCGGGGCAGGTGCGCCAGGCCTTGCAAAATATCGTCGCCGTGCTGGCCGAGGCGGGCGCCTTGCCCGAACACATCGTGCGCATGAACTGGTATGTACTGGACAAGAAGGAATATGTGGCGGCATATCCACAAATTGGCGTTGCCTACAGGGAAATCATCGGCAAGCATTTTCCGGCCATGACGGCCGTGCAGGTGGCGGGACTGATCGAGGACAGAGCGAGAGTTGAGATCGAGGTGACGGCGGTGTTGCCTGGTTGAATTATTTTTTGTTAATATTGCACTTTTTGCGATAAAATAAGGAATATAAAAACATTATCTGTTATGTTATATTTAGCAACCGGAAAATACACCGGTTCCAAATACTGACAGTCGAGGTAGCAGATGCAAAACAAATTCAGAACGGCAAGTGCCTTCCTGCTGGCGGTGGCTGGCGCGGGTTTCTGCTTGAGTGCGCAGGCCGCCTCTGGGCCTTCGCTGCTGTCTCCTACCTATCAGGGACAGCTGGAAACCTGGCTGGGCGAAGGGCACTTGAAGCTCGATGCGATCTATACCAAGTCGGCAGGCGACACGTCGCTCGACTTTCACAAGGCGTCCGATGGCAAGGGGCGCACTTTTTCCGTCATGGAGGCCACGAATTCATCGGGCAAGACGTGGCTGGTGGGCGGCTATAATCCGCAAAGCTGGAGCTCCACCGATGGCACGCATGTCACCATGGACGACAGCCAGCGTACCGCCTTTCTGTTTAATTTGACGTCAGGCTTCATGCTGCCGCAATTGAAGCAGTATTTCAACGGCGACGGTATCGGCAAGGACCAGACCTACAATCAGGCCAACTACGGACCTACTTTTGGCTATGGGCATGATTTGTATGTGCCGCAGGACCTCACGCATGGAGGCAGTTCCTTCCTCTATACCTATAATTATCTGGGCCAGCCATCGACCGGCGTCAGCCTGCTCGACGGTTCCATCTGGCATAGCAATGATGTGACCTTCGGCGCCATCCAGGTATTTTCCATCAGCGCCGTACCGGAACCGGCCACCTATGGGCTGATCCTGGCAGGATTGTTTGTATTGCTGATGCGCCAGCGCGGCAGGGCCACGTCACGCGTTGTGTGAAGTGGCACCGCCCGCTTGCCACGCTGTCAATGGCAGGCGCTTGCCTGTATAATGCCGCTGCGCGTGTCGCCATCGTACAATGGATAGTACAAGGTCCTCCTAAGACTTAAATGCAGGTTCGATTCCTGCTGGCGACACCACGTTTCCACGCAACGCGCGTCGGCAGCCTGTGATATTCCAGGCGGTAGTTACTGGTCGATGGCGATTGAAGTCCGAGTTATCGGTACAATGCGTGCTTCATTCATCCAATCGGCGACTGTTTTGCACACCACGCGGTGTGCGCGAGACGGCGCCCGAGCACTCTTACTCATTATGGCTGTCATTTCTCTTTCATCGGCGCAACTTGCGTTCGGTCACGTCGCGCTGCTCGATCACGCGGAATTTTCACTGGAAACCTCGGAACGGGTCGGCTTGATCGGCCGCAACGGCACGGGTAAATCGTCGCTATTGAAGGTTATTTCGGGCAAGTTCAAGCTCGATGACGGCTTGTTGGTGATGCAGCAAGGCATCAAGATCGCGTATGTGGAGCAGGAACCGCAATTCGACCCGGAGATGTCCGTGTTCGACGCCGTCGCTTCCGGCATGGGTGAATCGCAGGCGTGGCTGAAGGAGTACGATGCGTTGACCGGTCAGTTTGGTCAGGGCAATGACGACGAACTGATGGAACGCATGCACGACATCCAGGTCAAACTCGATGCGGCCGATGCGTGGAGCTTGCCGAACAAGGTGGAAACTGTGCTCGACCGTTTGAACCTGACGGGCGATATGCTGATGAAAACCCTGTCCGGCGGGATGCAAAAGCGCGTGGCCCTGGCGCGTGCACTGGTGTCGGCGCCCGACGTGCTGCTGCTCGATGAGCCGACCAACCATCTGGACTTCAGCTCCATCCTGTGGCTGGAAGGCTTGTTGCGCGACTTCAAGGGCAGCGTGCTGTTCATTACCCATGACCGCTCCTTCCTCGACAACGTCGCCACGCGCATCATCGAACTCGACCGCGGCCGTTTGCTGTCGTATCCGGGCAACTTCACGGCTTACCAGACCCGCAAGGCGGAGCAGCTGGAAATCGAGGAAGTGGAAAACGCCAAGTTCGACAAGTTCCTGGCGCAGGAAGAAGTGTGGATACGCAAGGGCGTCAAGGCCCGCCGCGTGCGCGACGAAGGCCGCGTGCGCCGCCTGGAAGCGCTGCGCCTGACGCGCAATGCGCGCCGCGAACAGCAGGGGCAAGTGAAACTGGACGTATCGGCCGGCGAACGCTCGGGCAAGATCGTGGCGGACCTGGAAAACGTCTCGAAGATCTATGGCGACAAGGTCATCGTCAAGGATTTCAGCGCCACCATCCTGCGTGGCGACAAGGTCGGCCTGATCGGCGCCAACGGCGCCGGCAAGACCACCTTGCTGAAGATGATCCTGGGTCAGGAAGAGTCGGACACGGGCACCATCCGCCTGGGCACCAAGCTGCAGGTCGCGTATTTCGACCAGATGCGCACGCAGCTGAACGAAGAGGCGAACCTGATGGAAACCATCGCGCCAGGCAGTGACTGGGTCGAGATCAATGGCCAGCGCCGCCACGTGATGACGTATCTGAACGACTTCCTGTTCGCGCCGGAACGCGCCCGTTCGCCCGTCAAGTCGCTGTCCGGTGGCGAGCGCAACCGTTTGCTGCTGGCGCGCCTGTTCGCCAAGCCGGCCAACGTGCTGGTGCTCGATGAGCCGACCAATGACTTGGATATCGATACCCTGGAATTGCTGGAAGAGTTGCTGGAAGAATACACCGGCACTGTCTTCCTCGTCAGCCATGACCGCACCTTCCTCGACAACGTGGTCACGCAAGTGATCGTCGCCGAAGGCGAGGGCAAGTGGCGCGAATTTGTCGGCGGCTACACGGACTGGGAGCGCGTGCGCACCTTGCCGATCGCCACGGCGCCAGCCAGCAAGCCGGCCGTCAAGGTCGAAGCTGCCGCCCCTGTTGCCAAGCAGAAAAAGCTCAGCTACAAGGAACAGCGCGAACTGGAAGAGTTGCCGAAACTGATCGCCAAGCTGGAAGACGAGCAATCGGTGCTGGCCGCCGAACTGTCGCATCCGGACTTCTACAAGAAGACGCCGGCCGAAGGCAAGCGCCTGAACGCGCGCGTGGCCGAGATCGAAGGTGAACTGCTGGAAGCGTTGGAAAAGTGGGAGCAGATCGAGGCGCGCAGCAATGCCTGATTAGTTTCTTGCATCCTCTGTTGTAATTTAAGTTAGGATTACTTGCCACGGCAACGGTTCTGCTTGATATAATTATATAATTATATTTTTTACATCGGAGGATGCATGTTTGTCATCGAAAACACGCGCTCCGGACCACTGCGTCCGGCGCGTGGTTCCACCTCCGGTGCGCATCAGCATGTTTGACCGCGCCGCCTTGCCCCGCGTAGCGCCGTTCCTGGCCTACCTCTCCTTTATCTTTATCGCCGACATGCTGGGCCGGGCGGGCTATGCCGCGCACGATTTGCGCTGGCTGTACGCCGTCAAGATCGGTGTCGTGCTGGGCATGTTGTTGTACTGGCGCCGCAGCTATACGGAACTGGCCTGGGTGCCATTGGGTGCGCGCGCGCTCGCCGTGGCGCTGGCGACCGGCATTGTTGTTTTTCTGCTGTGGATCAACCTGGACGCAGGCTGGATGACGATCGGCAGCGCCGACGGCTTCGATCCCCGCGATGACGGCCGCATCGAGTGGACGCTGGTGGTGCTGCGCATCGCCGGCGCGGCGCTCGTGGTGCCTGTGATGGAAGAGCTGTTCTGGCGCTCCTTCCTGTTGCGCTGGATCGATGCCCCTGACTTTCTGCGGTTCAACCCGCGCCTGGCGAGTGCGAAGGCCTTTGTTATCACCGTGGTACTGTTTGGCTTCGAACACAATTTGTGGCTGGCGGGTATCGTTGCGGGCGCCGCCTATAGCTTGCTGTACATGCGCAGCCAATCGCTATGGTCGCCCATCCTCGCCCATGGCGTGACGAATGGCGTGCTGGGCCTCTGGATTGTTTCCGGTGGACACTGGACTTACTGGTAATATTACCAACTAACTGTTTGCTCTTTCAAAGACAATACCCATGTTGAATTCCTTGCCTCATAGCCCAGCGTCTGCCGGGCAACCCAGAATGCAACGCAACCGATTGGCCCTGGCCATGGTGCGCATCTTGCCCACCTCGCTGATGCTGCTTGGCGGCGCGACCTGCAGCGTACCGGCGTGGGCGGCGATCAGCGACACGATTTCCCCCTTCATTGCGACAACTTATTCATATGATAATAACTTGTTCCGGCTGGACGACAGTGCTGCCGGGTTCGACGGTACGCGTTCCGATACTTCGCGCCAGGTGCAAGCGGGATTTCTGGTTAGGCGGCCGATCGGGCGGCAACTGTTGACGGGCCAGGTAAAGTGGTCGCGCGTCTATTTCGATCACTTTGATCAGCTCGACTATACGGGCAAAGATTATCTCGCCGATCTGGAATGGCATATCGCCAACCATCTCGAAGGCCATGTCGGCGGCAGTTATTCGCAGACCTTGACGCCGTTCAGCGACTTGCAAAGCACGGAGCGCAACCTGCGTACGATACGCCGTGAATATGTCAATGGCGGCTGGCGCTTCCATCCCAGCTGGCGCGTGCGCGGCGGTTTTTCGCGTGACAAATATACCTATGATTCCATCGCGCAGAAAATTTCGGAGCGCCAGGAAGATGCGTACGAGCTCGGCCTTGATTACCTGCCGGCCAGCGAGAGCCGCATCGGGGTCCAGTTGCGCCATCTCAAAGGCACATATCCAAACCGGGCCAGCCTGGCAGCCTTTGGGGTGGAGCAAGGGTATGAACAGGATGAGGTCAAGGCCAATATCTATTGGCGCGTTAGCGGCATTACGCAAGTGCAGTTGCTCGGCGGCTGGGTGAAGCGCAAGAACCAGCTGTTCAGCGGGCGCGATTCCAGTGGCGCCAATGGACGCGTGATCGTGTATTGGGCGCCGCTTGGAAAAGTGCGGTTTACTGGCAGCTTGTGGCATGAGTTTGCCGCTGTGGAAAATTCATTGATTACCAGCAGCTTGAATAACGGCGCCAGCCTGGCGGCGGCCTGGGACATTTCCGCGAAGGTCAGGATGGATGCCCAGGTGCGGCGCGAGAAGCGCGATTTTTCCGCCGCAAGCGGCCTGTCCTTGCCTATCGATGTCAGCGATACGACACGGACCGCGACCGTGGGCCTGACTTATGCGCCACGGCCGAATATCCAGCTGGGCGTAAACGCCTTCCGCGATGCACGCAGAGGCGCTCCGCTCATCAATACCAGCAGTTATCACGCCAACGGCATTTCCTTCAATGCCAGTGCCCAGTTCTGAAGAGCATCATGACGGTTAATGATATACCCTTGATTTCGTTTTTCCAGCGCATACTCGACCCATTGATCATCATGGGCACGCTGTATCTGCTGGCCGCCTTGTCAGGTTCGCCATTTACCGGTTACTCGCTGGTATTGATGATCCTTGCATTCTTTATTTCATCATCCGTATTCCAGTATGTCGATCCCTATCGTACCTGGCGCAGCGGTCGCATGCTGGCCTATGCCCGCGATATTTTTGTCAGCTGGGGCATCACGGCCCTGATCCTGGTATTCCTGGGCTCGGCGACAGGACTGGCGTTTCATTTTGACCGCGAGCTGGTACTGGCCTGGTTCCTGTTGACGCCGTTCATATTGCTGCTCAGCCATCTGGCCGCGCGGCGCATGGTGGCCGATCCCGGGCGCGACAGCGAAGTGCGCTCCGTCGTCATCATCGGTGCCAATGACGCCAGCCTGAAGTTTGCCGCTACCGTCGAGCGTAATCCGAATCTGTTCATGAGCGTGCGCGGTTTTTTTGACGACCGCACCGATGACCGCTGGCCTGAGACGATGCGCGAGCCCATGCTGGGCAGGATGGCCGATATCGCTGCCTATGTGCGCGAACACAATATCAAGATGATATTCATCAGCCAGCCTATTTCAGCCCAGCCGCGCATCCGCAAGATGCTCGATGAACTGCAGGATACGACGGCATCCGTGTATTTCTTGCCGGATATTTATATCTTCGATTTGATGCAGGCGCGCTTCGACAATGTGGGCGGCATGCCGGTGATCGCCATCCGCGAGTCGCCGTTTACCGGTTTTAACAGCATGGTCAAGCGGGGCAGCGACATTGTGTTGGGCTTGTTGATCCAGATCATGCTGCTGCCAGTAATGCTGCTCATCGCCATCGCGGTCAAGGTAACGTCGAAGGGGCCGGTGATTTTCCGCCAACGGCGCTATGGTCTGTATGGCGAAGAAATCATCGTCTATAAATTTCGCTCGATGACGGTCAGCGAAGACGGCGACAAGGTGGTGCAGGCAACCAAGAATGATCAGCGTGTGACGCGCATTGGCGCTTTTCTGCGCCGTAGCTCGCTCGATGAATTGCCACAGTTCATTAATGTTTTGCAGGGACGCATGAGCATAGTCGGCCCCCGCCCACACGCGGTCGCCCATAATGAGCAGTACCGCAAATTAATCAAGGGTTACATGCTGCGCCACAAGGTCAAGCCCGGCATTACGGGCTGGGCCCAGGTCAACGGTTTGCGCGGCGAGACGGAGACCCTGGACAAAATGGAAGCACGCATCCATTTTGACCTCGATTACCTGCGTAACTGGTCGCTGTGGCTCGATTTGTGGATCATCATGCGAACGGTGAAAGTCGTGCTGAAGCGTGACAATGCGCATTGAGTGACAGGCGGAGGGAAAATGATCTGCAATTTAGTTTGCGCTCAATCAATACGCGATAAAATATGTGTAATAGGTAGCGTTGGGCGCAGTCAGGTATAACCCAGGTGGAAGGAAGCTCGGTGATACGCAAACCGTACACGGCAGAGTGCGCTGGCGATGCATGCTCCTGGCAGCTATGGCTACCCATTGGCGGGCAACCTGCCCCATCACTGTTGCTCAGCGGACGTTGTTTGCGACCTCTTGGGCTCTTTAATCGGCCTCATCCTCGCCGTCATACACTGTTAGCGGCCGTAAGCTCAGCCGCTTGTCACCAAGATATATTACGAAGGCCAAGGCGCTATCGCTCTTAAACGATCCACATTGAAGAACATTTTCTTAGTGCAACTTATTTTCTAGTCGACAATGGAAATAGTTGTATTAAAAGCTTCTTAATAGATTTTTAAGCAAATTGTTTCCATTTTAGCTTGCATCTTGTGTATCATATTTACAATATTAATAATTGTTTGCATGGCTTGCTAGTCGCTGGTGGCTTGTGTCATTTTGGTAAAAAATATCTTTTTTGCCATCGCGCTGCGTTGTAGTAAATTGCATTTTAAATAATGAATCCGAAGGAGTAATCTTGAATCATTTTCGCAACTATCGTTTGACCATGCCCAAACCGGCCGCCAACACCCGATTGTTGTGCGCGGTGCTGGTCCTTTTTGCTGCTGCCGGATTGTCCGCTTGCGGAGGTAAGGAAAAAAAGGCCGGTCAGGCATTGGCGAGCGTCAACGGCGAGGAAATCACAGTGCTGCAATTGAATGAAGAATTGCAGCGTGCCAATGTTCCTGCGGTACAGCAGGAAGCGGCAAGCAAGCAATTGCTGGAATCGTTGATCGACCGCCAATTATTGCAGAACGAGGCGATCAAGGACAAGGTCGACCGCGATCCGAAGGTCGTGCAAGCCGTTGAGCGGGCCAAGGCGTTGATCGTTGCCCAAGCCTATATGCAAAAACGTATAGGCACCATCAACAAGCCTTCGCCGGCGGAAGTGGAAGATTACTTTAACAAGAATCCACAGTACTTTACCCAGCGCAAGCAGTTCGACATGCGTGAACTGATTATTGCCTCGGCCGACATGAACGACGACTTGAAAAAAGCGATGGATGCGGCGAAAACGCTGGAAGAGGTTGCGGTATGGCTAGATGCCAACAAGGTCAGATATGCCCGTACGCAACTGTCTCGCACCAGTGCTGATCTCGCTCCTGAATTGAGCAGCAAACTGGCCGGGATGCCAAAAGGCCAGTTGTTCATTATCCGCGAAGGTGATCGCACCCTGCTGATTTCCCTGGCCGACATCAAGGATAACCCGGTGACGCTGGCGCAAGCGGCGCCACAGATCGAGCAGTTCCTTTTCAATAAGAAGAACAAGGAAGCAGCGGACGCCGAGTTGAAGCGTTTGCGCGCCAGCGCCAAGATCGAGTATCTGAACAAGACGGACAAGCCGGCTGCGGCGTCCGCCTCAGCCGCTGTTGCCGCTTCGGCGCCAGCGGTGGCGGCACCAGCGGCCGACAGTAGCGACGTGAATGCGCGCGGCGTGGCAGGCCTGAAATAAGAGCGGGCAGGGATCTTTCGGATTAATAGAAGTTTTTAAAAGGATAGAGCAAATCATGAAACGACTTGCGATGTGGGCAGCCGCCGTACTGATGGCTTGCAGTGTTGGTGTGGCAGGGGCCGCCGAAGTGTTGCTCGGCGCTGGCGATGTATTGAAAATTTCCGTGTATGGCAGTCCTGACCTGGGTTTGGAGACGCGTGTCAGCGAGGCCGGCAGCATTACCTTCCCGCTCGTTGGCAGTGTCGCCGTAGGGGGCTTGTCCGTTGCCGCTGCAGAAAAGAAACTGGGGCAGGCACTGGAGAGCGGTGGTTTCCTGCGCAAGGCGCAGGTCAATATCATTGTCACTGCCTTGCAAAGTCAGCAAGTTTCCGTGCTTGGGCAAGTAAATCGCCCGGGCCGTTATCCGATTGAAGGCAAGCGCAGCCTGCTCGATATCCTCGCCATGGCTGGCGGCCAGAACACGGATGGAGGTGATGTCGTTAGCCTGATCCGCAAGCGCGGCGGCACAACCACCAAGGAAACCATTGATATCGTCGACATGATGCGCAGTGCCGATCTGGCCCGCGACTTCGACCTGACCGGCAACGATGTGCTGTACGTCGAACGCGCACCGCGTTTCTACATTTACGGCGAAGTACAGCGTCCCGGGGCATTTCGCCTGGAACGTTCGATGACGGTCTTGCAGGCTCTGTCAGTTGGTGGTGGTTTGACGCAGCGCGGTACCGAACGTGGCGTACGCATCAAGCGCCGTGATGCGGCAGGTGTCATGCAAATACTCGACGCCAAGCATGACGACATCATCCAAATCGATGACGTGGTGTATGTCAAAGAAAGCTGGTTCTAAGTTGAGTGGTGCCGGCGCTATGGCCAGGCTGGCTTTGTTTATTAATATGAGAGTTGACCATGAATTTCCACCAGTTTCTACTCGTCTTGCTTGCCCGCAAACGGATTTTACTATTCACTTTGCTTATCACAGTCGGGGCGACGATGGTGGTGAGCCTGTTGTTGCCCAAGACGTATAAAGGCACGGCATCCCTGCTGATCAACTACAAGGGCGTCGATCCCGTCACGGGTCTGGCATTGCCGATGCAGTTGTTGCCAGGTTATATGGCGACGCAAATCGATATTATCAGCAGCAAGAATGTGGCGCTGAAGGTAGTGGATAATCTGCGTCTGGCGGAAAATCCTGCGGTCGTTGCCCAGTTTAATGAAGCCACGCAAGGTAAGGGTACCGTGCGCGATTGGCTGGCGGATCTGCTGCTGGCGAAGCTCGAAATCGTGCCGTCGCGCGAAAGCAGCGTGGTCGATATCAGTTTCAAGGGTAACGATCCGCAGTTTGTCGCCGTTATTGCGAATGCATTTGCCGATGAATACCAGAAAACCAGCATTCAGCTGAAAGTCGATCCCTTGAAAAAGGTGGCTGTGTATTTCAATGAGCAAACGAAGCTGCTGCGCGACAGTCTCGAAGTGGCGCAAAGCCGCTTATCGAAGTACCAGCAGGAACATGGCATCGTCAGCGTCGATAACCGTCTTGACGTCGAATCGAACCGCTTGAATGACCTGTCGGCACAGCTCGTGGCTGCACAAGGCCAGGCGATGGAAGCATCCTCGCGTCAGCGCATGGCCGAGGGCAATGCCGGTTCCGATTCGCCGGACGTGGCGTCGAACCCGTTGGTGCAGAATCTGAAGCTGAGTTTGGCAACGGCCGAATCGAAGCTGGCCGAGATGGCGCAGCGCTTGGGGCGCAATCATCCCCAATATGAAAGCCTGAACGCCGAAGTCGAGCGCATGCGCCGGGAACTGGCGGATGGCACGCGCGTGACGTCCAATTCGGTCAGCAAGAATGCCGGGATCCTGCAACAGCGCGAAGGTGCCGTGCGTGCGGCGCTGGCGGCGCAAAAGGACAAAGTTCTGGAATTGAACCGTACCCGCGACGAAATGGGCGTCTTGCAAAAAGATGTGGAAAGCGCACAGCGCGCCTTCGATATCGCCTCGCAACGCTTCTCGCAAACCCGTATTGAGGGGCAATCGGAGCAATCGGATATCTCCTTGCTCAATCCTGCCGTGGCGCCGATCAGGCCGGCCGGCCCGAAAGTGATGTTGAACACGCTGTTGGCCTTGTTCCTGGGCGGCTTGCTGGGCGTGGGGTTTTCCTTGCTGGCCGAGATGCTGGACCGTCGCGTACGTTCAGAAACCGATTTGAGCGATTTGTTGCAATTGCCTGTACTCGGCTCTATCGACTGGAGCGCGCCGACGCGCCCGCGCTTGAACCGCTTCAAATCGTTGTTGCCTCGCAGCTTGCGTCTTAATTAAGTATTGGAAATAATATGAATCCAGCATTGCAACCGCTAGTATCCGCGGCGCCGCGGACAGCCGATTCCAGCATCGGTGGGCTTTTGCTCGCATCAGGTAAGATCACGCCGGAAAGTGCCGAACGTGTTCTGCGCATGCAAAAGGAATTGGGCATCCGTTTTGGCGAAGCTGCCCAGCGCCTCGGTCTGGTGACGGAGGCGGATATCCAGCAAGTCCTCGCGCGCCAGTTCGACTATCCCTATCTGCAACAGGGGGAGGGCAAGTATTCCGACAAGCTGATCGCTGCTTATCAGCCGTTCAGCCCGCAAGTGGAAACGCTGCGCGCCATCCGCAGCCAGCTGATGCTGCGCTGGATGGCGTTGGGCCGCAAATCGCTGGTGGTGGTTGGCGTCAACGATGGAGACGGCACCAGCCTGTTCGCGGCCAACCTGGCCGTGGTGTTTTCCCAATTGGGCGAACAGACTTTGCTGGTTGACGCGAATCTGCGCAACCCGAGCCAGCACGAGATCTTTGGCCTTGCGGGACGCCAGGGCTTGTCGGATATCCTGGCTGGACGTGCTGAGCGCGATGTGATTACGCGCATCGAATCGTTCGTCGACCTGTCCGTGCTGGGCGCCGGCACCTTGCCGCCGAATCCCCAGGAACTGTTGAGCCGTCCAGCGTTTTCTTCCTTGCGCACGGAACTTGAGTTGTCATATGACGTGGTGCTGTATGACTCGGCGGCATTTTCGCTGGGCTCCGACGCTCTGGCGCTTGCCGCCCGGACGGGCGGCGTCCTGCTGGTGGCACGCAAAAATCACACGCCTGTCGGCGACATCAACGCCATGACCGAGCAGATGCTGCACAGCGGTGCACAGGTGATCGGCTCGGTACTGGTCGATTTCTGATGAATACCAGCACTCGGCTGAACCTGGCATCTGCCTTGCCGCGGCGCGACCAGTTGCTGGAATGGTTGCCTATTGTTATTGGTTTTGCGGCGCTGTATATCCCATCATTTTATACCTTGTTTACTGGTATCTGGATGACCGAAGAGCAGGCGCATGGTCCCATTATCCTGGTACTGTCGGTTTGGCTCATCTGGCGCCAACGCGAGCAGATATTGGCTGCTGCCGAGCATGACCGTGCACCTGTAGCCGGCTGGCTGCTTTTTATCGCCGCGCTGCTGATTTATATCGCCGGTCGCTCGCAGCAGATTCTTGCCTTCGAGATTGGCTCATTCGTCATGCTCACGGCATCCATCCTGGTGCTCAAGCTGGGAGTGGGCGCGCTACGCGCCGCCTGGTTCCCATTCTTCTTCATGCTGTTCATGATTCCGTTGCCAAGCTCGGTCGTCAGTACCTTGACGTTGCCAATGAAGATGGCCGTGTCGTATGTGTGCGAGCATATCCTGTTTTGGGCAGGCTATCCGATAGCACGTACAGGTGTGATCCTGCAAATTGGCCAGTATCAGCTGTTGGTCGCCGATGCTTGCGCTGGACTACAAACCTTGCTCACGCTCGAAGCCTTGGGGTTGTTTTACTTGAACCTCGTGCGCCATACCTCGGCTATCCGCAATATCGGTCTGGCGATCCTGATTATCCCTATTTCCTTTACGGCCAATGTCATGCGCGTCATAGCATTGACGTTGATCACTTATTATTTTGGCGATGCGGCAGGGCAGGGTTTCCTGCATGGTTTCGCGGGCATGGTGCTGTTCGTGAGCGCCTTGGTGCTGATATTGAGCCTTGATTCTTTACTGCAATGGATAGCGCGGCAGTGGAACGCCCGAAAGGTGGCATTATGAAGAAGCGTTCGATAATTGGTCTTACCATGGGTGGCCTGATGCTGATCGCTGCCTTGTGCACCAAGGCGGTCACGCCAACATTGCGTCTGTCCGATACCCGTCCAAAAATCATTCTCGGCACGGCGATTCCAACGAAGTTTGGCGATTGGCAGGAAGATGCAAGTCAGGTCGCGGCAGTGGTCAATCCCACCACCGTGGCTGAACTTAATAAAATCTACGCTGAAACGTTGTCGCGCACTTATGTTAATCGGCAAGGTAATCGCATCATGTTGTCGATTGCTTATGGCACCGACCAGCGCGATAACTTGTCCGTACATTTTCCAGAAGGTTGTTATGGCGGCCAGGGCTTTGCAGTCGGCCAAACCAGTCAAGTCGTCTTGCCGACGGTCGCAGGAGGTATTGCGACGTCGCGTACAGTGGCAACGCTTAATTCCCGCGTCGAACCTATTACATATTGGGTTGTCGTTGGCGACAAGGCCGTGCCCAATTCGTGGGAAGTCAAAAAAGTCAAACTCGCTTACGCGTTGCAGGGGATGATTCCTGATGCGACATTGATGCGCGTGTCGAGTATCGGCGAGGATATCGAACAAGGCTATCAACTGCAGCAATCATTTATAGATCAATTGTTGCAATCCATGCCCCCCGACTTGCGCGGCCATTTTTCTGGTACCTCGCACTAAGGTAATCCTGGCATAGACGCTGTACGCGATTGGCTGGCATAGCTAATCGCTACAGCAGACAGTACTTCTAACGGTTCACATTATTGAGTCCAGCGTACGCGCTGTGTATGGAACACATATGAGTTTTTCTATCCATAAACTGGGGTTGAGGACAGGTAATGCGCGGAATGCGCAGTCCCAGCGTCGCAAGGCCAGGCAGGGCATGCCTGTCTTTACTGCTGTCCTGTTGGCCCTGGCTGGATTAGCGACGGCGCTTTTGCTTGGAATGGTCATCGCCCTGGGAGCGATTCAGCTAACTATCATGTTGGCTGGCTTGCTAATCTTTATACCGATCCTGCTGTTTGTCGATACTAAAAAACTATTGCCGCTATTGTTTATAGTTGTGTTCTTTGTCTCTGGCACGGCACAATATTTTTTCAATCTGCGTCTGGCGACCTGGATGGCCAGTGGCTTGGCTGCGCTCTTCTTCGCCCGGACGATTCTGGAAAAAACACTGGCCAATCATTTGGTCAAGGATCAGTTCGGTGACAGTTTTTCCGGCGCCACGCGTATTGTTGCTGCAGCCTGGATTTATCTGGCGTTCTATGCGTTTAGTATTTTTATGGGCCATGCGTCCACCGTTCAGTTAATTTCCGTCCTACGCTTCTGTTTGCCCATGTTTGGCGTTCTTTTTGCCATGTACTGGTTTCAATGGTCTGATCGGCGTTTGCTTGTACTGTGGGGAGGGATCGTGGTGATTGCGGTGGCACAGTTGCCATTGGCTCTGTACCAGCATTTTTTTAATATAGCGTCCATGGGCTGGGATAGCGTAGTGGGTTCTTTCGGTGGCAACATGAGCCCAGTACTGGTGCTGTTTACAGTTGTGGCGATGCTCTACGTGCTAGCGCGGTGGGTACAAGGCATCACTCCGGTTTCGCATGTGGTTGGCATGTTCATCATTGGCCTGGCTATTATTCTGCTGGGCGAAGTGAAGGCGGTCTTTATTTGGTTGCCCCTTGGCGTGTTCTGGGTGGTGCGGCGTAAGGTTTTGAAAAATATCCTGGTTTTCGTTATGTTCGTGGCGTTGATGTGCAGTATTAGCTCTGGCATCTTCATGGCTTATCACGCCTTGTACTGGGGGAGCCATACGAAAACCGACACCATGGAAGAAAAGGTCAACAGTGTCGGTGGCTATGTGGTGGATCCCAATGGCATCAATTATGTTACAGGGGAAATTAGTCGCGGCGCGTCGTTGGCGCTGTGGTATCAGGATCCGGTTCCGACTATCCAGGAACGCTTGATTGGTTATGGCCCCAGCGCAAGTTCAACGAGTCAGAACGTTGGGCGTGGCTATGTCGCGGCACGTTATCGTAATTTGCAAATTGGCGCAACTGGACTGGCGAGCTTGCTTTGGGATGTGGGCATACTGGGAACTTTGGTTTATCTTTCCATTTTCATATTGGGGATACGGCAAGGCGCACGGTATGTGGCGCACAGCCAAGCCGGTCCCGAGCGCCTGGCGATGGCTGATGCCAGTACTGTGACCCTGATATTGCTTGTCAGTACGCTGATCTACAATCGGACCATGATTGATGAACCCTCCATACAGTTGCTGTGCTATTTTTCGCTAGGCTGTATCGTTCAATTTTCTCGGTATGGCAAGCCTGCAGCTGATTCGGCGAAGCTGCCTCCCCAGCGCACCCCGGGCCACACCCCGCATGGCGTTCTGGCATGACTGTATCGAGCAAGGTATTTAATAACCTGGTCAAAAATAGCTCCATGATGTTCTTGCTGAATGTGGCTGGAGCCGGAGTGAGCGTTATTACCATTCCTGTCATGCTTGCCATTGTGGGCGTGGAGTCATATGGTCATTTGGTACTTGTGCAATCGATCGCTCTGGCGGTATTTACCGTCTGCGGATTTCAGTACTGGCAAGGCATGCTGGTAGCCATGCCGGGGCATAAAATTGATGCCGCCACCTTGCGTGTCGCCGTTGTAAGAAGCCTACGCTATGAAATGCTCGCGATGGCTGCTGTAATACTGGTGGTGGCGGGGCTGACTCTGTTTTCCTTGCCCCAATTGAAAGAGTTTTCCACTGTAAATTTATTGTTACTATCCCTGGCTGCGGTTTTTCCCGTCATTGGTACCCATACCGCATACTTCCGGTTGGTCAATCAATACAAGGTGTTGATGTATGCGGGTTTCCTGGCCAATTTACTCAAGCTACTTGTATTGGTCGTAGTGTCCCGGTATCAGCCCACGCTGTCGAGTATGGTGCTGGCCTATACACTGCCGGAGGTCATTCGGTGTGTGGTGTTGTTTGTGCTGATTTTTCGCAATCGTAGCGGCATTGACGGTGCCTTGCCCTGCACTGATTTGCGCCCGGCACGCCTGATCGAGGCGGGGAAATGGGGTACCTTGCAGGCGATCTGTGATTTACCTGTGGCGCAACTCGACCGTATCATCATTGGATTGACACTGCCGGGTTACAACCTGGGCGTTTTCAGTATCTTGAAGCGTATCTATTCGCTGGTCAATATGGCCACGGCGCCATTTTATTCGACATCGATTCCCGAGTTTGCTGCCTGTGCCAATGCAGGCGATCTGAAGGGGGCGTTCGAATTGTGGATCAAGACGATGAAGATGCTGTTTGTGGTAACTGCTTCTGCTGGTGCCATCTGTTATTTGAGTAAATTTATCTGGATGCCATTGGTCTTTCCTGTACTGCAAGATTATGTGCTGGAGTTCGCAGTGGTTCTCTTGACGGCTGTGATGGCTGGCACTTTCGTGACAACGCATTCGTTTTACTGGGCGTTGGGAAAGCTGCGCCAATCGACGATTATCTCAGTAGGCACAAATCTTCTGTATTTGTTGGAGTTGTCAATATTGACGATGTATTTTGGCCTGTTTGGTGCGGTACTTTCCTTTCTGATTCACGTCACATTCGTCGCTGCAATCAAAATTATCTTGCTACGAAAAATTGCTCTGAGAAATCAATGATTCCTAAAGTTATACATTACTGTTGGTTTGGCCGTGGTGAGATGAGTGTACTGCACCGTCGCTGTGTTGAGTCATGGAAAAAATATTGTCCAGAATATGAGTTGAAATTATGGAATGAGGACAATGCCAATATCGACAATGATTATTGTCGAGAGGCCATCATTCAAAAAAAATGGGCTTTCGTTGCCGATTGGGTACGTTTTGACGTATTGTCCAAATATGGTGGTATCTACCTCGATACGGATCTGGAGTTGATTACTTCACTCGATCTTGTGCTGAACTTGCATGGATGCCTGATGGCCCGCGAAACCTGCAAGGACGTGGGGGCGGGTTATGGTACCGGGTTTCTCGCATGCGAAGCCGGCAATCCTGTGATGATGACTGCCCGTGAACTGATTTTGGGTGAATTGATAAAACAGCGGCTCTTTGCCACATCACCGGTGGTGCTGAAAAAAGCGGTGGAGCTTGATCTCGGCGGGAATAGCACGCAATTGGATCCAGTTACTTTTTATCCGTTTAATCCATATGATCGCAGTAATTCGCAGAACGCCATGCAGTTGATGTACAGCGATATTACCGCTCAGACTATTGGCATCCATCACTATGGTTTGAAAGCATCGTGGGTGGACAGCCGCGTTAAACGGCTGATCTTCAAGATAGTCAAACGCATGGCGCTGCAGCGTCGTTGGGATATTTCCTTTAAGCCATTTGACCACGTAAACAGTATTACTCATACAGCTTAACGACACTAGGCCATATTTCTATATTTGTTCTGAAAGTAATAATGGACGTTGTAAGTTTTTTGCCTGCCGTGGCGAGTCTGCTGCTGGCATTATTTTGTTGTGCTCTCATTGTTAAAAAATGGGGGGCACCACCACTTGCCGGACGCTATGGAGCGATCGATGGCTTGCGTGGTTACCTGGCATTTTTTGTCTTTCTGCACCATGCTTGCATATGGTACTTTTATGTGCGCTACGGTGCATGGAACGTACCGCCATCACCGCTCTATACAAATTTTGGACATGCCAGCGTTGCCATGTTTTTCATGATTACTGGTTTCTTGTTTTATGCAAAACTACTTGCTGCACGTGGTCGGGGAGTAGACTGGGGGAAACTGTATATTTCCCGGATTTTGCGCCTGACACCGCTGTATCTGTTTGCCATGGTGCTCTTGTTTATAACGGTCGCTTGTCTTTCTGGTTTTCGCATGCAGGAAACATTGCCCACGTTATTGAAGCATGCCGCACAATGGTTGATGTTTACCGCGCTGGAGGCGCCAGACCTGAACGGTATTAAAAATACCACTCATATTATGGCCGGCGTCACATGGTCGCTGCCATACGAATGGCTGTTTTATCTCCTGTTACCATTATTGGCCTTACCCCTGCGCATCATGCCGCCGTGGCCGTATTTGCTAGCAAGTATCTTGGTATTTTTGACTGTGCTGGCAGCTGCGATAATAAGGCAGGCCCCTGTACATCACTTTTTGGCATTCTTGGCGGGAATGATTGCTGCCGTGTTAGTTCTTTTACCTACCTTTTGCCGATTTTGTGCAAGCCGGCTTGCAAGCATTCTCACCGTTGTATGTATCGGAACCGCTTGCCTGGCCTTTGCTTCCGCGCATGAAATTGGATCATTATTGCTTCTATCCATCGCCTTTGCCATGATTGCGGGCGGGACCAGCATATTTGGCACGCTGCATACTGCCGTATCACGCACTTTCGGTGAATTCGCATATAGCATTTACTTGCTGCATGGTTTGTTGCTGTTCGTGACGTTTCATTTTGTAATCGGTCGCGAACATGCCATGACATTTTCTCCCTTGTTGCATTGGTCGGTCATCTTGTTGTTGACTCCGTTACTGATATGTATTTGCTTCATGACATTTAAACTCATCGAGCAGCCGGGTATGCGACACGTCAATGCAGTAGCAGCATATTTTCGCCGGGTATCCCGTCATGCCAAATCAAGTGTCTGAGGCGCTTACCGCAAAAGTACGGCCGACGCCCGCTACCAATTGAATCGCGTTTGACCCGTCTTGGACAAAGCAGTTGGCCGATAGTGGGTGGCGTGCCGCCTGATGGCCAACGTATCGTTGCCGATGTCCCTGCTTGCAAGGCTCCGAATGCCTGCAGCTTGAGAGGCGAATTTTTTTAACCTTCGTTAGTCGAGCTAGTCTATGCAGAGAATTCCTTCGAATACGTCAATTTGGCTCAACGTAATGCGTGCGTTGGCTGCCCAAGCTGTTGTTATCGGGCATGCCAATTACCTCTTCTTTGACCATGCGGAAGGCACAGGTGGTGCGCTTGCATGGCTGGTGGGCCTGTGCAGTTCCGGAGCCCACAAAGCGGTCATCATGTTTTTTGTCATGAGTGGTTTCCTGATTGGCGGGCCAGTCATCGAGGCAATGCGATCACAACGCTTCGATTCGTTCAAGTATTTCATCGATAGATTGACCCGATTGTGGATAGTGATCCTTCCCGCCTTATTAATGACAGCCTTGCTCGATGGACTGGCCTTCAGCTACGGTGGAGGAGAAGCTTTGCTGGCCAGCCGCACTCCATTTTTTCCTGAGTGGTGGAGCAGCTTGGAACCGGATTCTATCAAGACATTTGTACTAAATGCATTCTTCATGCAAATGATTATCGGTTTTCAGTATGGGACGAATCTTTCGCTATGGAGTATTTCCAATGAATTCTGGTATTACCTCTTATTGCCGGCGGCCTTCGGTATATTTGTTTTCAAGAGAAATGCAAAAGTTTTATGCGTGCTTTTGACTCTTTTTATCGGTTTTCTTTTTATTTATTCGGCAAAACCAAATGATGAGGGGAGGCCGTTGACCTATTTTATGATGTTTGTAATTTGGATGATGGGGGCGGCTGCTTATTGTTTTTACGAAAATATACGGCGGCGTTACCTCGCGGCTTTTTTTCTTGTTGTCGCATTTTTTATGTTTATTGTTTTTAAACGTATTTACCCAGACGCCCTTGGTTATGATTTCGCGCTTGGTTTTTTTACGGTTTTCCTTGTTATGATATCAAAGGATATTCCTGCAAATTATCTGAAAAGAATATCCGATTTTTTTTCCGGCTACAGCTTTTCTTTGTATGCACTACACCTGCCATTGACTTTTTGCCTCATGAGTTTCGATCCCCAGCTGGCGTTGCCACAACCTATTCGCTACGATACGGTGCTGCGTTTCACGCTGTATCTGTTAGCCATTAATGGTGCATCGATTCTCCTATGGGCCCTAACCGAGCGGCACACGGCTGCGGTGAGACGGTTTGTGTTTGCAAAACTGATAACCCCGCGCGTTGCTTAAGATTGGATATGTGCTCTTTTCATATTTTATGCTCTCAGAGTATGTTGTTAGTCGCTGTGGAATATGTGGTGAAATATGTAAACATTTTCATTAAGTTATCATTTTCCATTCGCCGCATTTAATTTATCTTGAAATATTTCATCAGAAATAAAATTTTCTTATAATGTTTTGTTTGTTGCAATTGTTGTGCTGAAGTTTTTTATTTTATCCCTTGTTATGACTATTGTTGGCTTCGGACAACGCCATAATCTTATATCCGGTGTATAGTTGGGCGATTAAGAAGCAGGTGAAATAGCGCTTAGATGCTAATGCATGAAGATTATGCGGTTTGTATTTTATGCGGCAGCCTGACAGGCCCGATGCGGCGATATCGCTTCCTGTAGCATCCGATTGTTTTTTGTAGGAGCCAATAATGGTTAATCATAAGTTATTTTTTTCGGTTGGCCTTGGGCTGGCGCTGAGTGTGATGGCTGGATCCAGCCAGGCTGATTGGGCCGAGTCGAAAGAGGTGTTCATTGTCCGGCCTGCGCCTGTCGATCGGCAGATACAGGCGCAAAACCCGCCTGCGTTTGCGTGGGCACAATATCCGGGTACAACTGCGCCCCCGTCCTATGTTGTTGAAGTTCAAAAGAGTGGTGTCGTGTTTGCCACTTACACGACCAAGCGTACCTTTTACCTGCCGACGACGGCATTTGGTGCCGGCCAGTACAGCTGGCGCGTGCGTCCCAGTACCAATACCGATTGGTCGACGCCACGCACCTTTTCGATTGATAGCACTTCACAAACGTTCGAAGTACCTGACAACGAGTTAATCAGGAGCAAAGTGCTGGCGCATCCTCGCCCTCGCCAGCAGCGCGCAGATTTCCTGCCGTTGAGTGCATGGACGCCGGCCATGCGCACAGCGCGCGGGGCTGCCCTGACTCGGCTTACGGCACAGGTCAACAGTCTCATGCCGGGTGGCACCCGTGCGCTGGCCGCGCCATCGGATTCACTTTGGCCAGTGACGACAAGCACGCCATCCGCGGCGCGCACGGCGTATGTCACTCAGGTTTCTCAAGCCATAGGTAGCGCAACCAACCAAATGTTGGGTGCGGCACTGTTGTATCAACTGACAGGTGAAAACAAGTATCTGCAGGAAGCACTGACACGTGGTGATCAGTTGGCAGTACTTGATCCTGCGGGCATGACCAGTTATGTCAATCATGATATGGCGACACGCAGCATCATGTTGACATTGGCTAAGTCCGCGGACTTGCTATCGGTCGAGCTGAACAAGGATCCGCAGCGTAAAGCACTCTGGATGGCGGCCATTACTGCGCGGGTCACTCCCATGTATGCTGATCTGATCAAAAATAATTACAGATTAGATCAAACCCCCTTCGATGCTCATGGCGTGATAGCGCTCGGCTATCTGGCAGTGATTTCCACGCTCACGATGGGTGATATCCCTGCTGCAACTACCTGGTTTGATTTCTCTTTCCGTTCCTATGTCAACGCGGTGTATGCCTGGAGTGGTCCCGAGGGCGGCTATGCCAATGGTACCTCCTACGCAATGTTTAATACTGAGTATGCCCTGCAGTTATGGCAGCCGATGGCTGAAGCGACTGGAGTGAATATTTTCACCAAGCCGTGGAGTAATGGTTTTGCGCGTTATCTGATGCATTTCCTGCCGCCAGGTGCGCCAGGACAGGTATTTGGCGATCAGCATGAGGGTGATATCTATAATTTTGTATTGAAGGGTTTCGCATCGCGCTTCAAGACACCTCAGGCTGCCTGGTATGTCAAGAATATCGTTGGCGAAGAGGCCGATCTGACTTTGTTTCAGGCGCCTTATCCTCTGCCTGTTGAAACAGTGACTGAGGCGCCTGTGCCGCCACCCAATGCCGCCCTGTATCCAACTATCGGTTGGGTAGCCATGCATAGTAATCTGGCGGACCGTGCTCGTACGTCCGTGTACTTCAAATCCAGTCCCTATGGTTCCTATAATCATGGCCATGGCGATCAGAACTCGCTGGTGATCGATAGTGGCGGGCGCCGTCTGCTGATTGAGTCCGGATATGAGGACTTTTATTATTCGCCGCTGGTCATGTCTTGGTATCGCCAGACCAAATCGCATAATGCCATTACGTTCAATAATGGCGTAGGCCAGCTAATCAACGATAACGTCAATAACCTGAGCCGAAATGGCAAGATCACGGCATTTTCGACGACCCCGACGTTGGATTATGCAGCCGGTGATGCGACACCAGCTTATGGTGGAGCGTTGACTTCGGCGGTGCGCAAGGTATGGTATTTGCGTGGACAAGACGCGGTGGTGGTGGTGGACAAGCTATCCGCGCCAACAGCGTTGTCCTTCGAATGGAATCTGCATGCGGGCGGACCGATCGCGAAGGAGAGTGCAACCGCCGTGAAGATTACCAAAGTTGATCGTACCCTGTGCATTACTTCATTGGGCGGCGAGACCAATAGCTACCAGCCACGCTCGGGGCCACCGCCAGCCCCAGGTAAAATCGAAGATCATGGTGCCTTTGTGAAAACGGGTGTTGCGCAGACTGGCGAATTCATTGTTTTGCTCGATGTCGGCTGCAAGCGTCCGAAGACTACTTTAACCACCACGGCCACTGGCAAGCAGTTGGTGGTTGGAGGACAGACGATCATGATTACGAACTAGGAAGTCCCGGTTATAGGCCAAAGATCCTTTATTCGTTGTAAAAAAACCTGCTGCGGCAGGTTTTTTTATGTGCGAATGAGGAATGGTAATGCAAGCGAAAGTGGGGGAGAGGCGAGATTTTTTTGTCAATGAAACTAACTTTTTTGTTAATTATTTACCTTGGCGCGGGTATGATATGCCTGTTCTTTGAGATCGATAGCCGCGTAGCTGCCATCGATCTTTCTTCAGCGTCTTTCATTGACGGGCTTATATGGGATGTTTGCCTTGAAATCACACAAAGTATTTAGATTATTGCAACTTGTACCTGAACCCTTGCCAACCTTCCGTGTCGATGTGGCCACCCTTTTCGGTAAATACCTGCCGCTTCATGGCGTGATATGTGACATTGTTGGCCGGGCTGGCAAGGGGGAGCTGGTGGAAGGTGCTTATATGACACAGGTGCGCCCCGCCGAATATTCCGGTCGCTTGCGCCGGGAGTGGGCATTTTTCAAGCTGTGCCTCGGCCGTGTATTGGCGACCAGTAAAAAGCAGTGTGACTTGATCCAGGTGCGAGATATGGTCTCCATCGGTCTGCTGACGATGCTTATGGCCCGTTGCAAGGGTATCCGGTTTGCATATTGGGTATCATTTCTGATGAGTGAAGGACGCATCGCGCGTGCCCGATCCTCAATTGCCGCTGGCAGGGGCAAGCGCTACTACATCGTGTTGCTGAAGGGGCTGGTTGAACGCTTTCTGCTGTACAAATTTGTGCTGAAATGGGCAGACCATGTTTTTGTGCAAAGTGAAGCGATGAAGCAATTGATGGTGGAACGAGGTATTGCTATAGATAAGATCACGGCCGTACCGATGGGTGTCGACATGGAAATGCTGCATGCAGATGCATTGGCGCCACGCCGCCTGGCCGGCTGGGAAGACGTCCCCGTGCTTGCTTATCTCGGCACGCTGGATAGTTCGCGCGAGCTGACTGTGCTGCTCGATGCGCTGCTGCTTCTGCGCCGCCGCCAGCCATCGGCACGCTTGCTATTCATCGGCGATTCGCCGACGGCATCCGATGTGCCCGCCTTGATGGCTTACGCGGCGCGCCTTGGTATTGCCGATGCCATTCATGTGACGGGCTGGCTGCCGTCGCTGCAGGCGCTGGCCCTGCTGCGTGGCGCCGACGTGGCGCTTTCCTATGTGCCGCGCGGCGCGCTGTTCGATTACAGTTCGCCAACCAAGCTGCTCGAGTACCTTGCGCTGGGCATGCCTTGCGTGGGCAATGACAGTCCGGATCAGGAAAATGTGTTGCGCGCCAGCGGTGCCGGCTACCTGGCGGCCAGCACCGCCGAGGCGATGGCGGAGCAGATCGGCGTCATTTTTGCCGACCTGCCTGCCGCCCGTCTGCTTGCGGCCGCTGGCCCGGCCTTTATTGACGAACAGCGCAGCTACCGGGTTCTGGCCAGCCGCCTCGCTGCCGTGTACAAAGAAGGCGTTGCTCAAAAGCCATAATATTGTAACAATTCTGTGCACTGCAGCAAAATGCTAGGCGATGTCGCTATGCTATGTGATAATGTTTTTTTGAAAATGTTTTCTGATGATTCAAATAATCCTTTCTCAAGCTGGCGGCTACCAGGACGTTGTCGCCTATCTGCAGCAGCAGGGGGCCCACGTCAGTAACATGGGGCCGGAACGTGGCCGTGGCTCGTCGTTTCGCGGAAAACTGTCGATCCTGGCAGCCATGGTGTCGCCCAAGCTGTGGGGCGTGCGCAAGCTGTGGGGCAGCGATGATATCGTGCTGCTGATCGGTTGGCAGGCGCTCCCCATCCTGGCGATGATACGCTGCGGCCTGGTGAAGCGCCCGCGCAAACTGCTGGTAATGGCGTGTTTCGTCCATTCGGTGCGGGCGCGCCGTGGTCTCAACCTGCTCTGGCGCGCACTGCGCTTCCCCGGAATGGGCTTTATCGCCTTCTCGAAAGGGGAGGGAGATAATTTGATCCAGGCCGTCGGCATGGCGCCGCAAGACGTGTATTTTCACCTGTGGCGGCAGGAACTCTATGGTTTTGGCGGCGCCGCGGCAGCGGTCGAGGGCGACTATGTGTTCGCCGGCGGTTATTCCAACCGCGACTATGACTTGCTGTTGCAGGCCATGGCGGGCGTCAGCGCCCCGCTGGTGGTGGTGGCTGCGGAACGCAATCATGTCGCCGTGCCGGCGCAGTCGCGCATGACCCTGCACCTCGATTTGCCGGAGGCGCAGTTCGAGAGCCTGCTTGCCGCCAGCCGCGTGGTTGCCATGCCCTTGAAAAGCCAGGGCGAGGCCTGCGGGCAAAGCGTGCTGTTGCGGGTGTTACGCAACCGCAAACCGCTGGTGGCGACGCGCCATGAGGCGATCGAGGCCTATCTGGGCAGCGATTATCCGGGCTTCGTCCCGCATGACGATGTCGAGGCCATGCGCGCGACCCTCGAGCGTGCCGTCGAGGACGCCACATTCCGGAAAGCATTGAGCGATGCGATCATGCAAGCCGAATCCCGCCTGGCCAAGGTCGGCAGTCCAGGTGAAGAAATACATCGTTTCCTGCTGAGCTGATGCCTTCCATTCCACTCCTATCGGATACCCCGTTGCGGGAGCCATTGTGACTATGTCTTCAATCAAGAACGAACTGCGCTTCGGCATGCGAGCCATGTTGCGCGATAATTTTTTGTTGCGGCGTGCCATGGACCGCCTCGCTGTACATGAGCGCATGAGCGTCGACGAGCTGTCGCACTATTCCCAGCTGCGCCTGCATGCGAGCATGCGGCACGCCATACGAACGCTGCCGCATTACGCGGCCATGCCGACCGGTTTTACGCCAGCCCAGGCGGCACAGGTATTGCGCGAGCATTTTCCCGTGATCGAGAAGGCGACGCTGCTGGCGCACCGCGCCGCGCTGTACCCGCATCTGGGCCGCAAACGGCCGTGGCAGGCGGCTGGCCAGACCAGTGGCACGACCGGCACGCCGCTGACGATTTTTCGCAGCATGCAGTCGGTGCTGATGGAAAACGCCTTCATCCAGCGCCACTGGAGCTGGTCCGGCTACACGCCCCAGGTGACGCGCGCCACCCTGCGTGGCGACATGGTGGCCGGCATCAACCAGACCAGTCCGCCATTCTGGTTCTGGAACCGCTATAACCGCCAGTTGTTGCTGTCGTCGCGGCACCTGACCGAGGCGTATGCCGATGCGATCATCGATCGCCTGGAACAGGCGGCGCCTGCCATGTTGCAAGCCTATCCATCGACTGCCTACACGCTGGCCGGCTTCTTGCAGCGGCGAGGACGCCGGCTATCCATTCCGTATGTCTTTACGGCATCGGAACCGCTGTATCCGCATCAGCGTGCATTGATCGTCGAGCGCCTGGGCGCCACCATCATGGATATGTATGGCATGGCGGAGCGCGTGGCGTTCGCTACCGAATGCGAACATGGAAACATGCATTTGAACAGTGATTATTCGCATGTTGAAATCCTGGACGAGCATGGCGAGGCAACGGACGGAGAAGGCTTCGTGGTGGGAACGACTTATCATAATCTGGCCATGCCGCTGCTGCGTTACCGGCTCAGCGACCGGACCCGCTGGAAGCCCGGCCACTGCGATTGCGGCAGGCCGTTTCCCATGATCGAGCCCGTTACCGGCAAATTTGAGGACAGCATTACCGGCAGCGGCGGTGCGGTGATCAGCCCATCCGTCCTGACGTTTGCCTTCAAGGGCGTCGACAACATCCTCAAGTCGCAAGTGGCGCAAGTGGGTGCTGCGCGCTGGGAAGTACGCCTGCTGCCCGGCCCCGCCTTTTCCGACAGCGATAAGCGCAAGCTGCTCGACAATATCCATACCATGGTCGATTCCGGCGTCAGCGTGGATGTGGTACTGAAGGCGGACTTGCCCAATACGGCGGCGGGGAAATTCCGTTGGGTGGTCAATGAGACGAGTGCCCGGGCAAATGGCTAGCGCCCCGCCGGCTGGCGGAAAATGACAAAATTACCGGATTCGACATGAAAAAAATTCTGATGGTCGGCACCAGCCTGAGCACCATGGGCGGCATTGCCGCCGTGGCGCGCGTGTACGAGGGCGCCGGCCTGTTCGAGCGCTATCGTGTGCATTACCTGGCCACGCATTGCGATGGCGGACCCATGGCCAAACTGCGCATCATGCTCTGGGCCTATGCGCGCTTCCTGGGTATGCTGCTGAGCGGACAGGTAGGCCTGATCCACGTGCATGTCGCCTCGCACGCGAGCTTCTGGCGCAAGTCGGGATTTTTCCTGCTGGCCTTCCTGTGCCGCGTGCCCAGCATCCTGCACTTGCATGGCGGCGGCTTTGCCGCTTTTTACGAGCGGCAGTGCGGTCCCTTGCGGCGCGCCTATATCCGCTACATTTTCAATCATGCGTCGCGCGTGCTGGTATTGTCGAGCGGCTGGCAGGCCTGGGTGCGCGGCATGAGCCGCAATCCGCATGTCGAGATCATGTTCAATCCGGTGTCGCTGCCGCCCATTGCCGCGCCATGGTCTGCGCGGCAAGCGGGAAGCGTGTTGTTCCTGGGTAAACTAGGCCAGGCCAAGGGGGTAGATGACCTGCTGCAGGCATGCGCCGAATTGACGCAGCGTTGTCCATCGCTGCACCTGGCCTTAGGCGGCGATGGCGATCGTAGTGCCGTGCAGCAACAGGCCGATGCGCTGGGAGTGGCGCAGCACGTCGACTTGCTGGGCTGGGTACAGGGCGAGCAAAAGACGCGCCTGCTCAATAGTTGCCGCATCTACGTCTTGCCTTCGTATTTTGAAGGCTTGCCGATGAGCATTTTGGAGGCGATGGCCTGCGGCGTGCCCGTGATTGCCACGGCGATCGGCGGCATTCCCGAGGCAATACAAGATGGGGTGGAGGGATACCTGCTCGCGCCCGGCGACGTCAAGGGACTTGCCGAGCGGATCGCACGCTTGCTGGAAGACGATGCGCTGGCGCAAAGAATGGGCGCTGCGGGGCGCAGCAAGGTGGAACGTCAGTTTTCCACGGCGGCGGTTTTGCCGCGCCTGGAACAAATGTATACCGACTTGGGGTTGAATGCCGTATGACATCGTTAGCATGGAAAATCAACCGTTTGAAATTGATGGGCGCCCCCGAAATTGCCTGGCGCGTACAGCAATTGCTGCAAAAGAAGGCCAGCAAGTTTGGCATCGGCTTGCTGCGCAGCGTGCCGGCACCGCAATTGAAACGTATGGGCCTGCCATTCCTGGCCGGCGATGGCCGCGATATCGATAGCGCCGCCTTGCGCGCCGCGGCCGATGCCGTGCTGGCGGGCCGCTGGAATGTGTTTGCCCTGCGTGGCGCGGCACTGGGTTTCCCACCGCAATGGAACCGCGACCCGAAGACGGGTACGGTGGCGCCGCTGACCCTGGGCAAGCAGATCGATTACCGCAACGAAAAAGTGGTCGGCGATATCAAATACTTGTGGGAACCGAACCGGCACTTGGAACTGGTGGCGCTGGCGCAGGCATGGAAAGTGACGGGCGAGCCGCGCTATGCCGATGGCGCGCGTAGCTTGCTGCAGTCGTGGTTCGAGCAATGCCCGTATCCCATGGGCGTGCACTGGACCAGTTCGCTTGAGCTGGCGCTGCGCCTGCTGAACTGGGCCTGCGCCTGGGAATTGCTGGGCGGCCTGGCGTCGCCGCTGTTCCAGGGCGAGGCGGGCCAGCGTTTCCTGCAACAGTGGCTTGCGGCGATCTACCAGCATGCGCACTTCATCGCCGGTTATTTTTCGCGCCACTCGTCGGCGAACAACCATCTGTTCGGCGAATACATGGGTTTGTTTGTGGCCAGTAGCGTATGGCCTTGCTGGCCGGAAAGTGCGAAATGGCAGGCGCTGGCGCGCAAGGGGCTGGAAGAGGAGGCGCTCAAGCAAAATACGCCCGATGGCGTGAACCGCGAGCAAGCCGTCTATTATCAGCATGAAGTGATGGACATGATGCTGCTGTGCCAGAGGATCGGGCAGGCCAACGGCGCCGGCTTTTCCGCGGCGTACTTGCAGCGCCTGGAGCGCCTGGCCGATTTCATCACCGCGCTGATGGACGTGGACGGCAACGTGCCGATGACGGGCGATGCCGACGATGCGCAGATGGTGCGCCTGGCGCACGACGATGGCTGGCATCGCTACCGTTCGCTGCTGGCCAGCTGTGCCGTGTTGTTTGGCCGCGCCGACTTCAAGCGCAAGGCCGGCCATTTTGACGACAAGAACCGCTGGCTGTTCGGTGTGGCGGGTTTGCGACAGTGGCAGGCGCTCGACGCCAGCGGGGCCGAAGCGCCCGTCATGGCGTTTCCCGAAGGCGGCTATTTCCTGCTTGGCAGCCATTTCGGCACACCCGATGAGGTGCGCCTGGTGGCCGATTGCGCACCGCTTGGCTATCTGTCCATTGCCGCGCATGGGCATGCCGATGCGCTGGCATTTACCCTCTCCGTGAGCGGGGAAGAGTTGCTCACCGATCCAGGCACCTACGCCTATCACACGCAAAAAAAATGGCGCGACTACTTCCGCAGCACGCCCGCGCATAACACGGTAGCCGTCGACGGCCTGGACCAGTCTGAAATCGGCGGCAATTTCATGTGGCTGAAAAAAGCCAATGCGCGCATGATTGCCCATGAAACGGATTCCGAAGTGCAAGTTTTCGAGGGCGAGCACGATGGCTACGGCCGCCTGGCCGATCCCGTGCTGCACCGGCGTCGTATCGAGTTCAACTTTAATAATAAATGCATTGTTGTAAAAGACATATTACAATGTACAAATGTACATGATATTTCCGTGCATTGGCAGTTCGGCGACCACTGCGTGGTGACCGTTGACGAGGGGCAATTGCGGGCACAGGGATTGCGGTCCGGATTGCGCATGCGCTGTTCGCATGGAACGCTGGACGTATTGCGCGGTAGCGATACACCGCCTGGCGGGTGGATATCGCGCCGCTTCGACGAGAAATCACCGATTGCCAGTGCCGCCTGGCGCATGAGGGTGCAGGGAACAACTGAAATCGTGACGCACATCGAGCTGATGCCGCAGGCGTCGCCGGCTGATTCGCCGGCTAATTATTAAGGGAGCATATTTTGAAAATCAGTATTTTTGGCCTCGGCTACGTGGGTGCGGTCTCTGCCGGTTGCCTGGCAACGGATGGGCATGAAGTGATCGGCGTCGATCCGAACAGGACCAAGGTGGAGCTGATCAACCAGGGCACCACGCCCATCATCGAAAAAGACATCGGCGAGATGATCGCCGCCACTGTGAAAAGCGGCCACTTGCGCGCCACGTTCGACGTGCGCGACGCCGTCTTCAGCTCGGACATGTCGCTCATCTGCGTGGGTACGCCTTCGCAGCTCAATGGCAACCTGGACCTCAGCCACGTGCGCAAGGTGTGCCAGGAGATCGGCGCCGCCATCCGCGAAAAAGACAGTTTCCACGTCGTCGTGGCGCGCTCGACCATGCTGCCAGGCTCCATGCGTTCGCTCGTCATTCCTACCCTGGAAGCGGCCTCGGGCAAGGTGGCCGGCGTCGATTTCGGCGTGTGCAACAACCCGGAATTCCTGCGCGAAGGCACGGCCGTCTACGATTACTACAATCCGCCGAAGACGGTGATTGGCGAGTCCGATGAAAAGGCTGGCGCGCTGTTGGTGCAGCTGTATGAAAAGATGGATGCGCCGCTGGTGCGCACGGACGTGGAAACGGCCGAGATGGTCAAGTACACGGACAATACCTGGCATGCCGTCAAGGTGGCGTTCGCCAATGAAATCGGCAACATCTGCAAGGCGGTCGGCATCGATGGCCACAAGGTGATGGAAATCTTCTGCCAGGACACCAAGCTGAACCTGTCGCCGTACTACATGAAGCCGGGCTTCGCCTTCGGCGGCTCCTGCCTGCCGAAAGACGTGCGCGCGCTGACCTACAAGGCGCGCAGCCTGGACCTCGATTTGCCTCTGCTCAATTCCATCTTGCCGTCGAACCAGCGGCAAGTGGAAAAAGGCATCAAGATGATTGTCGACAAGGGCGCGCGCAAGGTGGGCATCCTGGGCTTCTCGTTCAAGGCCGGCACGGACGACTTGCGCGAGTCGCCGCTGGTCGACGTCATCGAGTACCTGCTGGGCAAGGGCTACGAGCTGAAGCTGTACGACAAGAACGTCAACCTGGCCGCCCTGACTGGCGCCAACCAGGATTACATCCTCAACCACATCCCGCACATTTCCAAGCTGATGGTGACGAACATGCAGGACGTGCTCGATTTTGCCGACACCATCGTCATCGGCAATGGCGCGGCCGAATTCAAGACCGTGCCTGGCAGCCTGCAGCCGCACCAGCACATCGTCGACCTGGTGCGCATCAGCAAGGATCAAAGTGGAGAACAATATGACGGCATCTGCTGGTAATCAATTGGCAGGGCAGCCGCGCCGTGTGCTGATCCTGGTGGAAAACCTGCCGTCGCCGTTCGACCGGCGCGTGTGGCAGGAAGCGACCACCCTGCATGCGAACGGCTATGAAGTGTCGATCATCTGCCCGACGGGCAAGGGCTACGAGTCGCGCTACGAAGCCATCGACGGCATCCATATCTACCGCTACAACCTGCCGCTGGAAGCGGAAGGGGCGAAGGGGTACCTGGTCGAATATTCGCTGGCGCTGTTCCACACTTTCCGCCTGGCGTGGAAAGTGCACTTCGCGCGCGGCTTCGACGTCATCCACGCCTGCAATCCGCCCGACCTGCTGTTCCTCATCGGCGGCTTCTTCAAGTTGACGATGGGCAAGCGTTTCCTGTTCGACCACCACGACATCAATCCGGAGCTGTACGAAGCCAAGTTCGGCCGGCGCGATTTCTTTTATAAACTGATGGTGCTGTTCGAGCGCTGGTCGTTCCAGAGCGCCGACGTGTCGATCGCCACTAACGAGTCGTACAAGAAGATCGCCATCGAGCGGGGCGGCATGAAGCCCGAGGATGTCTACGTGGTGCGCAGCGGACCCAAGCTGGACCGCTTGCGCGTGCTGCCGCCCGTGCCGGAACTCAAGAAGGGCCGCACTTACCTGGTCGGCTATGTGGGCGTGATGGGGGCGCAGGAAGGCATCGATCTGCTGCTGCAGGCGGCGCAATACATCGTGCAGACTTTGAAGCGCGAGGATGTGCACTTCGGCCTGGTGGGCGGCGGCACGTCGCTGGAACAGATGAAGCAGATGGCGCAGGACATGGGCATCGCCGACTATGTGACGTTCACGGGACGCGTGCCGGACCAGCAATTGCTGGAAATGCTCAACACGTCCGACGTATGCGTGAACCCGGACGTGGCCAACGACATGAACGACAAGTCGACCATGAACAAGATCATGGAATACATGGCATTGGGAAAACCGATCGTGCAATTCGACCTGGTCGAAGGCAAGGTGTCGGCGCAGCAGGCGTCGCTGTATGCCTTGAAGAACGACCCTATCGACATGGCACGCAAGATCGTCGAATTGCTCGACGACCCGGCCCGCCGCGAGCAGATGGGCGCGTTTGGCCGCCATCGCGTGATCAACGAACTGGAGTGGGAATATGAAGCGCCCAAGCTGCTGGCCGCGTATGCGCGCCTGTTTCCCGCCGCCGCGCCCCCCGTTCCCGTGACCTTGAGCAAGGATGGCGGCTGATGGCGCCGGACAAAAGCGCCGCGCGCGGCGTGCTGGGTGGCATGCTGATCGCCTGAACGATTATAGTGTCGAGCGTGCATGCTCCTCAATAAACTGCTTTTGAAATGAAACCATGAAAATTTACCCAGTCATCCTGTCCGGCGGTTCGGGCACCCGTTTGTGGCCGCTGTCGCGCGCCGTGTTGCCCAAGCAACTGTTGCCGCTGGTAACGGACAAGACCATGTTGCAGGAAACGGCGTTGCGCGTGAGCAGCCTGTCGAACCGCCGTGCCGGCGATAGTGCGCTGGCCGAGTTTGAAGTCATGCCGCCGCTGGTGGTGTGCGGCAATGAGCACCGCTTCATGGTGGCCGAGCAGCTGCGCGAGATCGGCTTGCCGCCGCTGGGTATCTTGCTCGAACCGGTAGGGCGCAACACGGCGCCTGCCGTGGCCGTGGCCGCGCAATACCTGCTGGCCATCGATCCGCATGCGCTGATGCTGGTCTTGCCGGCCGACCATGTCATCACCGACGTGGCCGCGTTTCACCAGTCCATCGCCGAGGCGGCGCTGCTGGCGGCCGACGGCGCGCTGGCCACCTTCGGCATCGTGCCGACGGCGCCGGAAACGGGCTATGGCTATATCCGCAGCGGCGCACCCGTGAGCCCTGGTGCCATCGGTTGCAAGGTCGAGCGTTTCGTGGAAAAGCCGGACCTGGCCACGGCGCAGTCGTTCCTGGCTGCCGGCAATTATTTCTGGAACAGCGGCATGTTCATGTTCCGCGCCGAACGTTATCTGGGAGAACTGGGGCAATTCCAGCCCGCCATGCTGGCCGCCTGCGAGGCGGCCGTGCGCGACGGCTACCGCGACCTCGATTTCTGCCGCCTGGAAGAGAAGGCCTTCGCCGCCTGTCCGTCCGATTCGATCGACTATGCCGTCATGGAGCATACGGCGCATGCGGTGGTGCTGCCGGCCGCCATCGGCTGGAGCGATGTCGGTTCCTGGTCAGCCCTGTGGGAAGTGCAGCACGGGGATGCCAACGGCAACGTGGTGCGCGGCGACGTGTATCTCGACGGCGTGAGCAATTGCCTGGTGCGCGCCGAGCGCCGCATGGTGGCCGTGCTGGGCGTGCAGGACTTGATCGTGGTGGAAACGGACGACGCCATCCTGGTCGCGCACAAGGACCAGGTGCAGCGCGTGAAACAGGTCGTCGATCACTTGAAACAGGCGGGGCGCAGCGAACACGTGCAGCACCGCAAGGTGTACCGCCCATGGGGCAGCTATGAAGGCATCGATATCGGCGAGCGCTTCCAGGTCAAGCGCATCACGGTCAATCCGGGCGGCAAGCTGTCCTTGCAGATGCACCATCACCGCGCCGAGCACTGGGTGGTCGTCAGCGGTACGGCCAGCGTCACCTGCGGCGAGAAGGTGACTTTGCTGACGGAAAACGAATCGACGTACATTCCCATCGGTATGACGCACCGGCTGGAAAACCCGGGTAAATTGCCGCTGCACCTGATCGAAGTGCAATCGGGCAGCTATCTGGGCGAAGACGACATCGTGCGGCTGGAGGATGTCTACCAGCGCGCCTGATGCGCGGTTTTTACGATATCTGCACTGTGAAACTATTGGCTTAAAGAATGATGCTATAAAGTAACTCATCATTAAACAATAGTTAACATAAAAAATTGCTTTATGCTATGATTCTGCCTGGTTTGATTAGATAAATACATGCGGGTGCAATGCTACCCGCAGTTACGTTGGTGGAATCGCATGAAGAAAAATATTTGCTCGGTGCTCGCAACGCTGGCGTTTGCCTGTTCAGCTGTATTCTCGCAGGCAGCTTTTGCCGCGCCGGTGGACATCAGTTCGCTGCCAGGTGCCGTGAAGCTGTCCACGGGTGGTTCATTGACGTTCAGCGACAAGTTCAAGAATAATCAGAAAAACAATTTCTTCAATGATTTGTTTACGTTTGACGTGGCGCACGCCAGCGATCTGAGCCTGGTCTTGACGTCGCGCAGCAGCAGCGCCTTGAATGGCCTGAATCTGACGGGTTTTGGCTTGTACAGCAGCGTCAACAATGCGCAATTGCTGGGAGGCGATCAACTGCTGAGCGGCATAGACGACAAGTGGACCTTGTCGTACGCGAATCTGGCAGCCGGTTCCTACTACCTGAAAGTCAGCGGCAATGTCGTGTCGAACACGGGCGCCGCTTTCAGTGCCAACGGCAGCCTGGTGTCGGCCGTGCCTGAGCCTGGCACGTATGCCATGCTGCTCGCTGGCCTGGGTCTGCTGGGCTTCATGGCGCGCCGTCGCCAGAACGCCGGCTGAGCAAGGCGAACGGCGTCCGTTTGCCCCTCCATTCGCATTTTATTCCGCGGCCAGCCTGAGCTGGCCGCAGCACTCTTGGTGAAAAGTATGAAAAAATTTCTTCAATCCCTGTTTGTGGCAGCCATGTTTGCCGGCAGCAGCCTGGCGGCCCACGCCGCCCCGGTCGATATCAGCCATGCACCGGTAGATCTGACGCAAGACTTGCTCGATTACTCGAGCGCTGAGTTGCTGGGTTCTTTCTCGCTGGCGGCAGGCCAGTTGGCTGGCGCGCAAAATAACTTTTTCAGCGACAAATATACCTTTAGCGTAACGGGTTTCAATGACCTGAGCGCACTGGCGACCTCGCTCAAGCCCAGCGCCAATTCCGGCCTGACCTTGACCGGCTTCAGCCTGCGCAATGCCGGCGGCGTACTGTTTCAGGGTACGCTCGATCTGATCAACTATACGGCGCAGGACCAGGCCTGGAGTTTGGCATCGGGCGGCACGCCGCTGGCGACCGGCAATTACTTCCTGCAGATCGATGGCTATGTGGCCTCGTCCGCTGGTGGCAGCTATAGCGGCAACCTGGCGGTAACGCCGGTGCCGGAACCGGAAACCTACGGCATGCTGCTGGCCGGCCTGGGCCTGGTCGGCTTCGCGGCGCGCCGCCGCAAGCTGCAAGCCTGAGCGCGTCTGTTGCATTGATGAAATGGAGGCTGCGGCCTCCATTTTTTTCGCCTGTCGATTGCTGGGCGCTATAATCATCGGGCATAGCTGGCGGCCGCCACATGGCGGCTTCGATCTTCTTCAACGGCGATATTGACCTTGCATAAATCTCTCTTCCTTTCGCTGGCGCTGGCGCTGGCTGCCGGCATCGCCCATGCCGATGCACCATCCATGCCGCCAGGATTGAATGCGCTGCAATTGGCAGTCGTGATCAATGACGCCGAACCAAACAGTATCGTGGTGGGTGAATATTACCGCCAGGCGCATGGCATCCCGCCTGCGAACGTTGTGCACGTGAATATCCCGAATCGCCCGCGCAAGCTCAGCATGGATCAGTTCGCGCAGTTGAAGGAGCGCATTGACGCGCAATTGAAGCCCCATATCCAGGCCGTGCTGATGGTGTGGAGCGCGCCTTACGCGGTCGAATGCAATTCCATCACTTCCGCCTATACCCTGGGCTACGATGCGGGGCAATGCGCCAAGACGTGTGACGCCGGCAAGCCCAGCACGTATTTCAACAGCAATGTGCCGCAGCCATTTACGCAGATGGGCATGCGCCTGTCCATGTTGCTGCCCATCGATTTTGTGGAAGAGGCCAAGGCTGTGGTGGATCGCGGGACGGTCAGCGGTTTTTCCGTGCCCGCCGCCAGCGCGTATTATCTGACCACCAGCGAAAATGCGCGCAACAGTCGTGCCGCTTTTTTCCCGCCTGCCGGGATCGTTCGCCAGCGCAAGCTGACGGTCAAGAATCTGAAGGCTGATGTGCTCGACGGTGCACAGGACATCATGGTCTACCAGACCGGCATGGCCAAGGTCGCCAAGCTCGATACCTTGCGCTTTCTGCCAGGCGCCCTGGCGGATCACCTGACTTCGTTCGGTGGCGATCTGCAGGGGACGGCGCAAATGAGCAGCCAGCGCTGGCTGGAGGCGGGCGCGACGGCCAGCTACGGTACCGTCAGTGAACCGTGTAACTATTGGCAGAAATTCCCGAATTCGACAGTCTTGTTGCGGCGCTACCTGACGGGCATGACGGCGTTGGAAGCGTACTGGGGAAGTGTGGCGTGGCCGGCACAAGGATTGTTCATCGGCGATCCACTGGCGGCCCCCTACAGGGCATTCCGACGTTAACAGCGCTCGCTTGCGTTGCTGCCAGATAAATAAAAAAAAGCTCTTGCGAGCCTTTTTGATTAGGTTTTAGCCGTGCGTTTTCGGCGTCCCATGAAGGCCACCAGCCCCAGGCCGGCCAGCAGCATGGCATACGTTTCCGGTTCAGGAACAGCCAGTACCGGCGGCAATATGGTGTTGGGAGTAACACCGCGGCCTTCGATGCCGCCGCCAGCACCACCGGAGCCAACGCCACCGCCGCCTGCTGCCGCGGGAGTGGGCGTGTCGGAGGACGTCAGCAGAGACGCATACTGTTCCGGCATCGCCCGTCCCACACCACGGTAGCCTTCGCTGCCGCTAAACGGTTCCAGTCTTTCTTGCGCAACAAAATCGCGCGTACCCGAGCTATAGTCAAAACCATCTTGCTTGATGCCTCTTCCCAAGCCTTTGGTACGCGTACTTGCATCTGTATCGAACTGGCTCAGATCATGGCCGCGACTGTCGAAATGCGGCTTGCGCAATACTTGCGAAGATTCTTCGCCACCGAATTCGGGCGTGGATCCTTTGCCGTCGTTGGTGCGCCAACCCATGCCAATGGCACCATTTGCCAAACGGCACGCGCTATATGTGCTGTTCATGTCTGCCTCGCTGGCGTTGCCGTTGGTGCCGGCATTGTTTGCTTCGCAGCGTTTATTGTCCGCAGCGGCTGGTGCCGCTGTTTGCGCTGTCGCGTAACCTGCGCTCAATGCCAGGGTGGCGGCAATTGTCAGCAGGGATAGGTGGACGACGGGGGTGAATTTTTTCATGGTTTGATCTCGCTAGGGTTTTCATGCCGACAGGGCGCTGCGCGCTCCATGATCTCGACGCAATAAAATTAGCAGTACATTCAAATAGCGCATCGATTGTGCGTGGCGCAGGGCGTGGACTGGGCCCTTTGCATATCTATTTACTGGCGTGTTGCTACTGACTGGGCAAGCTTTATAAACTTGCAAGGAATAAAACTTATTTAATAGAAATATATCATATTTTTGAGCAATTTGCTGTGCTTGCTGAAGTCTGACGGTCAAATGTTGTTGCCTAGCTACTTGGATGAAGGATGGGCGGCTGGACTTTTACTCCATTCGGCTTAATCAAATGTCATCAAGTCGTCATCCCGGGCCTTTAATATGCAAATAACAAGTCTGAAATACTTTTGTTAATTATGGCGCGCCGGCCGATCATGTGGGGCCGGCGTCATCTATTTACCGACCGGGATCCTCATGCACAACTCGTTTTCCCCCTTGCGCACGCCGCTGCGCCTGACCGTCATGGCCGCCGTGCTGGCCAGCCTGTCCGTGCCAGCCCTGGCCGCTTCCGATATCGTCATCAGCCAGGTGTATGGCGGTGGCGGCAATTCGGGGGCGCTGTACCGCAATGATTTCATCGAAGTTTTCAACCGCGGCGCCAGCCCCGTGAACCTGGGCAACTGGAGCGTGCAATACGCGTCCGCCGCTGGCACGAGCTGGGCCGTGACGGCCTTGCCGGCTATCGATTTGCAACCAGGCCAGTATCTGCTGGTCCAGCAAGCCAAGGGCGCGGGCGGCACGCAGGACTTGCCCACGCCGGACGCCACGGGCAGCCTGGCCATGTCCGGCACGGCGGGCAAGGTGTTGCTGAGCAATAGCAAGACAGCCCAGACGGGCGCCAGCCCCACGGGCGCCGCCATCGTCGACCTGGTCGGTTTCGGCACGGCCAACGGTTTTGAAGGCGCCGTGGCGCCCGCACCATCGAATACCCTGTCGATTGCGCGCGCGAATGGCGGCTGCGGCGACACGGACGACAATAGCGCGGACTTCGCCACCGGCAGCGTGACGCCGCGCAATACGGCTTCGCCGCTGAATGTGTGCGGCGGTCCCGTCGTGCATCAGATTATTACCAGCTGCCCGGCTAATCTGGCCTTGGCTGTGGGCAATGGCGGCAGCGCCGTGCTGCGCGCATCCGACGTCGATGGCGTCGTGAATGCGGCCACCCTGAGCTCGCCCGCCGTGGCCGGCATCAGCCTGGCCAATTTCAGCGCGGCCGGCGTGGCGGGCGAGAGCGCCAGCGTGAACCTGCTGGTGGCCGCTGGCGTGCCGGTGGGAAATTACCCGGTCATCGTGAATTTCAGCAACGACCAGCAGCAGACGGCGTCGTGCAAGGTTGACGTGGCCGTGCAAGGCCTGGCCGCCATCAGCCACACGATCCCGCAAATCCAGGGCAGTGGAGCCAGCAGCCCCTACGCCAATTCCGTGCAGACGACCGAGGGCGTGGTGACCTTGAAAGTGGGCACCGGCTTCTTTATCCAGGATGCGGCCGGCGATGGCGACCCGTCGACGTCGGACGGCATCTTCGTGTACACGGGCGCGACGGCTACCACCGTGCAGCCGGGCGAACTGGTGCGCGTGACGGGCACGGTGGTCGAATACACGCCATCGGGCGCGAAAAATTCCTATACGGAATTCAAGGACGTGACGGCCATCCTCACGCAAAGCGCGGGCCACAGCGTCGTGCCGGCGAATGTGAGCTTGCCGAACGACAACCTGGCGGCCGTGGAAGGCATGCTCGTGCGCTTCACGCAACCGTTGACCGTGTCGCAAAACGCCTATATGGGCGCGCGTGGCGAACTGAGTCTGTCGGCGGGACGGCGCGAAGTGCCGACCAACCGCTACCCGGCCGGCTCCGCCGAGGCGCAAGCCTTGATCGCCGCCAATGCGAACAATCTGATCGTGCTCGATGACGGCATTTTTGTTGCACCGCCAACGATACCGTATATCGGCCAGGACAACACCGTGCGCAGCGGCGACACGGTGGCCGACCTGACGGGCGTGGTGGACTTTGGCGCCATCGGCGGTGGCGGCGCCGCCTACAAATTACAGCCGACACAGACGCCGCAATTCTCGCGCGACAACCCGCGCACGGGCAGCCCGGAACTGCCGTCCGGCAACGTCAAGGTGGCCAGCGCCAACGTGCTGAATTTCTTTACGACCTTTACGAATGGCAACAATATCTTTGGGCAGACGGGGCAGGGCTGCACCGTGGGCACTTCGACCACGAAGAGCAATTGCCGCGGCGCCGACAATCTGGCCGAGTTCGTGCGCCAGCGCGACAAGATCGTCGCCGAGCTGAAAGCCATCGATGCGGACGTGGTCGGCTTGATGGAAATCCAGAACAATGGCGAGACGGCCGTCACCTACCTGGTCGAGCAACTGAACGCGGCCATCGGCGGCGTCACGTATGCGGTGGTGCCGAAGCCGGCCGCCACGGGCACGGACGCCATCCGCGTGGCCATGATCTACAAGCCTGCCAAGCTGGGCCTTGTGGGCGGCGCCTTGTCGGACGCCAACGCCATCAACAACCGTCCACCGATGGCGCAAACTTTCCGTGCCGGCAATGGCGAGAAATTCTCGTTGATCGTCAACCACCTGAAGTCGAAGGGCAGCTGCCCTTCGAGCGGGCTGGACGCCGACCAGAACGATAGCCAGAGCTGCTGGAACGCCACCCGCGTGCAGCAAGCCCAGCGCCTGATCGGCAGCTTCGTGCCGCAGGTGGCGGCCGCTGCCGGCGACGCGGACGTGCTGGTCATCGGCGACCTCAATTCCTATGGCGCGGAAGACCCGATCCAGGCCATCACGGGCGCCGGCTTCGTCAATGAACTCGAGCGTTTCGTGCGGCCGTCCGGCATGCCATATTCGTACGTGTTTGGCGGCCAGAGCGGCTACCTCGACCATGCGCTGGCCAGCGCTTCGCTGAGCCCGCAAGTGGCCGGCGTGGCCGAATGGCATGTGAATGCGGACGAGCCGGAAGTGATCGACTACAACATCGACTCGGCCAAGCCGCAAGACCTGTACAACGCCTTGCCGTACCGCGCCTCGGACCATGATCCCGTCGTCATCAGCATGGACTTGCAGCCCGCCTACCGCGACATCACGGCCGGCGTGGCGCAAGCGAGCTCGGGCCTGGCCTACAACCGCGCGACGCAAAAATACACGGGCACGTTCTCGTTCACCAACACGGGCACGAGCGTTTTGAACGGCCCGTTCCAGGTGGTGTTCGGCGGCTTACCTGCCGGCGTCAGCCTGGCCAATGCCACGGGCAGCCATGCGGGCGCCGCCTACGTCACCGTCAACGCGGCCAGCCTGGCGCCGGGCGCGACGGCTTCGTTTGCCGTCAGTTTCACCAATCCGTCGAAAGTGACGATCACCTACTCGGCCAGCATTTTCGCCGGCAACTTCTAAGGACACCATCATGTTGACAACGACATTCAACCTCACCCTGCGCCGCGCCGTCCTGGCTGCCGTGCTGGCCGCCAGCTCCAGCCTGGCGTTGGCGGGTCCGCTTGGCTACCACGTGGAAATCGACACGAGCCAGTTCTCGGGCGCCGGTTTCCTCGACTTCGCCTTTATTGCCGGCAACAGCCCGGCGCCGGGCGCCAGCGCCGTGCTCAGCAATTTCTCGGGCGCGTTCGGCGCACTGGAATCGATGGAAGGCAATGTCAGCGGCAGCTTGCCCGGCACCTTGACCTTCGGCAATAGCGGCGCCTACAACGACTGGTTCCACAACGTGACCCTGGGCGGCAAGTTCGGTTTCAATATCGTCTTTGGCGGCGACTTCCTGAACACGGCCGGCAACGCGGGCACGACGTTTGGCGTGGGCTTGCTCGACTACACCGGCATGGCTTACCTGGGCAATGTCAATGGCAACCTGGTGCAGTTCGAGCTGACGCCGATGACTGGTGGCTTGCCCGCCAGCATCGCCGGCAGCACGTATGCGAGCATCGCGTCGATCTCGGCCGTGCCGGAAGCGTCGGAATGGATGATGCTGACGGGCGGCCTGGCGCTGATCGGTTTTACCCTGCGCCGCCGCCAGCCTGTCGCACGCGCCTAATCTTCTCAGACTAAACACAGCGCGCCTGCGGGCCGCTGTGTTTTTTTTCGTCTATTTATTCGCAATAGCTATAAATCAGGAAACTAAATTGTATTAGTCACCGTTTTACGCTTGATGCATAGTAAAAAACTTGTCGGGCAGTCTAGTATTTTTATGACTGCTGCCAACTTTTTTCGGGAGATGCATCGATGCCTGGCCATATCCTGGTGCTGGACCCTGCGCCTGCCATGCAGGCGCTGCTGGCGCATAACCTCGCGGGTGCCGGCTACCGGGTCAGCTGCGCCCTGGATGCGCGCGGCGCGCTGGCGCTGCTGGCGGGCGATCCGCCCGACGTGCTGTTGCTGGAATGGGAACTGCCCGATGCGTCCGGCATCGCGTTGCTGCGCCAGGTGCGCCAGGATGGCGTGCTGTGCGACTTGCCCATCATCATGATCAGCACGCGCGACAGCGAACAGGACAAGGTGCTGGCGCTGGAAAGCGGCGCAGATGATTATCTGTGCAAGCCTTTCGGTCCCCGTGAGATGCTGGCCCGCGTGCATGCGCTGCTGCGCCGGCGCGCGCCATCGGCCTTGCGCACAGGCGCAGGCACGGCCGGGGCTGCCGCCTTGCGGCTCGACCCGCACACCCTGCGCGTGACGGCGGGTAAGGTGCCCATCCACCTTGGCCGCGTGGAATTCAAACTGCTGCATTTCCTCATGGACCATCCGGGCAGGGTGCATAGCCGCGCGCAACTGCTGGATCAGGTGTGGGGCCATGCCGCCTACCTCGACGAGCGCACGGTCGACGCCCACGTGGGACGCTTGCGCCACGCCTTGCAGCCGGGCGGTTGCGGCCACCGCATTGAAACCGTACGCGGCAGCGGCTACCGCTATCTGGCGTTTGATACCGCCGTGTGCGCATGATGCTGCTGACGGGGCGGGAGCAGGAATACCTGCTGCACGCCATCCTTGGCGCGCATGGCATCGCCGTGCCCGGCGATTTCTTTCTGTGGAGCCAGGGGCCGCTGCAAACGCTGTTGCCGCACGATATATTGATGTGCGCGCAACTGGATGTGGGCGGGGCCGTGCTGCGCAGCGAAGCCTGGCACAGCGCCGCGCCAGATCACGCGCAGCTGCGCGAGCGCCAGGCCCAGCTGGCGCACCTTGCGCTGGCCTGGCGCGCGGGTGGCCAGAGGGCGGGCGTCATCGACGGCGTGCTGGTGCATGGCAGCGCGGGCGACGCCGGCGGCAGCTTTTTTGCCTTGTTCGCCGTGAAGCCGGCGGACGCGGCGCGCCAAGCGTATGCGCTGGAGTTGCTGCTGCCCTATCTGCACGTGCACTGGCTGGCGCTGCCAGGCAGCCAGCGTGCATCCGTGACGGGCCCGGCTGCCGCGCGCGCGGCCAGTGCGCGCGAGCTGGAAGTGCTGCATTGGGTGCGCGAGGGGAAAAGCAATGACGAAGTGGGGCAAATCCTCGGCATCAGCGGCACCACCGTGAAAAGCCATTTGCAGCGCATCTATAAATTATTGGGAGTAAGCAACCGCATGCAAGCCGTGTCGCGCGGCATCGCGCTGCGCCTGCTCAGCCATTAGCGCTGGTCCCGCGGCCGGGCCTGACTCTTTTCATTACCGCCGTCTTGCGTGTGTTCGATGCTGCCGGGCGATACCCGCGCCACGTCCGGGCTCGCTTGCAGGCGCGCCACTTCGGCTGGTGTCAGCATGGCGGCAAAGCCATTGAAGGCCGCCGTGTAGCGGTATTGCACGGGGACATCTGGCACCAGCGCCAGCACGGCGCGCTGCTGCGCTTCCAGCTGGGCCGTGTAGCGCCGCGCCGCATCGCTGTGGGTATCTAGCCCATGGACGCCGTCCGCTTGCGAGGCCAGCGGCGGGGCGCGCAATTGCACTACGTAGGACTGCCGCGCCGCGGCAGCCTGCGCCGCGACAGGCAGGGCATGCATGCTGGCCATGCCGGCCAGGATGGCAATGCAGAGGCGAAAGGTGGACATGCGCCGATTGTACGCGCGTCGCGCATAAAAAACGCGCCCCGCAGGGCGCGCCGTGTTACTGCGTGGAGCGATAGCGTTACAGCTTGGCGTCCGCCCTCACGTTGCGCTGGCTGGGGACGGCCAGCGGCAACGGGTTGTTGGTCTCTACCGACAGTACGGTGGTGGACGCTGCCGCGCTGTTGCCATCAAGGAAGACTACGCCGCCCAGGTAGCGTTTGCCCGTTTCCAGTCCCGACCAGCTGATGCCGGCCGTGGCGCTGCCGCCCACATATACCTTGGTAGGCAGGGTGGCTTTCAGGTTGCCGCCCTTGTCGGCTGTCGTGACGACGGCCGACGACAGGCCGAAGCCGGTCGAGACGCCATTTGCCAGTTCATAGCCGATCACGCAGACCTTGTAGCTGCCTGCCGCCGGGGTGGTCACGGTGATGGCTTCGTTCGAGCCGGCCGTGGCCGAGGTGGCGACCGTCGCGCCGGCGCTGTTGAGCAGCAGCATGTCGAGGTCATTGCCGGTGCCTTCCGTGGTGTCCCGGTCGAAGATTTCGAAGCGCGCCACGACGGTGCTGGCGGGAATGCTGACATTGACCGCGCGCACGCCGCTGCCGCCCGCCTTGCACGCGTCGGCCATCTGCGCCAGCGTTTCCACGCTGCCCGGCGCGGCCTGGCTGATGGTTTGCTCGCTGCGCGCTACTTCCTTCAGGCCGCCCGTCGCCGCGCCGACCTTGCCGGCAAAGCCGGTGGACAGGGTCAGCGAACGCAGGCCGCTGACTTTGTCGGCCTGCAGCAATGCCGGCGACTGCACCGCGCGGCCCGAGCGGGCCGTGACGGGGCTGCGCACCGTGTGCACGCCGTCGCTCCACACGAGGGCGCCATACTGCCAGGCATTGTCCGGCGCCGTCGTGCGCGTCAGGGTCACGGTGAAGGACTTGGTTTCACCGGGTGCCAGCGCCAGGGTGGCAGGCGCCACCGCCACGCTGTAACCGCTGAGCGAGGCGCTGGCCGTGTAGGTGGCGCTGCTGCTGCCCACGTTGGTGACGCGGCGCGTCACCGTTTGCGTGCCCAGCACGTTGCCGATGGTGATGGACGGCATGTTCAGGTTGTAGCCGGCCAGGGTGCCGCCCGCGCATTCGGCCGTCATGCCGACGCCGCACATGTATTTCTTGTAATCGGCCAGGCTGGCGTCATACACGAGGCCGGGATCGGTCGCCTTGTTCGGCGTCACGTGGCCGGCGCCCTGGCCCCATGGCAGGATGCCGCGCGCGTCGCCGGCCTGGATGTCGGGCAAGGTGGCGCTGCCGGTCGTCATCAGGGCCGACTTGATGGCGGCCGGGCTCCAGTCCGGATGCTGCTGGCGCAGCAGGGCGGCCAGGCCGGCCACGTGCGGGCTGGCCATCGAAGTGCCTTGCAGGAAGATGTAGGCTTGCGGCGGTACCAGGCTGCCATCCTGCACGGCGTCGCGCTGGGCGCGCGACAGGGCAGGCGTGCCGCCGGCCAGGATGTCCACGCCAGGCGCGGTGACGTCCGGCTTGAGCAGGTTGGCGTCGTACAGGTTCGGGCCGCGCGACGAGAAGTCGGCCACCACGGGGGCGGCAGGGCCGTTGCCGTTGGTGACGAAGCGCGAAATGGCGGCCGTGGCCGTGCCCGTTTGCGCCTGGGCGTTGATCAGTGCGCCATCGGCGGCGCTCACGTGCACGGCCGGCAGCACGTGCGGGTCGGACACCAGGCCCACGCCCGTGTCGACCAGCACCATGCCGGCGCCGCCCGCTTCGAGCACGGCGATGCCCTTGTCGGTGCGCGCCGTGGTGCCGCGCAGGCAGCTGACGACCTTGCCGGCGACCTTGGCCGGGTCCAGCAGGGCCACGCCGCCGTTGTCGCCGGCGCGGTAGCACAGGGCCAGTTTTTGCGCATCGGCGCCGGGCAAGCCTGCATCTTGCGCGCGGATCAGGGGGGTGGCCGGCAGCGGGTTGTAGTTGAGCGAGGCGCCCGTGTAGCTGGCGCCGTTGCTCAAGGTTACCTTGGCCTGGTTGGCGCGGTTGTGCGTCGAGGCTGCCACGGTGGTGATCCATGGGCTGACGTGCGCCACCGTGTTCGCCGGTCCCGCATTGCCGGCCGAAGCGGCAACGAAGACGCCTGCATTCGACGCGTGCAGGAAAGCTTGCTCGACCGGGTCGTTGACGGTGCCGCCGCCGCTGATCGAGTAGTTGATCACGTGGACGCCATCCTGCACGGCTTTTTCAATCGCCGCCACGCTGTCGCCGCCGTAGCAGCCGTTCTTCGCACCGGTCGGCTGGGTGGCCAGGTTGTACGACCAGCATACCTTGTAGACGGACAGGCGGGCGCGCGGCGCCACGCCGGAAATGGCGCCCAGCGGCGAGCCGTTCACGGTCACGGGCACGCCCGCATTGCCGCCCGCGGTGGACGAAGTGTGCGTGCCGTGGCCGCCTTCGCCATTCGGGTCGCCGATGGAATCGCGCGGCGAGGTGAATTCGCTCCAGTGCTGGATCTTGTCCGTCTCGGTCAGGCGCACGGCGTTGAAATATTGCGCACCCAGCAATTTGTTGTTGCAGTGGTCGGACGTAAAGCCTTCGCCTGCCTGGCAGCTGCCCTTCCAGGCGGCCGGCGGCGCGCCGTAGGCCAGGGTGGCGTTCGGGTCGAAGGTCGGGGCGCCGTTGGCGTCGACCTTGTCCGCATACGACAGGTTTTCCGGCCACACGCCGCCATCGACGATGCCGATGATGATGTCTTCGCCCGCATGCTGCTTGCCGCCCAGCTGGCTCCACAGGCCGCCCGGCTGGTCCAGGCCCAGGAAAGTGGGCGTGTAGTTCGTTTGCAGGGCGCGCGGTTCGTCGGGGGCGATACTGGCCACTTCGCCGCTCGCTTGCAGCTGGCGCACTTCGGCGTCCGTCAGCAGGGCGGAAAAACCGTTGAGGACGATCTTGTACTGGTATTGCACGGGCGCGGCGGCGATGAGCGCTTGTACCCGGGCCTGTTTCTGTTCAAGGTAGTCGCCGTACAGCTGCACTTGCGTGCTGGCCAGGTCGAGGCGGCCGCCGGCGGCAGGCTGGGTGGCGCCCAGGCCTTCCACCGAGCCGGTGTAGGAAGCGATCGGTTTGTCGGTCAGTTGCACGATGTAGGGGCGGCGCAGGTCGTCGGCGTGGGCCTGGAAGCTGAGGCTGGCAAACAGGCTCAGCACGGCGAGCGAAATGGGACGCAAGGCGGGACGGAATGTCATGTAGGGTTTCCTGTATCGGTATCGGAGTCAAAAAGAGGCGGCAATCAGGCTTGCTTGCTGCGGCGGCGCGCAGCGAATCCGACACCGGCCAGGCCCAGCAGCAGCATCGCGTAGGTCGATGGCTCCGGTACCGAGGCGACGATATTGTCGAGTGCAAACTGGCCCTTGTTGCTCGTGAAGGCGTTGCAACTGCCGGCCATGTTGCAAGTGAATCCGAAGAAGGCCAGCGAGGCGAATTGCTGGCTGCCGAAGTTGGCGCTGGTGTTGTAGCGCTGGAACTGGAAGTTGCCGCCGATGGGGCCGCCTAGCTGATAGGTTTCATAGATGGAAGAACCGTTGGCGTAGAAGCCTTGCACGCGCAACAGACCCGCTACGGCCGGATAGGTGACGCCCTGGGCGTAGCCGATGAAGCTGGCGTCGAAGCCCTGCAGGCTGACGCTGCCGCCCGTCGTCAGCGGATCGAGGTAGACGATGCCGTCGTTGAGGGATGCATAGTAATTGCTCGTATTGTTGGTCGGGCACGCCATGCCGCAGGCGGCCGGATCCGTGCCGTCGAATACGGCGCCGACCAGGTCGCCATAACTGGCACCGGCGGCATTCGAGGCGCCCGTCAGCAGGAATTTGCCGAATTCCAGGGAGTCGCCATGGCCGACGAACTGGCTGTCGACATTGTCAAAGTTGATCACGTCCGCGATGGCGGCGGGAGCCCAGGCGGCGGACAGGGCCAGGATGGCGGCGCCGGTCCACTGCTTGGCCGAGAAAGGACTTGCTGCGGCAGTTGCCTTCGAATGCACAATACGAGTCATGAATTTTCCCTTGGTGATTATGTAGGATGCAATATGTTTTGCGTCTGGGATGCTCTTTTCTGCGTGGACGGATAAGACCAATACGTAGAAAATTGACTTTTACTATAGCAAAAGAGGCAATTTAATTGTTTGATATTCTTGCAAATTTAATTTGAAAGTTACAAATAATGAATGAATAAAATTCATCACTTACTATGATTTGGTAACCAGGAGTAGATAGTTTCTGCATTGAAAATAGTTGAATCATCAACCAGCCAGGCAAGCGCGCGCGGCGCCGTGGCGGTTTCGCGCACACTGGATGGTTTCCGCAGGAATTTGTTGTTCACAGAGCAAAGAAAAGATTGTATTAACCATAACCGGCATGGTAGGCTGATAAGCATCAGGCAAGCGCGTGTCGCCCGTGCATGGCCATCCGCCGCGCGCAGCGACGCAATGTATTGAAGGTAGGCAATAAGGAGTTACCGGATGCATGCAGCACACAGGCAGAACCTTGCGGCAACGCGCCATGCGCGCGGCTTTACCTTGCTCGAATTGCTGGTCGTCATCGTGATCATCGGCTTGCTGGCGGCCTATGTCGGCCCCAAGTATTTCGCCCAGCTGGGCAAATCCGAAGTGACGGTGGCCAAGGCGCAGATCGAGGCGTTTGAAAAATCGCTCGACACCTACCGCCTCGACGTGGGGCGCTATCCGACCACGGAAGAAGGCCTGGCCGCGCTGCTGGTGGCACCGCCCGCCGCCGGCACGCGCTGGAATGGCCCCTACCTGAAAAAGGCCGTGCCGCTCGACCCGTGGGGCCATGCCTATCAATACCGCGCGCCGGGCAGCAAGGGCGAATATGACATCGTCTCGATGGGCAAGGATGGTCAGCCGGGCGGCAGCGGCGAGAACGCCGACATCAGCTCGCAATAGCGCCAGCGCCATTCTTTTTCCTACGGACAAGCCATCATGCAGTTCGAAGTACGCGCGCTTTCCACGGACCAGGCCGTAACTACCTTGCAGACGTGCGTGATCGACGGCCGCGACGAAGCCGACGCGCGCCGCCAGGCCGAAGCGCGCGGCCTGTTTGTCAGCGCCATCCGCCCCTTGCGGGCCACGCCGTTCAGTGCGGCCGGGCGCCAGCGCGCGCGGGCCTTGCCCCTGCTGCTGTTCAGCCAGGAATTGCTGGCGCTGCTGCAAGCGGGTCTGGGCATCGTCGAAGCGCTGGAAGCCTTGCTGGAAAAGGAAGCGTCGCTGGCCACGCGCAGCGTGCTCACGCGTCTGCTCGAAGGCTTGCGCGAAGGCAAGCGCTTTTCCGCCGTGCTGGGCGAGCAATCTGAACTGTTTCCTCCCTTGTATATCGGCATCGTCAAGGCGGCCGAGGGCACGAGCGACTTGCCGCGCGCGCTGTCGCGCTACATCGACTACCAGCAGCGCATCGATGCGGTGCGGTCCAAAATCGTCAGCGCCGCCATCTATCCCGCCATCCTGCTGGCCGTGGGCGGCGGCGTCAGCGCCTTCCTGATCAGCTATGTGGTGCCCCGTTTCGCCGAGGTCTACCAGGGCGCGGGACGCAACCTGCCATGGATGTCGCAAGTGATGCTCAGCTGGGGCCAGTTCGTCACGCAGCATGGCGTGCTGCTGTTGCTGGGGTTGGCACTCGTCGGCAGCATCGTGTTCACTGCCGTGCGGCGCGTGCTGCGCAACGGCGGCGTGGCGCGCCTGCTGGCGAAACTGCCCGGCATCGGCGAGCGCGTGCGCATCTATGAACTGTCGCGCCTGTACCTGACCCTGGGCATGCTGGCCGAGGGCGGCATCACCATCGTGCAGGCGATTGCCACCGTGCAGGCGATGGTCTCGCCGGGCATGCAGGCATCGTTGCAGGGCGCGCGCGGCGCCATCGAGGCGGGCCAGCCGCTGTCGTCGGCGTTTGAGCAGCATCAATTGACGACACCGATTTCCCTGCGCATGCTGCGCGTGGGCGAGCGCACGGGCGACATGGGCCCCATGCTGACGCAGTCGGCCGCCTTTTATGACGGTGAAATCAGCCGCTGGATCGACCGTTTTACGCGCACCTTCGAACCCTTGCTGATGGCCGCCATCGGCCTCGTCGTGGGCGCCATCGTGATCCTGCTGTACATGCCCATCTTTGACCTTGCCGGCGATATTTCATGAACCAGATTTCTTCCGTTCCCGCCGCCATCGACCCCGCGCTGCTGCAGCGCGCGCGCATCCTGAGCCGGCAATCGAAGCGTAGCCTGGTCGAGGAATTGCAGGAGCTGAGCGGCATCGAGGCGCGCGCCGTGGTGCGCGAACTGGCGCGCCCGTTCGGCCTGGACGTGCTGGAAACGGCCGACATGCTGGCCTTGTCTCCCGCCTTCGATGTGCTGCCCCTGTCGCAGGCGCTGGCGCGTCACAGCGTGCTGCTGCGCGCCGCCGGCGGCCAACTGGTGGGCGTGATCGCCGACCCGTTCGACCTCGACCTGCAAACCTGGCTGAGTGCGCGCGCCGGGCAGGGCGTCTTGAGCATCCATCTGGCGCTGCAGGCCGACATCGGCGCCTACCTGTCGAAGCAGGAAGAGTCGGCGCGCGCCGTCGACAGCCTGCTGCCCGGCGCCGCCAGTGACGCGCGGCGTGATGGCAAGACGGCCGCCGTGCTGTCGTTTGCCAGCGTGTCTGAAGCGGCCAGCCCTGCCGTCAAGCTGGTCAACTCGACCCTGTATGACGCGCTGAAGGCGGGCGCGTCGGACATCCATCTGGAAAGCACGGCCGGCGGCCTGGCCGTCAAGTACCGCGTTGACGGCGTGCTCGATCACGCCACGTCCGTCAACGGCATCGAAGTGGCCGAGCACATCATCTCGCGCCTGAAAGTGCTGGCCGAACTCGATATCGCCGAGCGCCGCGTGCCGCAGGACGGCAGCTTTCGCGTCGAGTCGGGCGGGCGCGAAATCGATTTGCGCGTCTCCATCATGCCCAGCATCCATGGCGAGGATGCCGTCATCCGTATCCTCGACAAGCGCGCCATGATCGAAGCCTACGGCGCGCTGACTCTGGAAGCGCTGGGCTTTGACTCGCCATCGCTGGTCGCCTTGCGCGCGCTGGCGCAGGAAGCCTACGGCATGCTGCTCGTGACGGGACCGACCGGCTCGGGCAAGACGACGACCCTGTATGCGGCGCTGACGGAAATCCACAACGGGCGCGAAAAGATCATCACCATCGAAGACCCCGTCGAATACCAGCTGCCCGGCATTCTGCAAATTCCCGTCAATGAAAAGAAGGGGCTGACCTTTGCCAAGGGCTTGCGCTCGATCCTGCGCCACGACCCCGACAAGATCATGGTGGGCGAGATCCGCGACCGCGAAACGGCGGAAATTGCCGTGCAATCGGCCCTCACGGGCCATTTGGTGCTGACTACCGTGCATGCAAATAATGTATTCGACGTGTTCGGCCGTTTTACGCATATGGGCATCGACCCGTATGCGTTTGTCTCGGCCCTGAACGGCATCTGGGCGCAGCGGCTGATCCGCACCAACTGCCCCCATTGCGCCACCGAGTACACGCCTGACGATGCCGAGCTGGCCAGCGTGGGACTGGCGCGCGCCGACGTGGCGGAGTATCAATTCATGCAGGGCAAGGGCTGCGGCGATTGCCGCGGCACGGGCTACAAGGGGCGGCGTTCTATCGCCGAAATTCTCGTGCTGACCGATGAAATCCGCGAATTGATCGTCGATAAAAAACCGATCCGCCAGATCAAGGCGGCCGCGTATGCGAACGGCACGCGCAGCCTGCGCCTGGCGGCGCTGGAACTGGTCAAGCGGGGCGCCACCACCATCACGGAAATCAAGAGGGTCACCCTGCATGCGTAGAGGTCTTGGACAAGGATTGCGCCTGGGCGTGGCGGCGGGCAAGGTGAGCCTGTGGCGCAGCAGCCGCTGGCGCGCGCCCGCATGGACCTCGCTGGGCGAAGCCGCGTATGCGCCGGACGACACGCCGCATGGCGACTTTGCCGCCCTGGGCCAGGCGCTGGCGCAGTTGCTGCCAGCTGGCGAGTACGCGGGCTGGCCCTTGTCCGTGGTGCTTGACGATGGACTGGCGCGCTTGTGGCAAGTGGACATGCCGCAAGGCGCAGCGCGCCTGGCCGACATCGAGGCGGCTGCCGCGCTGCGTTTCCAGTCGCTGTATGGCGATGCGCCGGGCTTGTGGCACAGCAGCAGCGCCTGGGATGCGCGCGCGCCGTTTTTCTGCGCCGTGCCCCGTGCGCTTCTGACACAGCTGACGCGCGTGGCCGCAGCACGCAAGCTGGCCCTGATTTTTATTACGCCGCAATTCGCGCGCCACTGGAACCGCTGGCACGGCGCCTTGAAGCCGGGCGCCTGGTTTGGCCAGTTGCAGGAGAACGCCCTGACCCTGGGCGTGCTGCACGATGGTTATTTGCGCGCCGTGCGCGCGCTGCCCGTGCCGCCTGGCGCTGGCAGGGACTGGCTGGCGCAGACCTTGGCGCGCGAGGCGCTGCTGCAAGGCGTATCCGCACCGGCGCTGTTGCAGCTGTGCGGCGCGCCGCCGCCCGCATGGCTGACGCCGGCGAAAGAATTCCACTGCCAGGTTTTTTCCGCGCCGGACGGGGAAGCCGCCCTGTCGCCGGCCGCCCGGCTGGCGCATAGCGGAGGCGTGGCATGACGCGCCTCGATATCGATTTCGCGCCGCCAAACTGGCGCCGCAGCCTGCACCGCGTGCCCGCGTGGGCGTGGTGCGTCGGCGCGCTGGGCGTGGCGCTGGCCGTCACGGCGGCGTACAGCGGCAGCGCCGCGCTGCAGCGCCAGCAGTTGCGCGAGGGGCAGTTGCAGCGCGCGCAGCAGCGCGTGCTGGCCGCCACGCAGGGACCGGCGCCGGTGGTGACCACGCCGATCGCGCCCGCGCAGGCGGCGGCCGTGAATGCGGCCATCCTGCAATTGAACCTGCCGTGGCGCGACCTGCAGGATGCGCTGGCCAGCGCCACGCCGCCCGCAATCGCGCTGCTGGCGCTGGAACCGGACGCGCGCAAGCGCGTGCTGAAGATCACGGCGGAAACGACCAGCAGCGACGCCATGGTGGCGTATGTGGCGCAACTGAAGCAGCAGGAGCTGTTCGGCACGCGCGTGCAGCTGCTGCGCCATGAAATCAACGCGCTCGATCCGAATAAACCCTTGCGCTTCCAGCTCGAAGCGCGCTGGGGCACGCCATGATGGCCATCGACCTCAACAGCTTGCGCCTGCGCGCGCAGCTGCTGTTGCGCCGCCTGGGTGTGCCAGCCTGCTTGGCCGTGGCGCTGCTTGCGCTGGGCGTAGCTGCCTGGGTCTGGGCCTGGCAGCAGCGCGCCGTGGCGGCGCAGCTGGAAGCGCGGCCCTTGCCGCAGCCAGCGCTGGCCGTGGTGGCCGCCGCACCGCCGGCGACAGCCAGCGAAAACCTGGCGCGCTTTTATGCCGCGCTGGGACAGCAGCGCCATGCCGAGCAGCAGGTCAAGCAGCTGTTCGACCTGGCCGCAAAAAACGGCTTGCTGCTGGCGCAGGGCGAATACAAGAGCGGCTACGACAAGGCCAGCCGAGTTGCCACCTACCAGGTGACCTTGCCGCTGAAGGGCAGTTATGCGGCCGTGTCGCAGTTCGCGTTGCAAGCGCTGCGCGCCGTCCCCTTCGCCTCGCTCGACGAACTGAGTTTTCGCCGCGAGCAGATCGCCGATACGCAACTCGAAGCGCGCTTGCGCCTGACCTTTTACCTGACCGATACGCCTGGCGATGCGGGAGAAACGCCATGACCCCGCGCCATTATCTGATGCTGGCCGGCGTGCTGGGCGCGGGCGCCTTGCTGCTGTTCGGCGAGCGCCAGCCCGTGGCCGACGTGGCCGAGGCGGTGGAGCGGGCCGTCGCGCCCGCGCGCCATGCTGCGGCCAAGGCGCCAGCCGCGCAGCCGGCCATCCTGGCCCTGCTGCCGCGCAGCGAAGTGGCGGGCGAGGATGGCGATACCTTTGGCGGCGCCGGCGCTGTCTTCCAGAGCCAGAACTGGAATCCGCCGCCGCCGAAAATGGCGGTGACGGCCGCGCCGCCGCCTCCGCCTCCAATGGCGCCGCCGCTGCCTTTCGTCTACCTGGGCAAGGCGGCCGCCGATGGCGCCTGGGAAGTGTTTCTGTCGCGCGCCGACAAGACGTATATCGTGCGCGCCAATACCGTCATCGATGGCGCCTACAAGGTCGTGACGATCGCGCCGCCCGTCATGACGCTCACTTATCTGCCGTTGAACCAGGTTCAGCAGCTCAACATTGGAGTTTCCGAGTGATGTCTCGTTCCTTTTCATCGGCGCTGCTGCTCTTGTTGCTGTCCGGTTGCGCAGGGCAGCAAGCCTACCGCGACGGGCGCGAGCTGATCGCGCAAGACCAGGTGCCGGCCGGCCTGCAAAAGCTGCAGGAAGCGCTGCAGCAAGACCCCGGCAATGCGCAATACCGCAGCGCCTATCTGCAGGCGCGCGAGCGGGCGACCGGCATCCGCTTGCAGCAGGCCGAGCGCCAAGCGCAGGCGGGGCAGGGCGAACTGGCGCGCGCCTCCTTCATGAGCGTGCTGGAAATCGATGCGCAGAACGAACGGGCCAACAGCGGCTTGCGCGCGCTTGAACGCGAGCAGCGCCAGGGCAAGCTGCTGGCCGAAGCGCAGAAGGATATCGACGCCAAGCGCTACGACCCCGCGCGCCAGCGCCTGAACGCCATCCTCACGGAGCAGCCGAACCATGCGGGCGCGCGCACGCTGCTGCGCGAGGTCGACGACAAAACGGCGCCGCCCGTGGTCGAGTCGGGCCTGGCCAAGTCGTACAAGCAGCCGATCACGATCGAGTTTCGCGACGCGCCGTTAAAACAGGTATTCGAGCTGATCGCGCGCCGTTCCGGCCTCAATTTCGTCTTCGACAAGGACGTCAAGGCGGACGCGAAAACCTCGATCTTCCTGAAAAACAGCACGGTGGAATCGGCCGTCTACTTCCTGCTGGTGACGAACCAGCTGGAGCAGCAGGTGATGGATGCGAACACGATCCTGATCTATCCGAACGTGGCGGCGAAATTAAAGGAGTACCAGGAAGTGCTGGTGAAGACCTTCTTCTTGGCGAATGCGGACGCCAAGCAGGTGGCCAACACGCTCAAGACCATTTTGAAGACGCGCGACGTGGTGGCCGATGAAAAGCTCAACCTGGTCATCGTGCGCGACACGCCCGAGGCGATCCGCCTGGCCGAGCGCCTGATCGCGCTGCAGGACGTACCCGAGGCGGAAGTGGTGCTGGAATTGGAAATCCTCGAAGTCAAGCGCAGCCGCCTGATGGAACTGGGCGTGGCCTGGCCATCGAGCCTGACCCTGACGCCGCTTTCCACCTCGGGCGGAATCGGCCTGACCATCAGCGACCTGAATAAGCTGAACCAGCGCACCATCGGCGTGAGCGACCTGTCCGTGACGGCCAACGCCAACAAGACGGACGGCGACGCGAACATCCTGGCCAACCCGCGCATCCGTGTGCGCAACAGGGAAAAGGCGAAGTTCGTCATCGGCGACAGGGTACCCGTGGTGACCACCACGATTTCGCCGGGCACGGGCGGCTTCGCTTCCGAGTCGATCAGCTACCTGGACGTGGGCCTGACGGTAAACGCCGAGCCGACCATCTATTTGAACAACGAGGTGGGCATCCGCATCTCGCTCGAGGTGAGCAACCTGGGCGCGGCCACCACCACCCGCAGCGGCTCGACCCTGTACCAGATCGGCACGCGCCAGGCGTCGACCATGCTGCAGCTGAAGGATGGCGAAAACCAGGTGCTGGCGGGCCTGATCAACAATGAAGAGCGCAGCTCGGGCAACAAGGTGCCTGGCCTGGGCGACATCCCCGTACTGGGGCGGCTGTTCGGCAGCAGCAAGGACGACAGCCAGAAGACGGAAATCGTGCTGTCGATCACGCCGCACCTGGTGCGCACCGTGCAGCGTCCGGAAGCGAAGGAATCGGAATTCTCGGCCGGCACGGAAGGCAGCTTCCGCCGCCGTCCCGACATGGCGGCCAAGGCGCCCACGCAGATGCCGGGCACGGTGATCGTGCGTTCCGGCCCGTCAGCCGTCGGCATGCAGCCGGCGCCGGCGCAGCCGATGATGACGCCAGGCCAGGTGCCATCGACTTTGCCGCAGAGCGTGCCGGCGCCGGAAGTGGCGCCGTCGCCCGAGCCGTCTCCGTCGTCTTTGCCGATATCGTCGGGTCAGCCCGTACCGCTGCAGGCGGCGCCCTTGCCGCTGTCGTCGAGCCAGCCGGTACCGGTGGCGCCGCCACCGCCACCGCCTGCCAAATGAGACTGGCGCATGCGCAGAGGGGGCAGGGAGGTTTTACCCTGATCGAACTGCTGGTGACCCTGGCCATCCTGGGCGTGCTGGCCACCCTGGTCATTCCCGTCACGCAGGTGACGGTGCAGCGGCGCCAGGAGCAGGAATTGCGGCGCGCACTGCGCGAGATCCGCCAGGGGATCGATGCGTATAAACGGGCTGGCGACGAGGGCCGAATCGTGCGCGCGACAGACGCCAGCGGTTATCCGAAAAGCCTGGAACTGCTGGTCGAGGGGGTGGCGGACCAGCGCAACCCGAAGCGCAGCAAGATGTTCTTTTTGCGCCGCGTGCCGCGCGACCCGTTCAATGGGGATGCTGGCCTCAGTGATGCGCAAACGTGGGGCAAGCGCAGCTACGCCAGCGAGGCGGCCGAGCCGCGCGAGGGCGACGATGTCTACGATGTGTACTCCACGTCCGGCAAGACCGGCTTGAACAACGTGCCTTACCGTCTATGGTGAACCATGGCCGCTGAAAACACCCAAGTCCGCACGCGCGGCTTTACCCTGATCGAATTGCTGGTGGTGCTCGGCATCGTGGCTTTGCTGCTGACCCTGGCTGTGCCTCGCTACTTTCCCAGCCTCGACAAGGCAAAGGAAACCGTGCTGGCGGACAATTTGCGCAATTTGCGCACGACCATCGACCAGTTCCACGGCGATACGGGGCGCTATCCCGATTCGCTGGAGCAACTGGTGGAAAAGAAATACCTGCGCGCCATGCCCATCGATCCCATCACGGACAGCGACAGCAGCTGGCTCATCGTACCGCCGCCCGACGATACGCCGGGCCAGGTGTATGACGTGAAAAGCGGCGCGCCCGGCAAGGACCGCAGCGGCACACCGTTTGCCGACTGGTAGCGGCCATGCACCGTTCTGCGCGCCGCCAGCGCGGTTTTACGTATCTGGGCCTGATCATTCTGGTGGCCATCCTGGGCATGGTAGGGGCGGCCGGGCTGAAGATGGGTTCCTTGCTGCAGCGCCAGGCGGCCGAGCAGGAATTGCTCGACATCGGCGCGCAGTTTTCGGATGCCCTCTACAGTTATGCGGCCGCCACGCCGCCGGGCCAGCCGCAACAGCCGCCCAGCCTTGCCGCCTTGCTGCGCGATCCCCGTACGCCCCAGTTGCGCCGGCATCTGCGCAAGCTGTTTGTCGACCCCATCACGGGCCGCGCCGAGTGGGGCTTGCTGTACCAGCCCGGCAGCAACGGCATCATTGGCGTGCACAGCCTGTCGCAGGCGGCGCCATTAAAGGTCGGCAATTTCGAGGCCCGGTTCGCCGGCTTCGAAGGCAAGGCGCATTTCTCGGAATGGCGCTTCATGGTCGATGCCCGGGTGTCTTCCGTGCCGTCCGCGGGACCGGCAGCTGTGCCGGCGAGTGATGAGGCCGGCATCGCGCCTGCCTTGCCGGTGCCACCGTTGTTTTCTCGCCCTGTTACTCCACCGCAAGAACAATCGCCATCAGCGCCAATTGAGCAGCCAGAACCGCAAAATTCAGATGAAAACACTGCCGAGTAGGCGTTTTCACCTTAAAACGTAACAAAAATAAATGTATGCGCCGGTAACTATTATTGTGTGGAAATTAATAGATAGCGGCAAATAGTTCATTTCGAAAATACTTATCTCATATGAAACTTCGATAAAATATTTATAAGTAATTTGATGTGATTATGCTACCATTCTGTTCAGTACTTCCGGTACTAAAACTATTGGTGGCCTGCGCATTGCAGCCATAAATTACTTTTTAAGGGATAAACTATGAAATTGAAATTTATCGCTGCAGGTATCATGGCAGCAGCATCGTTCAGCGCATCGGCAGCAACCTATGACCTGGGCATCCTGGATCCAACCGGTTCCGATACCCTGTCGGCTTTCACGACCAAGTTCGCCATCAATTCGGATATCAATGATTCGTGGACTTTCCAGTTGCTGGCCCCATCGTCGACCTCGTTCGGTGCATTGCAAACGTTCTCCGTTGCTAACGGCGCGATCAAGGATTTCGCTGCTACTCTGGTCGGCTATGGCGACCTGACCAAGAGCACGGCTAGCGGCATCCAGAATCTGAGCTGGGCAGGTCAATTGGCTGCAGGCACCTACACGGTGCAAGTCACGGGCCTGACCCTGGTGAAAAATGTTCAGTACGTAGGCACGGTTTCGGCCCTGCCAGTACCAGAACCAGAAACCTATGGCATGCTGCTGGGCGGCCTGGCGCTGGTTGGCGCCGTGGCCCGCCGCCGCGCCAAGAAAGCTGACTAAGCTTACGCTGCAATGAAAAAAACCCGCTTCGGCGGGTTTTTTTTCGTCTGGATCAGCTGCTTGATGCAAGACGCCGGCAACAGCATCCTGCGCAATCACGCGTGGCGCTTGAAGTCGCGGAAGCGGAAGCCAACTATAAAGAGAGTGGCAAAGTACGCCACGCCGCACAGGGCCACCACCAGGGCCAGCGCGCCTGCCCGCAGCAACGGATGGGCTTGCATGGCGATCCAGTCGATGCGCACGGCGCCCGCATACGCCACGCCACCCATCACGATGAGTGCCGGCAGCAGGCGCAGGAAGAACTTGGCCCAGCCCGGTTTCGGCTGGTAGATGCCGCGCCTGCGCAAGCCCCAGTACAGGAAGCTGGCGTTCAGGCAGGCGCCCAGGCCGATCGACAGGGCCAGGCCGGCCACGGCGATGTAGGGCACGAACAGCAGATTCATCAGCTGCGTGGCGATCAGCACGCCGATGGCGATCTTCACGGGCGTACGGATGTCCTGGCGCGCATAGAACGCGGGCGCCAGGGTCTTGACGAGGATGATGCCGATCAGGCCCAGGCTGTAGGCCACGAGTGGCTGCGTCGACATGGTCACGGATTCGGCCGTGAACTTGCCGTAGTGGAAGAGGGTGGCGATCAGTGGCGTGGCCAGGGTCGCCATGCCGACGGCGGCGGGCAGGGCCAGCAGGAAAGTCAGGCGCAAGCCCCAGTCCAGCAAGGCCGAGTATTCCGTCTTGTCGCCATCCACGTTCGCCTTCGACAGGCTGGGCAGCAAGATGGTACCCAGGGCCACGCCCAGCATGGCGGTGGGGAATTCCATCAGGCGGTCCGCATACGACAGCCAGGAAATGCTGCCCTCGGCCAGGCGCGACGCGATGCTCGTGTTGATCATCAGGCTGATCTGCGCGGCCGAGACGGCGAACACGGCTGGTCCCATCTTCTTCAGTACGCGGCGCACGCCGCCGTCGGACAGGCCGATGGCGGGATTGATCGACAGGCGCGGCAGCATGCCGATCTTGATCAGCGCAGGAATCTGGATGGCCACCTGCAGCAGGCCGCCGGCGAACACGGCAATGGCCATGGCGTAGATCGGCTGTTTCAAATAGGGCGCGAGGAACAGCGAGGCGGCGATGAATGACAGGTTCAGCAGCACCGGCGTGAACGCGGGAATCTTGAATTCGCGCCAGGTATTCAAGATGCCGCCGGCCAGGGCGACGAAGGACATGCAAGTAATATAAGGGAACATCAAGCGCGTCATCCACACGGCCGCGTCAAAAGCGCCCGCATCCTTGGTCAGGCCCGTGGCGATCAGATACACGAACCAGGGCGCGCCGATGATGCCGATGGCGGACACGAGCAGGGTGGCCCAGACGAGCGTGGTGGCCACGTGGTCGGCCAGCTGCTTGCTCGCTTCCTGGCCGTGCTGGTTCTTGTATTCAGACAAGATCGGCACGAAGGCTTGCGAGAACGCCCCCTCGGCAAACAAGCGGCGCAACAGGTTGGGGATGCGGAAGGCAACAATGAAGGCGTCCGTGTAGGCGCCGGCGCCAAAGGCGCGCGCGAACAGGCTTTCGCGCAATAATCCGGTTACACGGGACAGCATGGTCATGCTGGAGATGGCGGCGAGGGTTTTAAGCAAGTTCATGGGGGCAGATTATAGCCGGGCGCGGTACCGTTAAACGGTTAAAATATGGTAACAATTGCCGCCGATTCGCCCTTGCCAGCCCCATTTTCACGTGTTTTTGGCGTGACACACGGTTTTTTGATTTGCCCCCGCTTGAAAATATCGCTATAATCGAAGGCTGTACAGAATTCTGTTACGCAGACACTAATGTTTGACAGGCACTGGTTTGGCACACATGGTTCGGCAGACGCACAGAACGCACCGGTTGGCAAACACTAATGTTTGCAAACGCACTTTGACCCTGTTTTAGGAAATTCCATGGCAAATACCGCACAAGCGCGCAAACGCGCTCGTCAAGCAGTTAAGCAAAACGCACACAATTCGTCCCAACGTTCGACCTTGCGCACGGCTATCAAAGCTGCTCGCAAAGCGATCCAGGGCGGCGACAAGGCAGCTGCTGCTGCAATCTTCCAAGCATCCGTGTCGACCATCGACCGTATCGCTGACAAGAAGATCATCCACAAAAACAAGGCAGCTCGCCATAAGAGCCGTCTGGCAGCTGCTTTGAAAGCACTGTCCGCTTAATATTCGCCAGCAGGCAAGCCACCACGGTGGCCTTGTCTGTGCCGGTACGCTGGCACTGGTTGAAAAGCAAAAACCCGCAGATTCGTTCTGGCGGGTTTTTTCGCGTTTTTATTCGGATTTTTAAGGCCGCATCCGCTAGCGGCCCGCCGCCATGGCCTAGCGCGCCGCCGGCAAGTTGCCGATGCTCATGCCTGGTTTGATGTTCTTTTGCTTGAACCAGCCCAGATGCATTTCCAGCGCATAGCGCACAGGCACGGTCTTCGTGGAGCAATGGCTGTCGAGCGTGTGCGGCTGCATGTCTTCGATGTTGACGATCTTGCCGCTGGCATCGATAAAGGCCACCGACAGGGGCAGCGGCGTGTTTTTCATCCACATGCATTGCGTGGATGGGTTGCCAAAGACAAACAGCATGCCTGCATTGGCCGGCATCTTTTCACGGTACATCAAGCCCTGTTCGCGCTGCTCTTCCGTGGCGGCCACTTCCGCCTGGATCAAATGCATGCCGGCCGACAGTTGCAAGCTCTTTGTTTGCGCCTGGGCCATGCTGGCGCAAGATAGCAGGGCGATGGACAGGCTGAGACGGCAAAGGGAATTTTTCATGGGGCGGGACGGTGGCTGCGAAGCGGCGATTAAGCCACGCTGGCGGCCGGCTGGTCAAGCATGCTGCCCGGCCGCATCGAAAGCGTGGGGTTACAGCAACATGCTCGCCATCGTCAGCCCGGGACTGCGCTTATTTCACGGGCTTGCCCGCTTCAGCGGCTGGCTGCTTCGTCTTGCGCGCCTGGGGAATCAGGCGCGGCGCATCGGTTGCGGCCGATGCGTTGACGGAGGCGGACGCCGGCGGCACGGGCTTGCTGGCGTCGGTGGCGGCCGAGGCGTGGCTGGCTGCCGATGCGGGTGGCGGCTTGACGGCATCGGTCGCGGCGGATGCGTGCACCTGGGCGCCCGACTGGGCCAGTGCGGCGCCGGCAAGCAGGGATGCGGCCAGGGTCGAAATTATTTTTTTCATCATCTTTCCTTTTCCGTCATGTTGAGGTTAGATGATTTTAATGCATTATCTAAAAATAAATAGTGCTTATTGGAAAAATTCGCTACCGTCGCCGCTCTTTCTTGTGCTGCTTAGGCCTTGCCAATGTTTTCGGCTGGCACTTCGCACCATTCGCCGGGCATCAATGGATGGCTGGCCAGCGAGAACGGGCCGATGGCGCTGCGCACCAGGCGCAGGGTGGGCAGGCCGACGGCCGCCGTCATGCGCCGCACTTGGCGGTTTTTTCCTTCTTTCAAGGTGATCGCCAGCCACGAGGTCGGCTTGTCGGCGCGCGCGCGGATCGGCGGATTGCGGGGCCACAGCCAGTCCGGCTCGGCGATGCGCACGGCCTTGCACGGCTTGGTGATGAAGTCGCCCAGGTCCAGCGGCGCCTGCAGGCGCGCCAGGCTGGCCGCATCGGGCACGCCGTCGACCTGCACCAGGTAGGTTTTCGCTTCCTTGCGGTCCGGGTGGCTGATTTCATGCTGCAGGCGGCCGTCGTCCGTCAGCAGCAGCAAGCCTTCGCTGTCGGCGTCGAGCCGGCCGGCCGGATAGATGCCGGGGATGGTGAGATGGTCGGCCAGGGTGGTGCGGCCGTCCTGCGGCGAAAACTGGCACAGGACCTGGAATGGTTTATTGAAGAGAATAAGTGGCATGCTGGATAAATGGATGCAAACGATGGTGGCTGCTGGTCGGCGCCGCAAAAGCGTGGCGCCCTGTAAGATACTGGTGCATAATGTGAAACGTTAGTCTTATGTCTTATAGAAGACTATGGCGATGCGCTTCTTTGGCGATGCGGATGGCCCGGGTGTTCTTTCCCTGCTAAAGTGCGTTGTTGCCGCCCTGTTCGGACTTGTTTTTGTAAACTCTGCAACCGCAGAGCGCGTCGCCGGCCTGTGTTGCCCGCCAGCGGTGTGTCCCACTTCGGAGATCACGATGTATCAACATATCACTGTACCTGCTGACGGCCAAAAAATCACCGTCAACGCCGATTTTTCGCTGAATGTACCAGATAATCCCATCGTTCCCTTCATTGAAGGCGATGGCACGGGCATCGATATCAGCCCGGTCATGATCAAGGTGATCGACGCTGCCGTGGCCAAGGCCTACGGTGGCGCGCGCAAGATCAGCTGGATGGAAATCTACGCGGGCGAAAAATCGACGAATGTGTACGGCCCCGATGTGTGGCTGCCGGAAGAAACACTGGAAGTACTCAAAGATTACGTGGTTTCCATCAAGGGCCCGCTGACGACGCCTGTCGGCGGCGGCATCCGTTCGCTGAACGTGGCCTTGCGCCAGCAGCTCGATCTGTACGTCTGCCTGCGCCCCGTGCGCTACTTCACGGGCGTGCCGTCGCCCGTGAAAGAGCCGGAAAAGACGGACATGGTGATTTTCCGCGAAAACTCGGAAGATATCTATGCCGGCATCGAATACCAGCAAGGCTCGCCCGAAGCCAAGAAATTGATGGATTTCCTCGTCAATGAAATGGGCGTGACGAAGATCCGCTTCCCGGCCACGTCGGGCCTGGGCATCAAGCCCGTGTCCATCGAAGGTACGGAGCGCCTCGTGCGCAAGGCCATCCAGTACGCGATCGACAATGACAAGCCATCCGTGACGATCGTGCACAAAGGTAACATCATGAAGTACACGGAAGGCGGCTTCCGCGACTGGGCGTATGCGCTGGCGCAAAAGGAATTTGGCGCCGAGTTGATCGATGGCGGTCCATGGTGCAAGTTCAAGAATCCGAAGACGGGCCGCGACATCATCGTCAAGGATTCCATCGCTGACGCGTTCCTGCAACAGATTCTGCTGCGTCCGGCCGAATACAGCGTCATCGCCACCCTGAATTTGAACGGCGATTACATTTCCGACGCGCTGGCGGCGCAAGTGGGCGGCATCGGCATCGCGCCGGGCGCCAACCTGTCCGACTCCGTCGCCATGTTCGAAGCGACGCACGGCACGGCGCCGAAGTACGCGGGCAAGGATTACGTGAATCCCGGTTCCTTGATCTTGTCGGCGGAAATGATGCTGCGCCATATGGGCTGGCTGGAAGCGGCCGACCTGATCATTTCCTCGATGCAGAAATCGATCGCCTCGAAGCGCGTCACCTACGATTTCGCCCGCCTGATGGAAGGCGCCACGCAAGTGTCGTGCTCCGGTTTCGGCGACGTGATGATCGAGCACATGTAAGAGACGTGGAGCGGGGCGCCGAGCGCGCCCTGCGGACGAAAAAAAACCCCGTTCGAAAACGGGGTTTTTCACATCTGAGGGCCGGCGATGCTTAGGCTGCTTGGATGTTGGAAGCTTGCTTGCCTTTAGGGCCTTGCGTGACTTCGAATTGAACTTTTTGACCTTCTTTGAGGGTCTTGAAACCGTTCATGTTGATTGCGGAGAAATGAGCAAACAAATCTTCGCCGCCATCATCTGGAGTGATGAAGCCAAAACCTTTGGAATCATTGAACCACTTAACTGTACCTGTTGCCATAAAAAGAACTTTCAAAATTAAAACAAATCACACGAGCCATAAAAGCAAGAAGCTTCTTGCCCCCTCCTCGACGTCTCACTTCTTATCAAGCTGTACATTACTGCAACAGTCGATACAGCATTGTTGGCGGAATAAATAATGAAGTCAAGCGCTTTTCCATCGATATTGCCAAATTCTTCACGACAACCAAAAAAGCAACTCTTGATTTTGACGGCAAGGTCGCCATCTGCGCACTATTAAGAAAACGCGTAAGATTGAAAACAATTGGAAAGGCGTAGATATTGCGCATGACAACCACTGTGAAAGCATTAGAATAAGCGTATGGCAACCAAGCACGACACAGAAACCCTGCTGGAGCGGCAAGTGCTGAAGCCGCCACCGCTCTACCAGGTGGCCTTGCTCAATGACGACTACACCCCGATGGAATTCGTGGTGGCCATCATTCAGGAGTATTTCAACAAGGACCGTGAAACGGCGACGCAAATCATGCTCAGTGTTCATCGCTACGGCAAAGGAGTGTGCGGCGTGTTCTCTAAAGATATAGCGTGTACCAAAGTGGAGTTCGTTTTAACGCATGCGCGCAAGGCGGGGCATCCCCTGCAGTGCGTGATGGAGGAAGTATGATTGCGCAGGAATTAGAAGTAAGTTTGCACATGGCGTTTGTCGAAGCTCGGCAGGCACGGCACGAATTCATCACGGTTGAGCATTTACTGCTGGCACTGCTGGACAATCCCTCCGCTGCCGAGGTGTTGCGTGCCTGCGCGGTCAATATTGAAGACCTGCGCAAGACCCTCACCAATTTCATCGGCGATAACACGCCGACCGTGCCTGGCACGGGCGAAGTCGACACCCAGCCGACGCTTGGTTTCCAGCGCGTGATCCAGCGCGCCATCATGCACGTCCAGTCCGCCTCGAACGGCAAGAAGGAAGTCACGGGCGCCAATGTGCTCGTGGCCATCTTCGGCGAAAAGGATTCGCATGCTGTTTACTACCTGCACCAGCAGGGCGTGACGCGCCTGGACGTGGTCAATTTCATCTCGCACGGCGTGCGCAAGGACCAGTCGACGGAAAGCGCGAAAGCCTCCGAAGGCGTGGAAGAAGCGCCCGTCGATGGCCAGCCGAAGGAAAGCCCGCTCGACCAGTTCACGCAAAACCTGAACAAGGCCGCTGCCGAAGGCAAGATCGATCCGCTGATCGGCCGCGAGGAAGAAGTCGACCGCGTGATCCAGATCCTGTGCCGCCGCCGCAAGAACAATCCGCTGCTCGTCGGCGAGGCGGGCGTGGGCAAGACGGCCATCGCCGAAGGGCTCGCTTACCGCATCACGCAAAGCGACGTGCCGGAAATCCTGCAGAATGCCGTCGTGTATTCGCTGGACATGGGCGCCTTGCTGGCCGGTACCAAATACCGCGGCGACTTCGAACAGCGCCTGAAAGCCGTGCTGAAACAGTTGAAGGACAATCCGAACGGCATCCTGTTCATCGACGAGATCCACACCATCATCGGTGCGGGCTCGGCGTCGGGCGGCACTCTCGATGCGTCCAACCTGCTGAAACCGGCACTGGCCAACGGCCAGCTGAAGTGCATCGGCGCGACCACGTACACGGAATTCCGCGGCGTGTTCGAGAAAGACCATGCGCTCTCCCGCCGCTTCCAGAAAGTGGACGTCAACGAGCCGACCGTCGAGCAAACCGTGCAAATCTTGCGCGGCCTCAAATCGCGCTTCGAAGAGCACCATGGCGTGAAATACTCGGCCTCGGCCCTGTCGACGGCGGCTGAACTGGCGGCGCGCTTCATCAACGACCGCCATCTGCCCGACAAGGCGATCGACGTCATCGATGAAGCGGGCGCGGCGCAGCGCATCTTGCCGAAGTCGAAGCAAAAGAAAACCATCGGCAAGGCCGAGATCGAGGACATCATCGCCAAGATCGCGCGCATTCCGCCGCAAACGGTCAACCAGGACGACCGCAGCAAGCTGCAGACGATCGACCGCGACTTGCGCAATGTCGTGTTCGGGCAAGATCCCGCCATCGACGCGCTGGCTTCGGCCATCAAGATGGCCCGTGCCGGTCTGGGCAAGACGGACAAGCCGATCGGCTCCTTCCTGTTCTCCGGTCCGACCGGCGTCGGCAAGACCGAGGTGGCCAAGCAATTGGCGTTTATCCTCGGTATCGAGCTGATCCGTTTCGACATGTCGGAATACATGGAACGCCACGCCGTCAGCCGTTTGATCGGCGCGCCACCGGGCTATGTCGGTTTCGACCAGGGCGGCTTGCTGACGGAAGCGATCACCAAGAAGCCGCATGCGGTCTTGCTGCTCGATGAAATTGAAAAAGCCCATCCGGACATTTTCAATATCCTGCTGCAAGTCATGGATCACGGTACCTTGACGGACAACAATGGCCGCAAAGCCGATTTCCGCAACGTGATCATCATCATGACGACCAATGCGGGCGCGGAAAGCTTGCAAAAGACGTCGATCGGCTTCACGAATTCGAAGCAGGCTGGCGACGAGATGGCCGACATCAAGCGCATGTTTACGCCGGAGTTCCGCAACCGTATCGACGCGACCATCAGTTTCCGTGCGCTGGACCAGGAAATCATCCTGCGCGTGGTCGACAAGTTCCTCATGCAGCTGGAAGAGCAGTTGCACGAGAAAAAGGTCGAAGCCGTGTTTACCGAGAAGCTGCGTGCTTTCCTCGGCAAGAAAGGCTTCGATCCGCTGATGGGCGCGCGGCCGATGGCGCGCTTGATCCAGGACATGATCCGCAAGGCCCTGGCCGACGAGCTGCTGTTCGGCCGCCTGGTCACCGGTGGACGTGTCACCGTCGACCTCGACGACAAGGACCAGGTCTTGCTGGAATTCCCGGAACCGCCGGACGCGGCACCGACGGCTGCGCCGGAAACGGTGGAAGTAGAGTAATCGGCTCCTTCGCCAAGTGCGATCCAGAAACCCGCCCACGCAAGTGGCGCGGGTTTTTTTACGTCTTTGTGGGCAATAAAGAAGGTTTTCTTTGGTCGTAGTTATGCCAGAATTGCTGTCCGGTATCGACATGATGTCCGTGCCGCCTGACCGCTATCTGGATGCCCACATGAAAATTTCCCGCAATCTTGCCTTGCTCCTGTTGTCCGCCGGCCTGCTGGCTGACGCGGCTGCGGCCGCTCCTGCTGCCAGCTATTTCCGTTTTCCCGCCGTGCGCGGCGACACCGTCGTCTTCACGGCCGAAGGCGATTTGTGGAAAAGCAATCTGCGCGGTGGCGCGGCGCAGCGCCTGACCACGCATCCCGGCTATGAAACGAACGCGGCGATTTCGCACGACGGCCAGTGGCTGGCGTTTTCCGCCGCCTACGAAGGGGCGCAGGAAGCGTATGTGATGCCGTTGGCAGGCGGCTTGCCGCGCCGCATTTCGTATGACAATGGCGGCGTGCTGGTGCTGGGCTGGACGGCGCAGGGCGAGGTGCTGGTCAGCACGCAAAATACGGATGGTCCCGCTTCGCGCCGCATCGTCGCCGCCATCGATCCCGTGAAACAGACGCGGCGCGTATTTCCCGTGGCCGACGCCAACGACGCCGTGCTCGACGACTCTGGCAAGACGCTGTACTTCACACGCTTCGGCCTGGCCATGACCAACGACAATGTGCGCAACTACCGGGGCGGCGCGCATGCCACCCTGTGGCGCTATGAGCTCGATGGCAAGGGCGAGGCCGTGCGCATGCATACGGAGCCTGCCGTGTCGGCGGGCAACAACAAGCGCCCCATGTGGTGGCAGGGCCGCGTCTATTACATCAGCGACGAGGGCGGCAGCGACAATCTGTGGAGCATGCTGCCCGACGGCTCCGACCGCCGCGCCTTGACGACCCACACGCAGTGGGATGTGCGCAATGCGCAGCTGGGCGATGGCAAGATCGTGTATCAATTGGGCGCTGATTTGCACGTGCTGGACCTGGCTGCAGGCACGGACTCGCCGCCATTGCCGATCAGCCTCGTGTCCGACTTCGACCAGCAGCGCGCGCGCCAGATCCGTTCGCCGCTCGACACCCTCTCCAATGTGCAGCTCTCGGGCAAGGATGAGCGCATCATCCTGACGGCGCGCGGCAAGGTCAGCATCGCCGGCACGGGCAGCCTGCGCCGTGTCGACATCGCCATTCCCGATGGGGCAAGGGCGCGCGACGCCGTCTTTTCCAGCGACGAAAAATCCGTGTTCGCCATCGTCGACACGAGCGGAGAGAATGAAATCTGGAAATACGCCGCCGATGGCTCGGGCAAGGGCGAGCAGCTGACGACGCAGGGCGATAACCACCGCTGGAAACTGTACCCGTCGCCGGACGGGCGCTGGCTGGCCCACACGGACAAGAAGGGCCGTTTCTGGCTGCTGGACCTGACGACCAGGGGCAATCAGCTGATCGACGATGCGGGCAAGGCGGGCGTGGACAAGCACGACGAAGTGCAATGGTCGCCCGACAGCCGCAACCTGGCCATCGTGCGCGTGGCCAGCAACGAGCAGCGCGAGCAGATCGGCCTGTATAACCTCGCATCGAAACAGCTGCAGTTCGTCACCAGCGACCGCTACACGTCCGGTTCGCCCGTGTTTTCGCCCGACGGCAAGTGGTTGTACTTCCTGTCGGCGCGCAATTTCCAGCTGGCCAACGGCTCGCCATGGGGCGACCGCAACATGGGTCCCGTGTTCGACAAGCGCGTCGGCGTGTATGCGCTGGCGCTGCAGCCGGGCAACCGTTTCCCGTTCCAGCCCGACGATGAGCTGAGCCGTCCTGGCGTCAAGCCGGCCGAGACGGACGATGAAAAGGCGGCCGAACAGGCGGCGGAAAAGGCATTGGAAAAGGCCGGCGGCAAGTCGGCCGTGAAGAAAGCGCCGGTCGCCTTGCCGGCCATCGTCAGCCAGGGCCTGGCCGAGCGTTTGTATGAAGTGCCGCTGGCGGCGGGCAACTACAGCGCGCTGGCCGCCGACGACAAACGCCTGTATTTCCTCGAGCGCGACAGCGGCGAGAACAAGTCCAGCCTGAAGACCTTAGCGATTGGCAATACCGGCTCCAAGCCGGAACTGCTTGTGGCCAATGTGCGCGAATTCGACCTGGCGCAAGATAAAAAGCATTTGTACTACAGGACGGCGGCAGCCACCGGCCCGGGCGAGATGCTGGTGATCGAGGCGGGCGCCAAGCTGCCGGCCGACCTGTCGAAATCCAAGGTCAAGGTCGACGACTGGACGTTTGTGTCGAATCCGCGCCTGGAATGGAAGCAGATGTTCAACGATGCCTGGCGCCTGCACCGCGACTTCCTGTACGACGCGAAGATGCGGGGCGTGAACTGGAAGGCTGCGCGCGACAAATATGCGCCGCTGGTCGAGCGGGTCACGGACCGCGCCGAGCTCAATGACGTGCTGGGCATGATGGTGGCCGAAGTGGGCGCCCTGCATTCGCAGATCCGTCCCGGCGAATTGCGCCGCACGGAGCAGGAAGGCACGCCGGCGGGCCTGGGCGCCGTGCTGGCGCGCACCAGCGAGGGCTACCGGGTCGAGCATGTCTACCGCAGCGAAGCGGAATTGCCGTCGGCGCGCGCACCGCTGTCGCGCCCCGAAGTGGATGTGAAGGTGGGCGACGTGATCACGGCCGTCAACGGCAAGGACGTGCTGGCCGCGCGCGACATCAGCGATTTGCTGTTGAATCAGGCCGACAAGCAGGTGCTGCTGCAAGTCAAACGGAGCAAAGGCGCGCCGCGCGCCGTCATCGTCACGCCCGTCAACATGGCGAAACAGACGGCGCTGCGCTATGGCGACTGGGAATTGAGCCGCGCCGAGCAGGTGGCTGCCGCCTCGCAGGGACGCATCGGCTACCTGCACCTGCGCGCCATGGGCGCCAATGACATCGCCTCGTTCGCGCGCGATTTTTACGCGAATATCAACCGCGAAGGCTTGATCATCGACGTGCGGCGCAATAACGGCGGCAATATCGACAGCTGGATCATTGAAAAACTGCTGCGCAAGGCCTGGGCTTACTGGGCGCCGCCTGGCGTGCAGCCATCGTCGAACATGCAGAACACCTTCCGCGGCCATTTGGTGGTGCTGGTCGATGAACTCACGTATTCCGATGGCGAGACCTTCGCGGCCGGCATCAAGGCATTGAAACTGGCGCCGCTGGTGGGCAAGCGCACGGCCGGCGCCGGCGTCTGGCTCAGCGACAATACGCGCCTGGCCGACAACGGCATGGCGCGCGTGGCGGAAAACGGCCAGTTCGGCATCGATGGCCAGTGGCTGATCGAAGGCGTGGGCGTGGTGCCGGACGTGGAGGTGGAAAACCCGCCGCACGCCACCTTCAATGGCGCCGACCGCCAGCTGGAAGTGGCGCTCGACATGCTGGCGAAAAAGCTCAAGGAGCAGCCGCGCCCCGCCTTCCAGGCGCAGCCTATCCCCGCGCTGAAGTAAGGCGGCTACAGGCCGCAGGCGGCCTTGAACTGCTGCGCGCGGCGGCGCGACACCTCGACCACGCTGCCGTCCTGCAGGTGCAGGGCTAGGCCATCGGCGGCGTTCGGCGCCAGCTGCGCCACCTGCGCCAGGTTGACGATCTGGCGCCGGTTGGCGCGCAGGAACAGGGCGGGATCGAGCTTTTCTTCCAGCTGGTTCAGGGTGCGCAGCATCAGCGGCCGCTGCGCGCCGAAATGCACGCGCGTGTAGTTGCCTTCCGATTCCAGCAGGCGGATATCGCCAAACGCGACGAACCAGCAGCGTTCCCCATCCTTGATGAATACCTTGCGCGGCGCAGGCGGCGGCACGGCTTGCACCCGCGCGCCGGCGCGCGCCAGCGCCGTGGCCAGGCGCGCCGCCTGCACGGGTTTTTGCAGGTAGTCGAGGGCGCTCACCTCGAACGCCTGCAGCGCGTACTGGTCGAAGGCCGTGCAAAAGATGACGTCGGGCGCCTCATCGAGCGCGGCCAGCAGGTCGAAACCGGAGCCGCCCGGCATCTGCACGTCGAGCAGCAGCAGGTCGGGGCGCAGCTTGCCGATCTGCGCGACGGCATCGGCCGCGCTGGCCGCCTCGCCGACGATCTCCACGGCGCCGTGCTGCACATGCGGCGCCAGCAGCCGGCGCAGCTCGGCGCGCGCCAGGCGCTCGTCATCGACCAGCATGACCTTGAGCGGCGCTCCATTCATGGCGGCTCCGGCAGGTCGATGGTGGCGTAGATCCAGCCCGCCTCTTGGCGCAAGGCCAGGCTGGCGCGCTCGCCGCAGGCCAGCTGCAAGCGCTGGCGCGCATTGCGCAAGCCGATGCCGGTGGAGCCGGACGCGCCGCGCAGTTGGCCCGTGTTGGCCACCTCGATCTGCAACGTACCCGTGCCAGCGCTGCGCTGCGCGGCAATGCGGATGTCGCCGCCATCGGCGCTCGCTTCGACGCCATATTTGACGGCGTTTTCCACCAGCGTTTGAACGGCCATGGGCGGCACGCGCACATGTTCCAGAGTGGGCGCGCTGATCTCGATCGCGAAGCTGACGCGCAGGCGTTCCTCGAAGCGTATCTGCTCGATGGCCAGGTAAGCGCGCACGGCGTCCAGTTCGGCCGCCAGCGGCACGGTGGCGTGCTGGCCCGACTGCAGCGCGTGGCGCATCAGGCCCGCCAGCTGGTCGATCATGTGCGCGGCCGCGTCGCGGTCTTCGAAGATCAGCGCGCGCACGCTATTGAGGCTGTTGAAGAAGAAATGCGGATTGACTTGCGCCTGAAGGGCGCGCAGTTCCGCTTCCCGCCCATGCAGCTGCAGGCGCAGGGTTTCCGCTTCCAGGTGGGCGGCGCGCCGCAGCGACAGCGCGGTAAAGTAAAACACCGTCCAGGTCAAAAATACCCCGAACCAGAACAGCAGCGCACCGGGCAGCCAGGCCAGGCCGCGCAGGACATCGGGCGGATACATGACGTGGAAGGCGGCCGTCACGCTGGCCGTCTGGATGGCGGCCAACAGCAATAATGATGGCAGCACGCGTGTCCAGCGCATGCCGCTCGCCACCCAGCCGCGCCGGAGCAGGACGCCATGCCACAGGTGCGACAGCAGCAGCCCGCCCAGCGAACCCCAGCAGGCAATCGCCACGACGATACGCAGCTGCGAGGAGCCGCCATACACGCTGTTGAACAGGGCGAGTGCACCCCAGCCGGCCAGCTGGAAGGTCCAGTACCAGTTGATCCTGGCCAGCAGCGGCGGCCCGTGCAAGGGTGCGTTCACCGCCTAGTCCAGGAACTGTTCGATGCGCGCAACCATCCAGTCCGGCTGGTCGTACATGATGAAGTGGCGCGCCGTGTCGGCCAGCGCGATCTGCACGCCGGGCAGCTGTGCATACTGCCGCTGGAAGGTCGCTTCGATGGCGGCGCGCGGCGCGTAGTCCTTGTAGGCGATCCAGGTGCCCAGCACCAGGGTCGGCGATTTTATTTTCGCCACGTCCTGGCGCAGGTCGCTGGCCATCAGGGTGCCCATGGCCTTGATCACCGTCTCGCGGTCCGAGCGCTGGCCCCAGCCGATGATGCGCTCCACGTCGGCCGGCGCGCTGGCCATGCTGGTCACGGCGCGGCGCTGGCTGGCGGCGTAGGTGGCGCCATCCTGCGCGCGCATGGCCGATTGCATCTGCGTCGCCATGGCTTGCAGCTGCGGCGGCGTGATGGAGGGCAGCTGCGTCGCGCCCAGCGCCGGCAGCGAGTCGACGATCACCAGCTTGCCCGTTTGCGCCGGATGGTCGATGGCCATTTTCAGGGCCAGGAAGCCGCCCAGGCTATGCCCGATGATGGCCGGCTGGCCCAGTTTTTTCGCCACGATGTAGTCGGCCAGCTGGTGTTCCGCCTGCGCCAGCAGGTCGCCTTCGATGGGCGCCACGCCGGCAAAGCCGGCCAGGGTCAGCACATAGCATTGGCGCTTGGCTTGCGGACCGCACAGGCGGGCCACCGTGCCTTGCCAGACTTCGCCCGATGACGCCAGGCCGGGAATCAGGATCAGCGGGCGGCCCTGGCCCGTGACCTCGGCCGTGAAGGCTGTGGGCGCGGCGGCCTGGCCGGCCCCCGCCAGCAGCACGCTGGCGAGCAGGATACAAGTGTGCAGTGTTCGTTTCATTGGGTACTCCTCCTTGACGACCATGCTAGCGGCGCCGGCGTGCGGCCGCCAGCGCCGCGGGATGAGCGGCGGCAGGGCGGGATGAGTGGTTCATATCCACACATCCTGGTCCTGGCAATGGTCGGGGAGGTAGGTCAGGTATTGCACCATGCGCGGCGCCGGGCCGCGGTTGGGCGTGGCGCAATGGGGCAGGGCCTGGTGCCAGATGATGAAATCGCCGGCCATGCCGTCGACGGGCACGGGCCGCAAGTTGTCGACGGCCCATTCGCGCGGCTGGCGGCCCGGCGGCACTTGCCGCAGCCAGTCGGCCATGTGGTGCTGGAAGCCGGGCACGCAGTGAAAGGCGCCATGCTGCGCGGGACAGTCGCTCAGGTACAGCATGCCTTGCAGCTTGAAGGGTACCGGCTGTTGCAGGCTGACGTCCCAGTGCAGGGCGCTGCCCAGGAAACGGTGCTGCGGCGTTTCCGGCGGATTGAAACTGACCTTGTCGATGCTGGCGTAGATGCCGGTGCTGGTACCGGCGCTGGTGTCATATAGCTGCTGGCAGGCGTGGCGGATGTGCGTGCTGTGGCGGTTTTCCTCGAGGGCCCGATGGTCGGAAAACTGCAGCATCAGGCCCCGCTTGCCCGGGTGCGGCTGGTACCACGATGCCGGATCATCGGGGCTGGCGACCAGGTATTCCCAGATGGCCGCCCGGGCAGCTGCGCACTGCGCGCGCGGCACGGCGCCGCGCAGCACGAGATAGCCGTGCTCCTCGAAATGGCGCAGCTCGGCGGCGGACAGCACGTCCTGGTGAGGGCTGGCGGCGTGCGCAGGACGCACGCGCGTGCGGCCAGCCAGCCACGCCTGAAAGGCTTCCATGGTAGGGCGTTGCTGGAACAGGAACTGCATGGCGTCTTCCATCGAAATGCCGCGCGCGTACAGCGCCTTGATGTCGCGGTGGTCGCGCGCCAGCCCCTGGTTGCCGCTCGCGCCACCATGTCCCGTGCAGCGTTGCCATAACTCGTGCAAGTGGGGCCAGTCGTCCATGGTGAGTAGGGAATGGTTAAAAAATCAGCCGGCGCGCAGGCGGCGCCACAGCGTGGTGCGGCTGATGCCGAGGTAGTGGGCGGTGGCGTCGCGGCGCCCGCCGAAGCGCGCCAGCACGGCGCTGGCGCTTTCGACTTCCAGGCGAGGCGGCACGGTGGCGGCAGGCGCCGGCGGCACCGCCGGCGTGCCGGCAGCGTTGGCCAGTTCCGGAGCCACGCCCAGCACGAAGGCGGGCGTCAGCGCCTGCAGCGGTTCGGCGGCCAGGAACAGGGCCAGGCGCTCGGCCAGGTTGCGCAGTTCGCGCACGTTGCCGGGCCAGCCGTAGCGGCGCAGCAGCGGCGCGCAAGCCTGGATTTCCGCGTGCAGGTTGGGGTGCGGACGGGCGCCCAGCGCGGCCAGCGCGTTTTTCAGCGACCATTCGGCCAGGCCGGGAATATCGCTGGCGCGTTCGCGCAAGGCGGGCAAATGCAGGCGCAGCACGGCCAGGCGGTAGAACAGGTCGGCGCGGAAGCGGCCTTCGCGGATGCGCTGCTCCAGGTCGCAGTGTGTGGCGCTGATGATGCGCACATTGATGGCGATGGGTCGCGTGCCGCCCACGCGCACCACTTCGCGCTCTTCCAGCACGCGCAGCAGGCGCGTTTGCAGGGCCAGCGGCATTTCGCCGATTTCGTCGAGGAACAGGGTGCCGTGGTTGGCCGCTTCGAACAGGCCCGCATGGCCGCCACGGCGCGCGCCCGTGAAGGCCCCGTCCTCGTGGCCGAACAGCTCCGACTCGAGCAGGGACTCGGCGATGGCGCCGCAATTGATGGCGATGAAGGGCCGGTTCGCGCCCAGGCTGCGCGGACTTTCGCGGTGAATGGCCTGCGCCACCAGTTCCTTGCCGCTGCCCGTCTCGCCCTGGATCAGCACCGTCGCCGGCGAGCGCGCATACAGCACCACCGACTGGCGCAGCGCTTCCATCGCTTCTGATTCGCCGCGCAGATCGTGCAGGCCGTGCCGTGCGCGCAGGGTGTCGGCCACCACCGCGCGGCGGCCCCGCGTCGATTCGATCTGCGTCAGGCGCGCCAGCTCCAGCGCATCGTCGAAGGCGCGCCGGATGGCCGTGGCCGAATACACGAAGACGGCGGCCAGCCCGGCCTCTTCGGCCAGGTCGGTGACGAGGCCCGCGCCGACGACGGCTTTCACGCCGGCCGCCTTCAGTTCATTGATCTGCGCGCGCGCGTCTTCCTCGGTGGCGTAGGTGCGCTGCGCGATCTGGAAGCCGAAGGTGGCGGCAAATTCGGCCAGTTCCGGCATCGGGTCCTGGTAGGTGACGACGCCGATGTGCGGCGAGATGCGCCGCGCGCGCGCCAGCGCCTGCATCACGTCGTAGCCGCTGGCCTTGGCGATGATGACGGGTACCGACAGCCGGCCTTTCAGGTAGGCGCCGTTCGAGCCGGCGGCGATGACGGCGTCGCAGCGCTCCGTGGCCATGCGTTCGCGGATATGGCGCACGGCGTCGTCGAAGCCTAGGTTGATCGGTTCGATCGTCGCCAGGTCATCGTACTCGAGCGTGATGTCGCGGAACAGGTCGAACAGCCGCGAGACGGAGACGGTCCAGATGACGGGTTTGTCGCGGTGATCGAGCGGAGGTTGGGGAGGGCGGCGCATGCTTTATTCTAAACGATTTGTTTCATTTTCTTGCCATGCAACGCGGTTGCAACAATCGTGTTGCAAGTGGTCTGTGGCGTTTCAGATATTGCCAATGAGGAATATGAAAAAACCCCGGGAAACTGGTTTATGATCTGACAGCACCATGATGCTTGTGAGAATTTTTGCCCAGGCACATGTTTATCTCGTCCTTAACCGTCCCATGGTGTCCATGAACCGCGTACCGACCAGTCCCGATTTCATCGCCGATGCCTTGCAGTTGATCGCCTTGCCGGCCTGCGCCTGCGATGCCTGCGGCATGGTGGTGGCGGCGAATGGCGCGTTGCAATCCTTGCTGGGCACGGATATAGCGGGCCGGCTGCTGGCCGACTGTTTTACGGACGCCTACCGTGCATCGAGCACGAGCATGCTGCGCGGCGCGCTCGGTGCGGCCGGGCGCGAGCGGCAGTGGGACAGCAGCCTGCAAGGGGTGTCGGGCGCCATCGCCGTGCAGGTCTGGTCGAGGCCGCTGCTGGTGGACGACGGCTTGCCGGGTGCGACCCTCGTGTTTGCCGACATCCGCGTGCAGCAGCGCGACCAGCAAGCCTTGCGCAAGTCCATGCTCGAGCAGCAGGCCATCCTGGAAAGCGCGGCCGTCGGCATCATCTTTTCCAAGGGCGGCTTCATCGAGGAGTGCAATATCCGCGCCGCCGAGATGCTCGGCTATGCGCGCCACCAGCTGACGGGCATGCCGGGCGCGGTGCTGTACCGCTCCGCCGAGCATTGCCGCGCCCTGGGACTGGAAGCGGCGCCGCTGCTCTCGAAGGGCAAGCCATACCGCACGGAGCTGGAATTGCGGCGCCAGGACGGCAGCTTGTTCTGGAGCCGTTTGCACGGGCGCGCCGTCGATCCCCTCAATACGCATGACGGCACGGTCTGGATCATCGAAGATATCAGCGACCACCGGCGCGATGAAGACCAGCTGCGCCGCGCCATGCTGGAAATGCAGGCCGTGATGGACAACGCGCCGCTGGCCATCGGCTTCCAGCGTGACAAGGGCGTGCTGCGCTACAACCGGCGCTTCGCCGAATGCTTCGGCTTCGATGGCGACAGCGGCGTAGGCCTGGCCGTCGCCGACCTGTATCCGTCGCGCGCGGCGTACGAGAGCGTCGTGCGGCAGGCCGCGCCCCTGCTGCGGCGCGGCCTGCCGTTCCAGGGCGAGATGGAAATGCGCCGCCGCGACGGTTCCACGTTCTGGGCGCTGGCCTACGGCTATGTGCTGAATCCGGAAAACCAGTCCGACCGCGCGCTGCGCGACACGATCTGGCTGTTCGATGACCGCAGCGCGCAGAAGGCGGCCGAGGAGGCGACGCGCCAGCTGATGCTCGAGCAGCAGGCCATCCTCGACAATGCCTCCGTCGGCATCCTGTTTTCGCGTTCGCGCCTGATCCTGCGCTGCAATCCCCGCTTCGCCGAAATGTTCGGCTACACGCAGGATGAGATGATCGGCCTGCCCGCCGCCGAGCTGTTTCCCTCGCCCGCCGCCTACGAGGCATTCGGCGTGCAAGCCACGCCGCTGCTGGGACAGGGCTTGCCTTACGAGCAGGACGAATCGCTGTTCCGCCGCCGCGACGGCAGCCTGTTCTGGTGCCGCATCCGCGCCAAGGCCGTCGACCAGACGCACAGCGAGCAGGGCGCCATCTGGATCCTCGAAGACATCACGGCCAGCCGCCAGGCGCAGATGGAAGTGGCGGCCATCATGACGAATGCCTCGGTCAGCATCCTGTACACGAAGAACCGCCAGATCACGCGCTATAACCTGGGCTTTGCCGCGATGTTCGGCTACAGCGGCGACGAGGCGCTGGGCTTGCCCGGGCGCGCGCTGTACGTGTCGCAGCAATCGTACGATTTGCTGGGCGCGGCCGCGTTTCCCTTCCTGTCTATCGGCAAGCCGTTCCAGACGGAAGTGGAGATGATGCGCCGCGACGGCAGCACTCTGTGGGCGCAGCTGATCGCCTATGTCGTCAATCCGGACGACCCGGCCGCCGGCACCATCTGGATCATCGAGGACCGCACGGAAGCCAAGCGCGCCGAAGAATCCCTGCGCAACGCGCTGCTGGAAAACCAGGCCATCCTCGACAGCGCCGTGCTGGGCATCTCGGTGATAGAGGGCGGCTACAATTTGCGCGCCAACAGCAAGATGGAAGAGCTGTTCGGCTATGGCCCGGGCGAGATCAACGGCCTGTCGGTGCAGGCCCTGTATCCGGACGTGGCCGCGTGGAAGGTGGCGCGCGGCGAGACGGCGCGCGATTTCGAGGCGGGCAGGGTCCACATGTCGGAATACCAGCTGGTGCGCAAGGATGGCAGCCGCTTCTGGGCGCGCCTGTCCGGCCGGCCGTTCGACCTGGCGCATGCGCATGGCCGTTCCGTGTGGCTGGTCGACGACGTGACGGCGCGCCGCGAGGCGGCCGAGGCGGTGCGCCGCGCGCGCGACGAACTGGAATTACGCGTGCAGGAACGCACGGCCGAACTGGCCGGCGCCAATCTGCTGCTGCAAGGCGAGATCGCCGAGCGGCGCCAGGCCGAGGCGCGCGTGCACCACATGGCCTACCATGACAACCTGACGGGCTTGCCGAACCGCGCGCTGCTGTCGGACCGGCTGGAACGGTCCATGCTGGCCTCGCAGCGCTCGGGGCGCAAGCTGGCCGTGATGTTCATCGACCTCGATCGCTTCAAGACGATCAACGATTCGCTCGGTCACATGACGGGCGACTTGCTGCTCAAGGAAGTGGCCGCCCGGCTGTGCGGCGCCGTGCGCGCCAGCGACACGGTGGCGCGCCTGGGCGGCGACGAATTCGTCGTGCTGGTGCCGGGCATCCGCAGCGGCGACGAAGCGGCGCGCGTGGCTGAAAAGATCATCGAAGCGCTCACGCCCGCCTTTCCGCTCGACGGCCATGTGCTGCACGTGACGCCGTCGATCGGCATCTGCGTGTATCCGGACGATGGCAGCGATGTCGACGCCCTGATGCGCCATGCCGATGCGGCCATGTATCACGCCAAGGGCAATGGCCGCAACAACTACCAGTTCTTCACGCAGACGATGAACCAGGCGGCGGCCCTGCATTTTGATCTGGAAAGCAGCTTGCGCACGGCGCTGGCGCTGCGGCAATTCGAGCTGGTTTACCAGCCGATCATCGATATCGCCACGCGCCGCCTGCACGGCATGGAAGTGCTGCTGCGCTGGCGTCGTCCCGGCCACGGCCTGGTGCTGCCGGACCGCTTCATTCCCATCATGGAGGAAAACGGCTTGATCGTGCCCGTGGGCGAGTGGGTGATGCGCCAGGCATGCGAGCAAAGCATGGCCTGGCAGCGCATGGGCTTGCAGCCCGTGCCGCTGGCGGTGAACCTGTCGCCGCGCCAGTTCATGCACAAGGGCCTGGTGGCGGCGATTGGCGCCGTGGTGCGGGAAACGGGCATCGATCCGGCGCTGCTGGAATTCGAGATCACCGAGACGGCGCTGATGCAGCACGGCGAGCATACGCTGGAGATTCTGCGGCAGATCAATGGCATGGGCCTGCGCCTGTCGATCGACGATTTCGGCACCGGCTATTCCAGCCTCGCTTACCTGAAGCGCTTCCCCGTGAAGAAGGTCAAGATCGACCGCGCCTTCATCAAGGACCTCGAGCACAGCGCGGAAGACCGCGCCATCGTGGCGGCCATCATCGCGCTGGCCGACAGCCTGCAATTGTCGGCCGTGGCCGAAGGGGTGGAAACGGAAGAACAGTTCGCGCTGCTGCAGGCGAACGGCTGCCGCTATGCGCAGGGCTATCTGTTTTCCGCGCCGGTTCCAGCTGCCAATGCGCAATCGCTGCTGGGACGTCTTCCTGCTTAGTCGATCGTCGCGATGACGGGTGTATGGTCGGACGGCTGTTGCCAGTTGCAAGTGGTCCCCTGTCGATGATGCCCGTATCGGTCAGTCGATAGTGGCAACGACTGGCGCATGGTCGGACGGCTGTTCCCATTTGCGGGGCACGCGGTCGATCACGCAAGCCTTGCAGCGGCCAGCCAGGGCGGGCGAGAGCAAAATATGGTCGATGCGCAGGCCCTTGTTCAGGCGGAAGCCCAGCTGGCGGTAATCCCACCAGCTGAACGATTTGTCCGCCTGTTCGAACAGGCGGAAGGCGTCCGTCAGGCCGATGTCGAACAGACGCTGCAGGGCGGCGCGTTCCTTGTCCGAGACCAGTACCTGGCCAGCCCAGGCGACAGGGTCGTGCACGTCGCGGTCGTCGGGCGCGATATTGTAGTCGCCGACGACGGCCAGCTGCGGGTGCTGCAGCGCTTCTTCGGCCAGCCAGTCGTGCAGGGCGGACAGCCAGCCCAGCTTGTATTCGTATTTGTCCGAGTCGACGCTCTGGCCGTTCGGCACGTAGGCGCAAACGACGCGCACCCCGCCGATGGTGGCGGCCAGGATGCGCTGCTGCGCATCTTCATAGCGGGGATTGTTCTTGACCACGTCGGTGATCGGCAGCTTCGACAGGATGGCCACGCCGTTGTAAGTCTTCTGGCCGCTGAAGACCACCTGGTAGCCAGCCGCCTCGATCTCGGCGACGGGGAACTTGTCATCCGTGAGCTTGGTTTCTTGCAGGCACAGTATGTCGACCGGGTTGTCGGTCAGCCATTGCAGCACTTGCGGCAGGCGCACTTTGAGCGAGTTGACGTTCCAGGTGGCGAGTTTCATGGGAAAAATCCTTGCTTGAATAGGTGGCGATAGGCGCGAATCTTACCGCATGCGTGTCGATGGCGTCCTGCCCGGCTTACCGGGCATGGGCTTTATTTACCAGCAGGAAAAAAGGGGTGCCAATAAAGTATTTGTATTTAACCAATCGTGGCGCATGAATATTATGTTTTTGTGTATCATTGATCAACCCCTATGTTTGATTTGGCATAAGTGGCTGGCGTGGCAGGCTGCGTCTCGCTGTTTAGCGCGACAAAGGTGTAAAGTTTCTCGCTAAAACGCAATAAAAACTACTAAAATGGCACAATGTAACAACTGTGTCATACGGCTTTGTTACAGCCCAGTTAAGAACCGAACAGGAAGCAGTTGTAATTAGTTGTAATTGCTATTCCGATTACATGACCACTGTGCCGGGGACGGAGTGTCAATTCCATCCCTGGCGCCGCCAGACTTGTTATATAAATTGCAGTACTGTATCTATGAGACTGTTTTGCGACATCAATAGATGGTACTATTTTGAAATGTTGCAGTTTTAATAGTGAGACTTGCGCGTAGCATTTGCAAAGGAAGAAAATGCGAACTGCATTTGAAGCGTGGGCGCAGCGTGACGGCCACATTGTGCGGCGAAGAGAAGACAAACCGGATGAGTACCTGATTTTCGAGACCCAGCGCCGCTGGGTTATCTGGCAGGCCGCTCTGACGCATGGCAAGACGGCTGCCAAGCCGCGCGTGAGCGCGGCCGAAAAGGCGGCGAAAGCCCAGCGCGCGCTGGAAATGTCCTCCGATGAAGCGACCGTGCGCAACAAGGTGCTCAATGAGGTGCTCGATGCCTTCAGCGGCGCCGATGGCGCGGCCGGTATGGAAGGCATACTGAAAGTGATCCAGGGCCTGAAGCAGAAGCAGAAGGCGCTGGCCGACGACAAGAGCGAAGATTCAACGGCTTGAGGGGACGGCGATGCGTTATCGGCACTACAAGGGCGGCATTTACGAACTGGTGTGCGAAGCCACGCTGGAAGCGGATCTGACGCCGATGATCGTCTATCGCGCCGAGGATGGTTCCATCTGGACCCGGCCGAAAGACGTGTTCTTTCAACTGATCGAAGTCGAAGGCGTCATGGTTCAGCGTTTCGCTCCCATCAACTGATGGCCGCCCGCGTGCGTGCCCGGGATTTTCTTCATGCGTAAATTGCTGCCTGCCGCTTTGGTGCTGGGCTTTGCCTGCGCCGCGGCACATGCCGAAACCATCGGTTCGGTCGACACGGTGTTCAAGCTGATCGGCCCTGACCACAAGATCGTCGTCGAAGCGTATGACGATCCGCGCGTTGCCGGCGTCAGCTGCTATCTGTCGCGCGCCAAGACCGGGGGGCTGAAGGGTGCCGTCGGCCTGGCCGAAGACAAGGCCGATGCGTCCGTGGCTTGCCGCCAGGTGGGGCCGCTGCAATTCAAGGGCAAGCTGCCGCGCCAGGAAGAAGTGTTTACCGAGCGTGCCTCGATCTTCTTCAAGCACGTGCGCGTCGTGCGCATGGTCGACAGCAAGCGCAATGCGCTCGTCTACCTCGTGTATTCCGACCGCCTGATCGAGGGCAGTCCGAAGAACAGCGTCACCGCCGTCGCCGTGCCCGGCGAGCAGCCGATTCCCGTCCGTTAAGCGAGCTACCCATGCGCATGCCATCGTCTGCAGCCCTTGCCGCCAGGACGCTGCTGCTGTTTGGCCTGGGCGGCTGCGCCACGTTGACGGGCAACACCGAGCAGATGGTGCTGGTGCAAACCATCCAGGACAACCGCGAGCTGACGGGCGCCGGCTGCATCCTCAGCAACGACGTGGGCAAGTGGTTCGTCACCACGCCCGGACGCATCACCATCCGCAAGAGCCAGGAACCGTTGAAGGTCGATTGCCGCAAGCATGGCTCTCCCGCCATCGCGACGGACGACCATATCGATCCCAAGCTCAATGGCAGCGTCTGGGGCAATGTCATCCTGACCCTGGGCGTCGGCTATTTCGTCGACCGCAACACGGGCGCCGGCTTCGACTACCCATCTATTTTGACCATCGTCATGCAAGACCCGGCGCGCCTGGCGCCGCCGCCTCCGCCCGTTGCCGTGAAACCGCCGCCCGCCGTGCCGGAAACGGTGGTGCAGCCCAAGGTGGCGCCATCGCCGTTGCCCAATCCCGTCGTCTACTGATTAATACGCCACACATGAAAAAGCCGCCAGGGTCAGTTCAGACCGTGGCGGCTTTTTTGCCTCGTATTGCCAGCAGCTGGGCGCTGCCGGCAAGGCGTCAACTTAGACCCGGTTGATCAGGAACGTCGTCAGCAGGGGTACTGGACGGCCGGTCGCGCCTTTTGCGCCGCCCGATTTCCATGCCGTGCCGGCGATGTCCAGATGCGCCCAGGTGTACTTCTTGGTGAAGTTTTCCAGGAAGGCCGCTGCCGTCACCGAACCGCCGCCTGGCGTGCCGATGTTGGCCAGGTCGGCGAAGTTCGACTTCAGCTGCTCGTTGTACGCCTCTTCGATCGGCATGCGCCATGCCGTGTCGCTCGACTGCTTGCCCGCTGCCAGCAATTCATTGGCCAGCTGGTCATGCGCCGCATCGCTGCGCGTAAACAGGCCGCTGTTGTGGTGGCCCAGGGCCACGACGCAAGCGCCCGTCAGGGTGGCGATATCGACGACGGCTGCCGGCTTGAAGCGTTCGGCGTAGGTCAGCGCGTCGCACAGCACCAGACGGCCTTCGGCATCCGTGTTCAGCACTTCGATGGTCAGGCCGTTCATGGAGGTGACGATGTCGCCCGGCTTGGTGGCGCGGCCCGACGGCATGTTTTCGCACGCGGCGATGACGCCGATGACGTTCAGCTTCAGGTTCATTTCGCCGATGGCGCGGAAGGTGCCCAGCACCGAAGCGGCGCCGCACATGTCGTACTTCATTTCATCCATGCCAGGACCGGCCTTGATCGAAATGCCGCCCGTGTCGAAGGTGATGCCCTTGCCGACGAGGACCACTGGCGCATCCTTGGCCTTGCCGCCCATGTGCTTCAGGACGATGAATTTCGGCGGCTGTTCGCTGCCGTTGGTGACGGACAGGAAGCTGCCCATCTTCAGCGCTTCGAGCTGTTTGCGGTCCAGCACTTCGACTTCGAACTTGTAATCCTTGGCCAGCTGCTTGGCCGTGTTGGCCAGGTAGGTCGGGTTGGCGATGTTCGCCGGCAGGTCGCCCAAGTTGCGCGTCAGGTCGGAACCGTTGGCGATGGCGATGGCTTGCGCCAGCGCGCCGCGCGTCGCTGCCGTTGCGGGAGCGGCCAGGACGATCTTGCGCACGCCTGCCGGCGCCGGATCTTTTTTGCTTTTTTGCGAGTCGCAACGGTATTCGCTGTCGTGGGCGGCTTGCACCACGCAACGGATTGCCCAATTTACGTCGCGCTCTTTCACTTCAGCCAGCGGTAATGCGATAATGGCGTCCGCAGCGCCCAGCGAGCCGAATGCCTTCAGTGCGGCTTGTACGCCGGTTGTGAAGCTTTTTTCGCTGACAGTATCATCGCTGCCCATGCCTACCAGCAGAACACGTTCGGCGGCGACGCCATAGACTGCGCGCAGCAGCAAGGTGCTGCCAGGCTTGCCGCTGATGTCGCCGGACTTCAGCGCAGCCGAAATCGCACCCTTGCTGTCCAGCGATTTTGCCGCTGGCGACAGTTTTTTGTTTTCGAATACCGCAACCGCGATGCATCCGCTTTTGGCCGTGCCGAGGGTGCTCTTGGTATCGAATGCTTTTATGCTAAAGTCCATTTGGTTCTCCGTTTTCATTTACTAGTAACGTGTTACTCAACTAACTGACCCGAATTATAAACTCCGAATGATCTTTCAACGCGCCCTTCGACGTGAATTGGCTAGTGCCGCCGGGGCCACCTTCACAGTTTTGTTCAGCATCCTGCTCACCTGGATGCTGATCGGTATTCTCGGCAAGGCGGCGGGCGGCAAGATCGCGTCGTCCGACGTCATGTCCCTGATGGTTTTTTCCGCCCTGATGCAGCTGCCCACCATCATCATCCTCACCGGATTCATTTCGGTGCTGATGGTCGTCACCCGCAGCTACAAGGAGTCGGAGATGGTGGTGTGGTTCGCCTCCGGCCTGAGCCTGTCGCGCTGGATCTGGCCCGTGCTCAGCTTCGGCCTGCCGCTGGTGCTGGCCACCGGCGTCCTTAGCCTGTACGCCACGCCATGGGCGCAAAAGAAAAGCGATGAATATGTGGCGCGCTTTGAAAAGCGCGAGGACCTGCAGAAAGTCACGCCGGGACAGTTCCGCGAATCGGCCGGCAGCAACCGTATCTTCTTTGTCGAGGGCGTCAGCGGCGAGAAGAACGTGGTGCAGAACGTCTTCGTCAATACCGTCGATGAAAAAGGCAGCGCCGTCGTCGTCGTCGCCAGGGAAGGCGTGATCAATACCGACGCCAAGGGCGAACGCTTCCTCGTGCTCAAGAGCGGCCGCCGCTACCAGGGCGTGCCGACGCAGGCGGACTTCCAGACCATGGAATTCGAACAGTACATCATGCGCATCGAGAGCAAGCAGCAGGAGATGGGCGCGGACCTGGGCGTGCGCGCCATGAGCACCATGGCGCTGGTCGAGGCGAACAACCAGTTCACCATGGCCGAATTGCTGTGGCGGGTCAGCGCGCCCCTGATCGGCCTGATGCTGATCCTGCTGGCCATTCCACTGGGCTTTGTCAATCCGCGCGCCGGCAGTTCGACCAATCTGATCATCGCGCTGCTGATTTTCTTTACGTACAGCAACCTGATCAAGGTCATCGAAGCGAGCGTGAAACAGGGCCGCATGACCTTCGGCCTGGCCTGGTGGCCGCTGCACCTGCTGGCGGCGCTGGCCGTGGTGGTGCTGTTTGCGTGGCGCCTGAATGTGAACCACCGCTATCATCCGCTGGTCCTGCTGGCGGCTTTCAAGCGCGCGCGCCGCGCCGGCAATACAAGTAAAGCGGCACCGAAATGAAGATTTTACAGCGCTATTTTGCGGTCTCGATATTCCAGGCGGTGCTGTTCGTGCTGCTGGCCTTTTTGGCACTGCAAGCCTTCATCGACCTGACGGGCGAGCTGCCCAAGGTAGGCCGCAACGGCTACACCATCCAGTATGCCTTCCTGTATGTGCTGGTACTGGTGCCGGGGCATGTGTACGAGGTGATGCCCATCGCGGCGCTGATCGGCACCATCTACACGATGGCGCAGTTTGCCGCCAGTTCCGAATTCACCATCATGCGCGCTTCGAGCATGTCGACGGCGATGGCGGCCGGTTTCCTGTTCCGCATCGGTATCGTCTTCGTCGTCATCACCTTCATCTTCGGCGAGTTGATCACGCCGCGCACGGAGCCGCTGGCCGAGCGCCTCAAGCTGACCTCGCGCGGCGCGGCCGTGTCGAGCGAGTTTCGCTCTGGCCTGTGGACCAAGGACATGGTCAAGAGCGATGGCTTGACGGGCACCGTCACCGGCTCGCGCTTTTTCAATGTGGGCGAAGCGCGTCCGGACGGCCAGCTGAAAAACGTCAAGCTGTATGAATTCGACACCGATATGCGCTTGCGCACCCTGACCGTGGCCAAGGGCGCGACGTATCAGGGCAATAATATCTGGCGCCTGACCGATGTGACGGAAACCTCGTTCTCGAACAGCGCGGCCACCGCGCCAGGCTTCGAGCCGAAGCTGGCGAACTACTATGGGCAGGAAACGAGCTTGGTGCGCACGGTGCAAAGCGCCAGCAAGGACATGACGTCGGAAGTGACGCCGAAGATCCTGACGGTGTCGGCCTCCGATCCCGAGCGCATGTCGGCCAGCGAACTGGCCGTGTACACGCGCCACCTGGCCGAGAACAAGCAGGAAACAGAGCGTTTCCGCATCGCCTTCTGGAAAAAGCTGATCGATCCACTGGCCATTTTCGTGCTGATGGCGCTGGCGCTGCCGTTCGCCTACATGCATACGCGTAGCGGCGGCATCAGCCTGAAGATTTTCATCGGCATCATGATCGGCGTGAGCTTCATGCTGGTCAACACCCTGTTCTCGCATCTTGGGCTGCTCAGCACCTGGCCTGCCTTCCTGACGGCGGTGGCGCCGAGCGCCCTGTATCTGCTGCTGGCGCTGGGCGCCCTGTGGTGGGTGGAGCGGCACTGATGGAGACGAACGTGAAACAGGCACTGATCTTGTTTGCCCATGGCGCGCGCGCCGCATCGTGGGCCGCGCCGTTCGAGCGCCTGCGCGACCTGACACAGGCGCGCATGCCCGGTACCTGCGTGCACCTGGCTTTCCTGGAACTGATGACGCCACGCCTGCCCGAACTGGTGGCGACCCTGCTGGCCGAGCTGCCCAATGGCGCCATCCTGGACGTTACCGTGGTGCCCGTGTTCCTGGGGCAGGGCGGGCATGTGCTGCGCGACCTGCCGCTGCTGCTGGAGGAACTGCGCCAGCAGCATCCGGCACTGCGCCTGAAGGTGGTCGAGGCGGTCGGCGAGAACGCCAGTGTGCTGGCCGCCATCGCCGATTACTGCGTGGCGGCGCCAGGCTCCAGCCCTATCCCTTGAGCGGTATCGACATCGTCTACCTGTGGGTAGACGGCGCCGATCCCGCTTGGCGCGCGCGCCGGCAGCACGCCTATGCCGCCTGGGCGCAGGCGCATCCGGGCCAGCTGGCCCTGCACGGCAACGTGGCGGGGCGCTACCGCGACAACGGCGAACTGCGCTACAACCTGCGCGCGCTCGAGCGTTTCTTCCCAGGCCACGGCCATATCTACCTGCTGACGGACCGGCAAGTGCCCCACTGGCTGCGTGCTTCACCGCGCCTGACGGTGATCGACCATGCGAGCCTGATGCCCGGTGCATCGCTGCCCGTGTTCGACTCCGGCCATATCGAATCGTATCTGCACCATATTCCGGGCCTGTCCGAACGCTTCCTGTATCTGAACGACGACGTATTTTTCGGCGCGCCGTTCGAGCCCTCGTTCTGGTTCGGGGAGGAAGGGGAGGAGCGTTTGAGTGTGTTTACGGAGAGCGCTCTGTCCGATGACGTGCAGGGCTTGCGCGCCGACGTGGCCGCGCCCGTCAATTGCGCTGCCTTGTCGCGGCAATGGCTGTCGGCGCAGTACCCCGAATACCTGCATGAACCGCGCCTGTATGCGCATGCGCCGCGGCCCATGCTGAAAAGCGCGCTGCATGCACTGGAAGGGCTGGCGCCGGACATGTTTGCCGGCGTGCGCGCGACGGTGTTCCGCTCGTGGCAGGTGCCGGCATTGTTGCCCGACCTGGTGCCGCGCTGGATGGTGCATCAGGGATTTGCGCGCTCGCGCATGCTCGACCCGCTGCATATCGCCAGCGGCGATGTGGCGGCGCCGCGGCAGCTCGAGGAGCTGGCGGCGCGCTTCGGCAGCTTGCCGTTTTTCTGTATCAACGATACCTGCGACGAGGCCGAGGACGACGACCCGCGCCTGCTGCGCGTGGCCGCTACCTTGCAGCGGCTGCTGCCGCTGCCATCCTCATTTGAAAGTGCTTAAGCCGTTTTTTTCTTCGGCGCCAGGCTGATGCGGGCGGCGGCCGTGCTGTCGGACAGCGAAGCGAGGAATAGCAGCAGATAGGCGCCCAGTTCGAAGACTTCCTCGCCCAGCAGCGCGTAGGCGTCGGGCATGCCATGGAAGACCTTTTTGTCGAAAGGCCAGCCGGCAACCATCAGCAAGCCGCCGATGGCCGTCAGGATGGTGATGCGCATGCTGAAAATCAGGCCCGCATGGGCAAACACCTTACGCGCGCGCGGCGCGAAGAAGATCAGCAAGCGTATCAGGATCAGCAACTCCACCACGCGCAGGGCTTTTTCCAGTTGCGCCCAAAAGGGCGCCGTGCCGAACTGGTCGATATCGAGTTCGCGCAGCAGGAAGCCGAACAGCAGCGCGCACAGGCCTGCATGCATGAGGAAGCGCAAGGACTGGCGGTCAGTCTCTTGCCAGGCGCGCACGCCGTGCACGGTGCAAGCGAGAGCCAGGAACAGCGCCTGCAGCCATTCCAGCAAATGGTTTTCGTCGTCGATATTCGGGAACACCGTCCACAGGGCGATGGAGGCGAGCATGCTGAGCAGCACAGCGCTGGCGACGCCGACATTGCTGCGGCTGAGCGAAGTCAGGGCTTCGCGCATGGAGTTGAAATTCATCTGTGATCGTAAGGCTAAAGTTGCGCGGCGCGGTATTGCAGCCTGCGGGCGCAGCTTTTTTCGGGGAGATTGCCAGGGCTCCCGTCAGCCGGGAGGCCGCATGGCAAGCGCTATGGCGGGGTGAAGCGTGAGTTTATTGCTATCACGCAACAACTTCTCGAGAAAAGATGCGTGAGCATCGTATCATGTTTCCCCGGAAGACGTCGGTTACTGACTTTAAAGTCGGTAAAATACGCTGTGTTTATTCAAGCATGGCGCGCCAGAATGGCGGCCGTTTCTTCGATGGCCTGGTGCGCGCGCACGGCCATGGCGTCGCCCAGCATCACCAGCACGGGGCCGTGGTTGTCGCCCAGACCATGCGCCAGGGCGCCCAGCGTCAGGCGCACGATGCGCTGGTCCGGGCGGCTGCAGTTTTCAATCACCACCACCGGGGTGTCGGCACGGCGGCCCTGGGCCAGCAGGCGCTGGGCCGTGGCGATGGCTTCGCGGCCACCCATGTATTGCACCAGGGTGTCACAGTCGGGGATGCGCGTCTGGTCCGGTTCGCCTGGCGCCGTGCTGGAAGTAAAGAAGGCGACGCTGCGCGACACGCCCCGTTTGGTCAGCGGCTGCTGTGTAGCGGCCGCGGCCGCCAGGGCCGTGGTAATGCCGGGCACCACTTCGACGGCGATGCCCGCTTCTTCCAGCGCGCGCAATTCCTCGTCGGCGCGGCCGAACAGCATGGGGTCGCCCCCTTTCAGGCGCACGACGACGGCGTGCTTGCGCGCGTTGTCGACCAGTTGCTTGTTGATGAACGCCTGCGCCGTCGACAACTGGCCGCAGCGCTTGCCGACCAGAATCTTTTGCGCCTGCGGGCACAGCTCCAGCATCTCTTCGGTGACCAGTGCGTCGTGCAGCACGACGTCCGCCTGTGCCAGCAGGCGCGCGCCGCGCAAGGTCATCAGGTCTTGCGCGCCGGGCCCGGCGCCGATCAGGTAGACCTTGCCGGGGAGAGATGGGGAGCTGTTCATGTGGCTGCCTTTCCTGGACGATACGGGATTAGAGCCGAACCATGCCGGCCGCGACGGTCTGGTGGGTGACTTCATCGATCAGGATGAAGGCGCCGGTGGCGCGGATATCGGCATACGCGTCGGCCGCCAGCGCCTGCTGCACGTTCAGGCTGATGCGGGCGATGTCGTTGAGCTTCAAGCCTTCGGCCGGATGGCGCTGCTGCGTATTGATGTCGAGGATCGATTCGATCGCCGTCACCTTGGCCGCCGTCTGCTTGGTGCCGTGCTTGATCCAGTACTTGCGGCGCAAGTCGAGCGCGTCTTCCGACAGCCAGCACACGTCGGCCACCACTTGTTTCAGCAGTGTGGCAGGGCGCTCGCTGCTCGCCAACAAGTCGCCGCGCGAGATGTCGAGGTATTCATTGAGCAGCAGGGTCACGGACTGGCCCACCACGGCGGTGCTCAGCGAGCCGTCCAGGGTGACGATATCCTTGACGGTTGCCGTCTGGCCCGATGGCTGCACCACGAGGGTGTCGCCGATGCTGACCTTGCCCGCCTCGATGCGGCCCATGTAGCCGCGGAAGTCGTTTGCTTCGTGGCCGTTGTGGCGCGCCACCAGCTGCACCGGGAAGCGGAAGGGCGTGTCGTGCGATTCGTCGTAGACGGACAGCGATTCGAGCAGCTCGATCAAGGTCGGGCCCGTGTACCAGCCCAGCTTGTCGCCGCGTTCGACGACGTTGTCGCCGGTGAGTGCCGACAGCGGGATCGGCGTGATGTCCTTCAAGCCCAGCGACTGGGCGAATTCGCGGTAGGCGGCCACGATGCGGTTGTACACCGTTTCATCGTAGTCGACGAGGTCCATCTTGTTGACGGCCACGACCACGTGCTCGATCTGCAGCAAGTGGGCAATCGTCGAATGGCGCTTGGTCTGGATCAGCAATTCCACGCTGCCGTCATCGCCCAGTTTCACTTTCGACACGTCGATCAGGATGATGACGGCATCGGCGGTGGAGGCGCCCGTCACCATGTTGCGCGTGTATTGCTCGTGGCCCGGCGTGTCGGCGATGATGAACTTGCGTTTCGGCGTGGCAAAGTAACGGTAGGCCACATCGATCGTGATGCCTTGCTCGCGTTCTGCTTCCAGGCCGTCCGTCAGCAGGGACAGGTCGACCGTGTCGCCCACCGTGCGCTTGTGCTTGGAGCGCGACATGGCGTCGAGCTGGTCGGCGAAGATGCCCTTGCTGTCGAACAGCAAACGGCCGATCAGCGTGCTCTTGCCGTCATCGACGGAACCGGCCGTGATGAAGCGCAGCATGCCGCGCTCCAGGCTGTCGGTGAGGTTGGTGTTCTGGATTGCTGCGTTCATTAGAAATACCCTGCTTTCTTGCGTTTTTCCATCGAGGCTTCGGAAGTCTGGTCATCCATGCGGGTGGCGCCCCGCTCCGTGATTTGCGTGATTGCCGTTTCGGCGATGATGGCGTCGACCGTGGCCGCGTCCGACGAGACAGGGCAGGTGCACGAGATATCGCCCACCGTGCGGAAGCGCACGACTTGCGTTTCGACCGTCTCGCCTTCGCGCGGCGGCGTCAGATCCGTCAGCGGCACCAGCAAGCCATTACGCGGGATCACCTGGCGCTCGTGCGCGAAGTAGATCGGCGGCAATTCCAGTTGCTCGCGGGCGATGTATTGCCACACGTCCAGCTCGGTCCAGTTGGAGATCGGGAAGACGCGCATGTTTTCACCGGGATGGACGCGGGTGTTATACAGATCCCACAGTTCCGGACGCTGGGCTTTCGGGTCCCAGGCGCCGAATTCGTCGCGGAACGAAAAGATGCGTTCCTTGGCGCGGGCTTTTTCTTCGTCGCGGCGGGCGCCGCCGATGCAGGCGTCAAAACCGTGTTCGGCGATGGTTTCCAGCAAGGTGACGGCTTGGGCCGCGTTGCGCGAATCCGTGGCCGGGTTGCGCAGACGCACGGTGCCGCGCTTGATCGAGTCTTCCACGGAGCCGACGATCAGGCGTTCGCCCAGTTCCGCCACTTTCTTGTCACGGAAAGTGATGACTTCGGGGAAGTTGTGGCCCGTGTCGATATGCACGAGAGGGAATGGAAACTTGCCTGGGCGGAAGGCTTTTTCGGCCAGGCGCAGCAGGACGACGGAATCCTTGCCGCCGGAAAACAGCAGCGCAGGGTTGGCCGATTCGGCCGCCACTTCGCGCATGATGTGGATGGCTTCCGATTCAAGGCTGTCGAGGTGACGCTGGTTCAAAATATTGCTCATATGGGTGCTTTCTTGTTCTGCTGAGTCTGTTGTGTCTGTTCAGGCTGCCACGGATTTGATGCGTATCAGTTTGCCGTCCACCATGTGCAGGCCGCATTCCTTCGAATCCGGGTTTTCCCACCACCAGCGTCCGGCGCGTACATCTTCGCCCGGCTGCACTGCGCGCGTGCACGGTTCGCAGCCGATCGACGGGTAACCCTGGTCGTGCAGCGCGTTGTACGGCACGTCGTTGGCGCGGATGTAGGCCCACACGTCTTCTTCCGACCAGTCCGCCAGCGGATTGAATTTTGTCATCGCGTGCGCCGCGTCATCTTCCTGCACGTGCAATTCGGCGCGCGTGGTGGACTGCGCGCGGCGCTGTCCCGTGACCCAGGCCTTGTTGCCGGCCAGGGCGCGGCCCAAAGGTTCGACCTTGCGGATGCGGCAGCATTCGCGGCGCATCTCGACGCTGTTGTAGAACGCGTTCAGACCGTTCTGTTCCACGTAAGCGGCCACGGCTTCCGGTTGCGGGCGGTACAAGGTGATGTCGTGGTCGTAACGGGTCTTGACCTTGTCGAGCACGGCCAGGGTTTCCTGGTGCAGCCGGCCTGTTTCCAGGGAAAAGATGCCGATGGGCAGCTTCGCCTTGAGTATCATGTCGGTCAGCACCATGTCTTCGGCTGCCAGGCTAGAGGCGAACACGGCCGGCGAAAAGTCCGCGGCGATACGTGTCAGCGTTTGCTGGGTGGCGTCAATTAAAGTAGAGAGGTCGCTCATGGCTCGCTTTCTCAGATGCCGGCCGCGTTGTCGAGGTCAGGATTCTGGCCTTCGCGCTGGTGGCGGCGGAACAGCGGCGACTTTTGATCCCACGACGCCTGGTAGGTTTCCGAGAACACAGACAAACCTTTCAGGGCGTCATGGATGCTGCGGTCGGGGCGTGTCGCATACGCGTCAAAGCCGACCCGGTGCATCGAGAACAACTGGTCGCGCAGCACGTCGCCAATCGCGCGCAATTCACCCTGGAAACCGAGGCGGGCACGCAGGTTGAACGCGATGGAATAGCCGCGGCCATCCGTGAATTTCGGGAAGTCCACGCCGATGACGGGCAGTTGCGACACGTCGGCGGCCAGTTCTTCCGGGCGCTCGTCGCTGGCCAGCCACACGCCGATGTCGGGCAGGCGGGCCGCCAGGGTTTCGCGCTGGGCTTGCCATACGAGCAGCGGCACGATGACCTTGCCGGCTGGCACGACGACCGTTTCCGGCGTGTCGTTTTCATCGAGGCGCAGCAAGCCCCAGGTATTCGGCACCACGGCGGCGTTCTTGATGATTTCTTCGCGTACTTCAAACATATTCGTCTTCTCCCACCAGGTTGCCGACGGTGATCGGCGTTGCATATACGTGTTCCTTGAACGGCGCCAGGCCCAGGCGCTGGGCCGTATCGACGAAGCGCTCGCCTTCGTGGCGGTCGCGCACGTAGACGTGCAGCAGGCGGCCGATGACTTCAGGCATCTGCAGGGAAGAGAACGATGGCCCGATGATCTTGCCGATGGCCGCATTGTTGCCTTGCGCGCCGCCTATCGACACTTGATACCATTCGCTGCCATCCTTGTCGACGCCGAGGATGCCGATGCTGCCCACGTGATGGTGGCCGCAGGCATTGATGCAGCCGGAAATATTCAGTTCGATCTCGCCGATGTCATACTGGAAGTCGATGCTGTCGAAACGTTCCGCGATGGCAGCCGCGATCGGCAGCGACTTGGCGTTGGCCAGCGAGCAGAAATCGCCACCGGGGCAGCAGATCATGTCCGTCAGCAAGCCGATGTTCGGCGTGGCCAGACCATGCGCCTTGGCTTCCTGCCACAGCGTGAACAGTTTCGACTGCTCGACGTCGGCCAGCACCAGGTTTTGCTCATGCGTCACGCGCAGTTCGCCAAAGCTGTAGCGGTCGGCCAGATCGGCCACGAAGTCGATCTGCTCGGCCGTCGCGTCGCCGGGCGGCACGCCCGTTTTCTTCAGGGACAGCACCACGGCCACATAGCCTGGGCGCTGGTGCGGCTTGACGTTGCGCGCCAGCCAGTTGACATAGGCCTTGTTTTCCGCATGTTCGTTCTTGTAGTCGAGTTCCGGCAAGGCCAGGTAGGCGGGTGGATTGAAGAAGTCCGCCACGCGCTGCATTTCCTCGGCCGTCAGGGTTTCCGGACCGTCTTTCAAGTCGACCCACTCGGCCTCCACCTGGCGCGTGAATTCTTCCACGCCGATGGCTTTCAGCAAAATCTTGATGCGCGCCTTGTATTTGTTGTCGCGGCGGCCGTGCAAGTTGTACACGCGCATGATCGCCTGGATATACGTCAGCAAATGCTGCCACGGCAGGAAGTCGCGCACGACGCTGCCCAAAATCGGCGTGCGGCCCATGCCGCCGCCGGCCATGACCTTGAAGCCCACTTCGCCGGCTTCGTTGCGCACGGCCGTCAAGCCGATGTCGTGCACGGCGATGGCGGCGCGGTCTTCCTCGGCGCCATTGATGGCGACCTTGAATTTACGCGGCAGGGCGATGAACTCGGGGTGGAAGGTGCTCCACTGGCGCAATACTTCCGCGTACGGGCGCGGATCGATGATTTCATCGGCCGCGACGCCGGCGAACGGGTCCGATGTTGTATTACGGATACAGTTGCCCGACGTCTGGATCGCGTGCATTTCCACGGAAGCGAGGTCCGTCAGGATATCGGGAGTCTGCTCCAGCTCGATCCAGTTGAACTGGATGTTCTGGCGCGTCGTGAAGTGGCCATAGCCGCGGTCGTACTTGCGCGCGATGTGCGCGAACATGCGCATCTGCTTGGCCGACAGCAAGCCGTACGGCACGGCGATACGCAGCATGTAGGCGTGGCGTTGCATGTACAGGCCGTTTTGCAGGCGCAGCGGAATGAATTCCTCTTCCGTCAGTTCATTGGCGATACGGCGCGCAACCTGGTCTCGGTACTGGGCGATGCGTTCTTTGATGATGAGGTGGTCGTACTGATCGTAATGGTACATATCAATTCCTAAAAAAGCCGGGGTGCTGGAAGATTGCCTGGGATTATGTTCTTGATACTGCTCTTGTCACTTGTTCGGTCATTAATAGATTAGCTTCACTGCCACGCCGGTCAAGGTCATCGCCAGCAGCACTCTTAAAAACTTTTCCGGCACGGAGCGGGCGACCCAGGAACCGAGCGTAATGCCGGGCAGGGAGCCGACCAGCAAGGAGGCCAGCAATTCCCAGTGGATGGAGCCGAGCCACCAGTGGCCCAGGGCGGCGATGGCCGTCAGAGGCACGGCATAGGCGATATCGGTGCCCGCCACTTCGGCCGAGCTCATGCGTGGATACAGCATCACCAGCAGGGTCGCGCCGATGGCGCCGGCGCCGATGGACGAGACCGTCACCAGCACGCCCAGCACGGCGCCGGCAATAATGGTCGCAGCGGCAAGCTTATTGCCTTGTAATTGTTTCTCGGGGTGCGCATTGATCCAGGCCAGCATGCGGCCCTTGAAAATCAGTGCCACGACGGTCAGCAGCACGGAGCCGGCGATCGAGTAGCGGATGATCTGGCCGATTTCCGGCGACAGGGTGCCGAACGATTTGAGCGCCAGGGTCGCGAGGACGGCGGCGGGCAGGGCACCGATGCACAGGCGCTTGACGATATCCCAGCGGATGGTGCCGCGCAGGCGGTGCGTCAGGGTGCCGGCGCTCTTGGTGATCGAGGCGAACGCCAGGTCGGTGCCCACGGCCACGGAAGGCGGCACGCCAAACAGCAGGGTTAACAGCGGCGTCATCAGCGAGCCGCCGCCCACGCCAGTCATTCCTACGAGTAATCCTACGGCAAATCCTGAGACTATATAAGACAAAGTCATGCTTGCACCCCCAAAGTACCCGCAATAGTAATAAACTTAGTGTTTATTCCAAACTACTAAGTACGCATTTGCTTATATGCGATATGCGTATATGCATGAACGCAAAATCATGGGTGGGGCGGAAACTCGGCAAATCACGGCAATCTAGGGCAAACCAGCAATGAATCTCCATCAACTGCGCTTCGTGCGCGAAGCGGTCCGGCAGAATTACAACCTGACGGACGCCGCCAAGGCCCTATTCACGTCGCAACCTGGCGTATCGAAAGCCATCATCGAGCTGGAGGAAGAGCTGGGCGTGGATATTTTCACGCGCCATGGCAAGCGCATCCGCGGCTTGACGGAGCCGGGCCGCCTGGTGCTCGAGTCGGTCGAGCTGATCATGCAGGAAATCGACAGCATGAAGCGCATCGGCAAGGAATTCGCGGCGCAGGACAGCGGCAGCTTTACGATTGCCACCACGCACACGCAGGCGCGCTACACCTTGCCCAAGGTCGTGCAAGCCTTCATGCTGAAGTTCCCGAAGGTCAGATTATCTTTACTGCAAGGCAATCCTCGCCAGATCGCCGAGATGGTGCAGCGCGACCAGGCGGACCTGGCCATCGCCACGGAATCGATCGCCGCCATCGATGGCTTGATTACCTTGCCATGCTATCAATGGGAGCACGTGGTGGTGGTGCCCGTCGACCATCCGCTGCTCAAGTCGAAGTCCGTGACCCTGGAAGAAATCGCCGCTTTCCCCCTGATTACCTATGACAGCGCATTCGCCGGACGCAACAAGATCGACCACGCTTTCGTGCTGCGCGGCCTGAAACCGGACATCTTGCTGGAAGCCATCGATGCGGACGTCATCAAGACTTATGTCGAGTTGGGCATGGGGATTGGTATCATAGCGGGTATGGCCTTCGATGCCGAGCGCGACAAAGGCTTGCGCGCCATCCCTGTCGGCCATCTGTTCGGCATGAATGTGTCGCGCGTGGCCGTCAAGCAGGGCGCGTATTTGCGCAGCTATATCTATACCTTTATCGAGTTGCTGACACCGACCCTGAACCGCAAGCTCATCGAGCAGGCGATGAGCGGTGATAAAGAGCACTACGAACTATAAACAATGCATGAAATCGGCCGGGCGAGTTGCCTGGCCAAGATTATTTAAGAAGAGAAGAAACAATGATTACCGATCAGCTTGCCAAATATTACGCCACCATCGCGCAGCAGTACGAGCGCGTCTATGACAAGCCCGAACGCCAGGAAGACCTGGAAGTGTTGCGCGACAAGGTCGCCGACGTGCTGGAAGGCCACACCGTGCTGGAGCTGGCTTGCGGCACCGGCTACTGGACGGAAGTGGTGGCCGAGTCGGCCGACTCCGTGCTGGCCACCGATATCAACGATGAAATGCTGGCGCTGGCCCAATCGCGCGGCTTGCCCGAGAACGTCAGTTTCGCCAAGCTCGACGCCTTCAACTTGCCCGATGACTTGCTGGGCAAGTTTACGGCCGTGTTCGCCGGTTTCTGGTGGTCGCACGTCAAGCGCGAAGACCAGGACAAATACCTGAAGCAATTGCGCAGCAAGCTGGGCAAGGACATTCTGCTGGTGCTGATCGACAATTCCTATGTCGATGGCAGCAGCACCGTGATCGCGCGTACCGACCTGGAAGGCAACACCCACCAGTTCCGCACGACGGACGCGGGCGAGCGCTATGAAGTACTGAAGAATTTCCCATCGGATAGCCACCTGCGCAAGAAGTTTGCCCACTCGGCCCGCGAAATCCGCATGAAGCGCCTGGAATACTACTGGCTGCTGAGCTGCCGTCTGAAGTAAGCTGTTGCCGCAGGAACCGCCTCCGGGCGGTTTTTTTTCGTCTGTTGTTTTTATCTGACATGACGTTGTGCCAAAAAGCAACATCTTGTCGATGTCATATTGTTGAAGTATTTGGTGGGCATGATTCGGTTCAGCAGCTAAGCAGCACCACTCTTGTCCAACCTAATGTAGAGAATCTCAAGTGAAAAAAATTACTCTGGCAGCATTGATCATCGGCACCTTCGCAGCAGCTACGGCACAAGCACAATCGAACGTCACCGTGTACGGCCTGGTTGACCTCGGTATTGCCAAGACCACTGGCCAGCCGACGGTACAACGCGAAAACAATGCTTCGCGCCTCGGTTTCAAGGGTACGGAAGATCTGGGTGGCGGCCTGTCCGCAATTTTCAACCTGGAAAGTGAATTCCTGGCTGACACCGGCGCGCAAAAAGGCGTGTTGTTCGACCGTCAAGCCTACGTGGGCTTGAAAGGCGCTTTCGGTACCGCCATCCTGGGCCGCACCAAGAACCTGGTCGATGGCACCATCGCCCGCGTCGACCCATTCAACACCTACGGCGTGGTCGGCAAGAACAATGAAACCCTGCTGCGTTCGGGCGTCGGCACGTCGCGCGTCAACAATGCCGTGACCTACAACAGCCCAAGCTTTGACGGTTTCGTGGGCAGCCTGCAATACGTGCTGAGCGAAGTCAACAGCGCTGACGCAGGCGTGATCGGCCTGGCAACCTACGACAATGGCCCGATCAGCTTGCACGCCGGCTACGAAAAAGCCGTGCAAGCGACGGCAACGGCTGCCAAGCCTGACCTGTGGTCCATCGGTGGCGGCTATAAATTCGGCCCAGCGAAGATCACGGCGGCCTATTCGAAAGGCGACACCAAGGTTGCCACGACTGGCGAATTCAAGTCCTACCTGATCGGCCTGAACTACACGGTTGGCGGTGGCGATGCCAAAGTGTCGTACGGCAAGCAAGAGCAAAGCAACAACAAGTTCAAGGATCAGGACACCATCAAGGAATTCGGCGTTGGTTACGACTACCACCTGTCGAAGCGCACCGATGTGTACGCTTACGCTGGCCGCGAGCGCGTCAAGTCGCTGACTTCGTACCAGATCGGTCTGGCACACAAATTCTAAGCATCATTCGATGTGATGAAGCAAAGGCGCCTGCGGGCGCCTTTTTTATTGCATCGCCGCGGCGGCCGCCTCGGCATGCATGGGCAGCGAGATTTCGATGCGCGTGCCGCCCAGTTCGCTATCGGTACCGATATGGATATTGCCATTCAAGCCCCATACCCGTTCACGCATGCCCAGCAAGCCAAGTGCCGTGGCTTTTTCCAGGTCGTGTTCGGCAATGCCGCGGCCATCATCCTGGATGGTGATCGCCAGCGAGGAATCGATGCGGTGCAGGGCGATGGTGATGTGGCTGGCCTCGGCATGGCGCGCGATATTCGTCAACGCTTCCTGCACGATGCGGTAGATGGCCGTGCTGCGCGCGTCGTCAAGCACGAGGTCGGCTTCGTCGGCCAGCAAGTCGAAATGGATGGCGCGGCGCAACAAGAAGTCGTGGCGCAGTTTTTGTAGCGCAAAATACAATCCCCCTTCATCGAGCGCGCGCGGACGCAGGTTGCTGGCGATGCGCCGCAGCGAAGTGATGGCCGTTACCAGCAAGCCGTCCATGCTGTGCAGCAACGCTTGCAGGGAGGCGGTGGTGTCCGTGTGCTGGCGCACGAGGGTCAGGTCGACGCGCAAGGTGGCGAGCAATTGCCCCAAGTCATCATGCAGTTCGCGCGCAATATGCTTGCGTTCTTCTTCGCGGATGGTTTGCAGCGCGCTCGACAATTCACGCAATTGCGAAAAGGAGCGGGCCAGCTGTTCATGCATCTGCTGGCGCGCGCTGATGTCGCGCACGATGATGGTAAACACGCTCTGGCCATCTTCCTGCATGGACGAGAGCGAGCCTTCGAGGGGAAACATGGCGCCATCGCTGCGCCTTCCCGTCAAGGTGTAGTCGGTGGCGCGCCGGCCCGTCAGGCGCAGCTCCAGGCTGATGTCGTCAAACGGCGGATCGCCATCGTGCGTGCCCAGGCTGCCGAGGGTACGCAAGTCGCGCAGGATGTAGTGGCCCAGGGGCATGCCGCACATGGCGGCCGGCGTGTCGTCGAACAATCTGGCCGCCGCCGCGTTCGCATGCAGGATGATTTGCCGGCTGTCGATACTGATGATGGCGTCGCTGGCGCTGTCGATGATGGCCTGGCCGCGCGCCTGCTGTTGCCGGCGGGCTTTCAGTGGAGGAAACAGGCACAGCAAAAGCGCCGCCGCCATACCCAGCGGCAAGATGCGCAGCAGCGCGGGACTGCCTCGGTCGGGCATTGGGGTCTCCTTGCGAACGTGGGCGAAGGCAGGCAGTGCAGGAATGACGGGCGGGACTTGATATAGCCTATGCCTGCTGGCGCGGCGTGGTTTGATGTGGCGCAGAAAGGGGGCAGAAGAGAGGCATGCGCCGCGCCGGCCTGGACCGGGCGGCGGAGACTTACATTTGCTTGAACAGGTGCAGGAAGCTGCGGCTCACTTCGAGCTTGTCGGACTTACCTTTGATGAGGACCAGGTGGCGGCCGCGGATGTCGCGCGTCACGCCTTCGATGGCATTCACATTGACGAGGGTGGCGCGGTGGATTTGCCAGAACAGCGAAGGATCGAGCTCTTCAGCCAGGTCGCGCACGGGTTTGCGGATCAGCGCCTCGTACTTGGCTGTCTGCACGCACGTGTATTTCTCGTCCGAACGGAAGAACAGGATCTCTTCCACGGGAATCATGCGCAAGTCCTGGCCGATGCTGGCCTGTATCCATTGCAAATACGTGGGCTTGGCCGTGATTTTTTCCGCCAGCTGCGACAGCATGGCCGTGACGCTGCTGTTGACGTCCAGGGCCGGCTTGTTCAAGTGCGTTTTCAGGCGCTCCACCGTCACCAGCAAGCGCTCGTGCTCGGGCGGCTTGAGCACGTAATCGACGGCGCCCCGTTCGAAGGCTTCGACGGCGTGGCTGTCATAGGCCGTGACGAAGACGATATGCGTCTTGCTGCCGATCACTTGCGCCGCTTCCATGCCCGTCTTGCCCGGCATGCGGATATCGAGGAAGGCAAAGTCGGGCTTGAGTTGCTCCACCAGTTCGATCGCTTCGTCGCCATTCTTGGCTTCGCCGATGATTTCCAGTTCAGGCCAGGCCTGGCCCAGGCGCAGGCGCAGCTGGTCGCGCATCAGTCTTTCGTCGTCGGCAATAATAGCGGTAGGCATAAGTCTCAAGTGTGAACGGGCGAAGATTGATTATTCAATGATTTAGCGTTTTTATCAACTACTCTGTCTTATTTGGACAATTGATAGGGCACTTCGATCACGGCGCACACGCCGGACGGTTGATTTGGCGTAATGGTCAAGCTGCCCTGGTCGCCATGCAGCAGTTTCAAACGCTCGCGGATGGTGGGCAAACCGAGGCCCGTGCCATCGCTGGGCACCACGCCAAAGCCCAGGCCGTCATCGGTGACCGTCACGCGCAGCTTGCTGTGCGCCACTTCGGCCACGATGCGCAGGGTACCGCCTTCCGGTTTGACTTCCAGGCCGTGCTTGATGGCATTTTCCACCATCGATTGCAGCATCATGGGCGGGAAGGCGGCGCTGCGCAGGCCATCGGGAATCTGGAAATCGACGGTCAGGCGTTCTTCCATGCGCATTTTCAGCAGGTTCAAATACGCTTGCACCATGTCCGCTTCACGGCCCAGGTTGGTAATAAGGGCGTTGTCGCGCATTTGCGGCAGCACGGCGCGCAGATATTGAATCAGGCTGCGCTGCATCTTGGCCGCGCGCGGCGGATCAACCTGGATCAGGTGTTCGACGGAGGCAAGCGTGTTGAACAGGAAGTGCGGCTCGACTTGCGCCTGCATCATCTGCATCTTCGCTTCGCTGAGCTGGCGCTGCATGGATTCGCGCTCGGCCGCTTCGTTCGCCGTGACGGTTTCCGCTTCCGCGCGTTTCTTGCCGCCGACCAGGGCTTTCATGGCGAACAGGGCCAACACCAGCAAGGAGACAAAGCTCTTGAACCAGGTCGAGGCTTGCTGGTGATAACGCGACACTTTTTGTTCAGCCGCATCATCGACGGCTTCTTCGATGGCATTTGACAGCTCTTCGCCGATTTGCGGCGGCAATTCAATATGGACTTCTTCGCCCGATGCATTGGTGGTCACCGGATAGCTGGGTTTGGCGGGGGCGGCCGGCGGTTCAGGCGGTGCCGGCGGCACGGCACTGACTTGCGCGTCCGCCTCGGCGGCGTCGGCCGGATCGCTGGCTGCATCGGCCGCGCTGCTGCGCCGGTTCTTGCTGTTGCGGGGATTGAAATGGATGCCCGTATCGTCGATCAGGATATTGGTTTCGCCCGAGCCCTTGCTGCTGCGTTTATGCGACTTGATGACAACTTCTTCGTCCGGGCCGGACGAGAACAATTCATCTTGCAAAATGGAACCGGCGATCAGGGCCAGTGCAGCGAACAGGAAGAATTTCCACCAGGACAGTTGGGTGACCCAGGTCGTCGTCGCGTCGAATGCCCGTTGCAACCAAGCGAGGATGGTTTTCAACAATTCGGGCAGGCTGGAAATCGGAAGCATGGGGGCACTTTCAAGTACAAGAGTTAATCAACGCAGCGGGCAAGTTTAACCGCTTGTTGCGTAGCGTCAGAGTCTGATGTTGCCACTGTGCCTAAAGACCACGAACTACGCCAGCCGATTGCGACAGGCTGCACAAAAAGGCGCTTGAAGTGAAGGCAAGGCTTGCTGGGCGGTGAGGGGCGGTAAATAGCGCTTGCGGGGAATGTGAGGCAGGGCTATAATTTGCCCCCTCGCTGAACGACGCATGCAAATGCTGAGTAAAGTAGAGAAAAAGAAGGAGTTGACGATTGTGCTGAAATGCTTCATACTCTTCCTTCTTCGCAGCTGACAAACACAACGCTTTGT